>JBFWWQ010000305.1:0-4033 GCA_050246095.1 Pseudorhodoplanes sp.
ATGCGCTACGATCTCGGATACTTCGACCTGGAGCAGAAAACCTTGCAACCCATCGACAACCCGTTCGGCACGAGGTTGTCACCCATGTCTTAGGTACGTTCTGTTACCTATGTGTCCGGGCCGGACACAGCATTCAATTGGTACAGCTGGGTGGACTCGAACCACCGACCTCCTGATCCACAGTCAGGCGCTCTAACCAACTGAGCTACAGCTGCACATTTCGCGGGCGGCCGGAAACTAGTGTCAAAGGCGTTTCTTGGCAACCCGCGACGCAGCTGGCGGCGGCTCCAAGCGAAAGGGCCCGGACCTTGCGGCCCGGGCCCTGATGCGTGATCCGCGCCGCTCCGGCGCGAAATCGGAAGGCGAAATCAGGCGACCTTCTTGAAGGCGCCGGTCATGCCGGCCTTGATCGGCTCGACCGTCTCGGCCGAGACCTTCTGGGCGAGCGCCGTCAGTTCCTTGGTCTGCGCCGACATCGTGTCGAACGAGGAGCGCGCATGCGCGGTCGACAGTTCGACCACTTCCGACACCGACTTGGCGCCGAGCAGCTTGGTGGCATAGTCGAACGCGGCATTGGTGTTGGCGCGGGCGGCTTCGATCAGCTTCAGGCCGTAATCGGCCGCGCCCTTGGAGGCGGTGCTGTAGGTCTCTTCCATGACCTCGGTGGCCTCTTCCGAAGCCAGCTTCATCTTGTCCCAGGTTTCCTTGGCCTGCGCGACGCTCTTCTCCGCGACTTCGCGGAACGCGGCCGGCACTTCCATCTTCGGCATCTCGAAGTTCGGGATGTCGAATTTCGGCATTTCGAATGCGAACGATTTCGGGTTGGCGACAGACTTCACGGCCTCGGCCATGGGGATCATCCTTCAGCTCGATACGGTTGCTGGCGGGTCCGACGCGACCCGTTGCTCGTTTACATAGCATCGAGAATGATGCAGCGCAATAGAAATATTGCGTTGCAATATAATATTGGTGCGGTCAGGTCTTCGGCTTGGCGGCATCCATAGCAAGCTTGGTGGCCGACTGGCCCAGCTCTTTGGCCTGCTCGTTCAGGTGCTGCATCTGCGCTTTAACGTATTCCGTCTGTATTTTGACGATTTCCTCGACGTCCTTGGCGCGTACCAGGCTTTTTGCCAGGTCGAACGAGGCGGCGAGGTTCTTTTCGGCAAAGGACATGGCTTTCTCACCGACATCCTTGGCGCCCTCGCGTGCCGCGGTGGCGCGGCCTTCCATGTCGCTGACCGCCTGCTGCGCGGCCGAGATGAAGGTGTCGAACGCCTTTCGGGCCTGGTCGACGCTCTGCTCGGCAAACTTGCGCATGTCGGCCGGAATTTCGAAGCCCTTCATATGGTCCATGACGCTCGCTCCTGATCTCTTTGCTGCCCGAAGCTTATTGTCCCGGCTTTGCCCACCCATCGTCAATGCGCAGCATCGCCCCAGGTTCACGTTTGCCGGAAGTCCGGCCGTCAAGGATCCGCCGGTCAAGCACCGCCGGGGTTAAGGTTATCCGCACTCGGCCGCCTTCCCCGCATGGACGCCTTCCGGAGCGGCCACTATTAACAATTCATTAAATTCAAGGAGTTCCGCCCTCCGCGCGAGGGATTGCCGCGTCATGGTATCCTTGCAGGCCAAGCTTTCGGATTTGCGCGATCCGCGTCTCGCGCCGCATGCCAGCGGCAGCGCGCCCGCGTGGCTGTGGGCCGACGACGGCCGCGCGATTCTTTGGGCCAATGCCGTCGGTGCGGCGATGCTGGGCGCGCCGGATACCGCAAGCGTGCACGCGCTCGCAGCCGATGCGCTGCGGGAAGCGGGCGCGCAGATCGCGCGCCTGGCGCCGACGCTGCGGCACGACGCGCCGGCGCGGATGGAGCGCCTGCGCGGGCTGGGCGTCGCGATGGGGCGGCCGCTGCTTTGCACCTGTTCGCGCGTCTCCGGGCAGGCCGGCATTCTTGTCGTCGCCGCCGAGCCGGCCGGACCGACGCTGCCGCTGCGCGATCGCGTCCGGCGCCTGCTGGAGGGCCACGATGTGCCGCTCGCCGCGTTCGGAAGCGACGGTACGCTGCTCTATGCGACCGACGCCGCCGCGCGGAATCTCGGTTCCCGCAACACGATCGATGCGGGCGAACGCGAGCGCGCCATACGCATCGGCGCCGACGCCGAACCCCTCTGGCTGGTGGCGCTCGAGGAGCCGCAGGATCGCAGCGGGGCGACGGCACCGGCGATAGCGGAGGCGCCGGCCGCCGCAGCACCCGCAACGCCGCCGCCAATCCTGCAGGCTTCGCCCCCGGCCGAAGCGCCGATCCTGCGGCCTCCTGCGCCGGCGCCGGTTGCGGAGCCTGCGCCGCTGCCGGACCGGAACGAATCCGAGCCGCGGCATCCGGTCCTGCCCGACCGCCGCTATCCGCTGCGCTTCGTCTGGCAGATGGATGCCGACGAACGCTTCACCCTCAGCGCCGGCGCGTTCAGCGATGTGATCGGACCGAGGGTCGCGATCGCGATGGGCCGGCACTGGCGCGAGATCGCGCGCGAACTCGCGCTCGACCCGGCCGGCGAAGTCGCCGCGGCCATCGCCACGCGCAATACCTGGAGCGGGGTCGTGGTGCAGTGGCCGGTCGACGGCAGCGACAGAAGGCTGCCGGTCGAATTGTCGGGGCTGCCGGTCTATGACCGCGACCGCGTCTTCCGCGGCTACCGCGGCTTCGGCGTCTGCCGCGACACCGCCCTGGTCGAGACGGTGCTGTCGGAGCGCATCCGGCCGCGCCGCGATCCCGTCGCGCCGCCGGCCGAACGCCCCGGTACGATGCCCAACGTCGTCCCGTTTCCCGCGCCCGCCGCACCCGCTGCGCCCGAGAACAAGTCCGCGACGCTCACGGCAGGCGAACGCAACGCCTTCCGCGAACTCGCCTCGCGCCTGACCGCCCGCCTCAAGGAAGCCGACGAACTCGCGACGCGCCCCACCGGCGATCAGCCGGCGCGTCCTTTGCCGCCCGAGGGTCCGCCCATGCTGCACATTCCCGTCCACGACCAGAATCCGGTGGCGGCGCGCACGCCGTTCGGGCGCCGCACCGTCGACGCCGAACGGCCTCTCCTCGACCGCGTGCCGACCGGCATCCTGGTCTACCGGCACAACCAGCTGATCTACGCCAATCCCGCCTTCCTGCATTGGAGCGGCTACCCGGCGCTGGCGGATTTCGACGAAGCCGGCGGCCTCGATGCGCTCGATGTCGACACGCTGGGAGAGATGGACGGCAGCGGCGCGCAGAAGCTGCGCATCGCAAGCCCGCAGGGCGGCGGCGCGACCGAGGCGCAGCTCGTCACCATTCCCTGGGAGACCGGCACGGCGATGGCGCTGATGTTCACCGCGCCCGATGTTGCGCCGGCGGTGCCGGCAGCAGCGTCGTCCGCGCAGCCGGCGCGCACAAGTTTCGAGGAGGACCGCGCCGCGGAAGATCTCGCGGGCATCCTCGACCTCATGGACGACGCCGTCTTCCTGCTCGATCGCGACCATGCCATCGCCTATTCCAACCGCGCGGCGGACGAATTGTTCGGCTTCGACGCGCCCGGCCGCGCGCTCACCGACCTGCTGGCCCCGGAGAGCGGCCGGCAGCTCGGCGAGGCGCTCGCCGCGCTCGGTGCCGCATCCGCGCCGCTCACCCGTTCCGTGGTCGCGCGCCGGCACAAGGGCGGGCTGGTGCCGTTGACGCTGCAGGTCGGACGGCTGAAATCGGGCGAGTATTGCGCCGTCTTCCGCGACGCGGAGCCGTGGCGGGACGCCGAACAGGATTTGCTCGCCGCCAAGCGGCGGGCCGAGGACATGTCGGCCGCGAAATCGGATTTTCTGGCACGGGTCAGCCATGAGATCAGGACGCCGCTGAACGCCATTATCGGATTTTCCGAAGTGATGACGCAGGAGCGTTTCGGGCCGATCGGCAACGAGCGCTACCGGCAATATCTCAAGGACATCCAGGTGACCGGCGAGCATCTGGTCGAGCTGCTCAGCGACATCGTCGACCTGACCATGATCGAATCCGGCAAG
>JBFWWQ010000306.1:0-4031 GCA_050246095.1 Pseudorhodoplanes sp.
CGATTGATAGTGTCGCGCAATTCAGCAGCTTGCATGGATGCGGTCCTCACCTAGCCATCGGTTTGTTGCCGCCCGCGGGGCGGAATGAAGCGCGCCGGCGCGCCGGCGCCCTGCGCCGGAATTGTCCGAGCGGGACGACGCTGTCACAATTATTGATACAGTTCAATCCATATTTTGTATCATAGCAATTGACCATACGACTGATGCTCTTTAGCATTGCCCCAGTCTTGCCCGACAGGGACCGCGCCGTGCCGAGGGATTCCATCGCCGCCACACCGCGCCGCGCATTCGGAGAACACCCGCGCGATCACCGGGCGGCCGCATTCGCCGGATTACCGGCCGACGACATCGCAGCGCCGACACGGCCGCAGCCGGGCGAACGCAGGACCGGCCTCGACTGGCCGCCGCCATTCACATCGCGCATCAAAAACAAAATCGCGGGAGGAAAGCATGAAAAGCGATCGGGACACGTATGAGCAATTCCGTTCCACTGTCCGTCGCCTCGCGGTCGAAAAGGTCGCGCCGCATGCCGGCGAGGTCGACCGCACGCGCAGCCTGCCGGAAGCCTCGCTGAAGGCGTTTCGCGATGCCAACCTGATCGGCCTGCCCTTCCCCGAGGAATTCGGCGGCCAGGGCGGCGATCTGATGGCGCAGGTGATCTGCATCGAGGAAATCGCCCGCGTCTGCGCGACCTCGGCGGTGACCTTGTTCACCAGCTGGATCGTGCTCGACCCGCTCGTGCGCTACGGCTCCAAGCACCTGGTCGAGCAGATCGTGCGGCCGGTCGCCGCCGGTGAAAAGGTCGCGGCCTGGTGCCTCACCGAACCGACCGGCGGTTCCGACCTCGCCGGGGTCAGGACGCGGGCGGAAAAGACCGCGGACGGCTGGGTGCTGAACGGCAGCAAGCGTTTCATCACCAACGCGACCTGGGCGGACTGGTACATGATCCTCGCCCGCACCGGCGAGAAGCGCACCTTCGGCATTTTCGCCGTGCATCGCGACGATCCCGGCGTCAGCTTCGGCGCCAAGGAACGCAAGATGGGCATTCGCGGCAGCCCGACCGCCGACGTGCTCCTCGACAATGTCCGGATTTCGGACGACCGCGTCGTCGGCGATCCGCTCAAGGGCTACGACTACATGAATGTCGGGCTGACCAATTCGCGGCCGGTCATCGCCGCCGAGGCGCTCGGCATCGCCCAGGGCGCGCTCGACGAGGCGGTGAACTACACCCGGGAGCGCGTCCAGTTCGGCCAGCCGGTGTCGCGCTTCCAGATGATCCGCGGCATGGTCGCCGACATGGCGATCAAGGTGGAATCCTCGCGTGCCCTGCTCTATCGCGCCGTCGAAATCATCGAGCACGATCTGCTGCTCGGCCGCGCCTATGCCTCGATGGCGAAGACGCTGTGCAGCGATACCGCCATGTCGGTGACGACGGATGCCGTGCAGCTGCATGGCGGTTACGGCTATCTCGAGGATTATCCGGTCGAGCGCATGATGCGCGACGCCAAGATCACCCAGATCTACGAGGGCACCAACCAGATCCAGCGACTGATCGTCGCCAAGCACGTTTACGGCGATTGAGGCCGGCCATGCGGAAATCCGTTCTCGACGGCTACACCGTGATCGACATGAGCGAGGTCTATCAGGCCCCGCTCGCGGCGCAGGTGCTGGGTGATTTCGGCGCGCAGGTCATCAAGGTCGAGCGGCCCGGAACCGGCGACGTGATGCGCAACATGGACGCGCATGCGCGCGAGCGCAATCTGGTCAGCTGCTATTTCGCTTCCGCCAACCGCAACAAGATGTCGATCTGCATCGACGTCAAGAATGCGCGCGGCCGCGAGATCCTGATGAAGCTCATCGGAAAGGCCGACGTGCTGATCCACAATTACCGGCCCGGCGTCATGGAGCGGCTATCGCTCGGCTACGACGATCTGCGCAAGGTCAACGAGCGCCTGGTCTATGCGGTCGCCACCGGCTTCGGCGAGGACGGTCCGATCGCCAGCCGCCCGGCGCAGGACATGATCGCGCAGACGATCAGCGGCATCGCGATGGCCGGCGTCGAGGGCGGCGAGCCGCCGCGCCTCATGGGTTCGGCGGCGATCGACTTCTCCTCCGGCATGATCCTGGTGCAGGGCATCCTGCTCGCGCTGCTGGAGCGCGAGCGCTCGGGCAAGGGCCAGAAGGTGCATGCCTGCCTGTTCGACACGGCGATGGCGGTGCAGAGCGCGGAAGCCGCCTCCATCCTCATGTACGATTACGAGACCAACTGGCATCGCCGCGGGCTGAGCTTCGTGGTGCGCACCAGGGACGGCTGGGTCACGATCCTCGGATTTTTCCGTCCCAACCCGCTGCGCCTGTTCTGCGCCGCCTTGGGGCTGGAAGATCTCAGCCAGAAGCCGCAATACGCGACCGTCGAGCAGCAGATCGCGCACAAGGACGAATTGCAGACGCTGATCAGCCGGGAAGCGTCGCAATACACCACCGCCGAATGCGTGGCGCGGTTCGAGCAGCAGGACGTGATCTGCGCGCCGGCGCTGACCCTGAAGGACGCGCTCGCGCATCCGCAGGTCGCGCACAACCAGATGATCGCCGAGATGGAGATCCGCGGCCAGGGTCCGATCCGGCTCGTCGGCAGCCCGCTGAAGCTGTCGCGCACCGGCCCGCAGATCCGCCGCGGTCCGCCCGTGCTCGGGGCGGATGCGGCGGAGGTGCTGGACATCCTGGGATATTCGCGCGCCGAAATGCAGTCGCTCGCGGCCGAAGGCGCGCTCGGCGCCGAGGCCAAGACGCGCGCCGACATATCGGCCTGACCGGTCATGATTACCGAAGACAGGCGCCACTGGACCGTTCCCGCGGTGCTCCGCCATCAGGCGGAGGTGGCGCCGGACCGGCCGTTCCTGCATGTCATCGGCGAAGGCGAAATGACGCGGCTGATGGCCTTCGAACAGGCCCGCCGGATCGCGGCCGGTCTGCAGGCTCTGGGTGTCGGACGCGGCGACGCGGTCGCGGTGATGGCGCCCACCTCCCTGCCGTCCATCCTCGCCTGGCTCGGCAGCAACCTGCTGGGCGCGATCGAGGTCAACATCAACGGCGCCTATCGCGGCCAGACGCTCGAGCACGCGCTCAACACGATCGCGGCGCAGACGCTGGTGATCGAACACCGGCACCTCGGAGAATTGCAGGCCAGCGAAGCGCGCCTGCCGCACCTGCGCCGCGCGATCCATTTCCGGCTGCCGGATGCGCCAGACACGCCGCTGCCGGACTTCAAGCGGATCGAACTGATCCCGTTCGAGAGCGTCGCCGGCCACGCGCCGCTCGTCGATTTCCCGGAAGTCGGCCGCACCGAGATCGGTTCGATGATCTACACGTCGGGCACGTCGGGACCCGCCAAGGCGGTACGCATGCCGCACGCGCAGATTTATTTTCTCGCGCGCCGCACCGTGGAGAAGCTGGAAGCCGGACCGGACGACATCTTCTACTGCTTCCACCCGCTGTTCCACATGGCCGGCAAGTTCATGGGTATTTTCGCGATGCTGATCGGCGGCGGCGGCATCGTGCTCGACCGCACGTTCAAACCGGAAACCTGGACGGCACGCATCCGCGAACACGGCGCGACCGTCGGCCTCGCGCACGGGCCGATGCTGGAGATGATCTTCGCGCAGCCGCCGCGGCCGCAGGATAAAGATCACCGCATGCGGCGCATGATCATGGTGCCGTTTCCGCGCGACATCGCCGCCGACTTCGAGCGGCGCTTCAACCTGCGCGGCATCGAATGCTGGGGCATGACCGAGATCAACGCCGTGTGCTGGGCTCCCGCCGACGAACCGCTGCGCCCGGGATCCTGCGGCAAGGTCGATTCCGACTGGTACGAATTCCAGGTGGTCGATCCGCAGACCGACGAAGCGCTCGGTCCGGACCAGGTCGGCGAATTCGTCATCCGCCCGAAGGCGCCCTGGACCATCATGCAGGGCTATCACGGCATGCCCGACAAGACCGTCGAGGCGTGGCGCAACTTCTGGTTCCATACCGGC
>JBFWWQ010000307.1:0-4030 GCA_050246095.1 Pseudorhodoplanes sp.
CGAGCCGAAACCGCTGCCCGGCGCAACGCGCTCGTACCACAAGGCCCGCAAGGGCCAGCGAGCCGGCCAGCGCGGCCGGCAACGGGCCTCGCAGCCGCGCGCGGCGGGGCGCGGAAGGAGACGGTGATGCAGGAACAGAGGTTTGGCGGCCAGGCGAAGCCGGCGCGACCGACGACGCAGGCGGTCATGCGCGGCCTCATGTGCCGCTGCCCGAACTGCGGCAAGGGTCCCCTGTTCACCGGTTTCCTGAAGGTGGTCGACAGATGCCGCGACTGCGGCGAGGAGATGCATCACCACCGCGCCGACGACCTGCCGGCCTATCTGGTGATCGCCATCGTCGGCCACATCGTGGTTGGCGCCTTCATGGGCGTCGAGGCGACGAGCACGCTGTCGCTCGGCGCGCATTTGGCGATCTGGGTTCCGCTGACGATCATCCTGGCGCTGGCGCTGCTGCGGCCGGTCAAGGGCGGGGTCGTGGGCCTGCAGTGGGCGCTTTACATGCATGGTTTCGGCGGCCACAAGGAGCAGCTGGAAACACATCCGGAAGCCTGAAGCACCGCCGAGAATTGCATGGACGGCCTGACCCGCGCCGATATCGAGAGGGACGAACGCAAGGATTTCGCGCTCGCGCCCGGCTATCTGCGACCGCGCGACGCCGCGACGCTGATGCTGCTCGACCGCAAGGCCGGAGCGCCGCAGGTGCTGATGGGCCGGCGCCACCGCAAGCATGCCTTCATGCCGGGCAAATTCGTCTTCCCGGGCGGTCGCACCGATCCGGCCGACAGCCGCCTGTCCTTCACCGACGATCTGCCGGCCGCCGACATCGACCGCATCGCCGGCAGCCACAGGCGCGCCACCGTCGCCCGCGCCCGCGCCATCGCCGCCTCGGCGATCCGCGAAACCTACGAGGAGGCCGGCCTGCTCATCGGACAGAGGGGCGACTTCGCCGCCCGCCAGCCCGACTGGCAGGGGTTCGTGAGCCATGGCGTGCAGCCGACGCTCGCCTGTCTGCGCCTCGTCGCCCGCGCCATCACGCCTCCGGGACGCGTGCGCCGATTCGACACGCGCTTCTTCGCGGCCTGGCGCGACGACGTGGCAGTGGAACTGCCGGATGGCGGACCGACCGGCGAACTTGAGGAGCTGATCTGGCTGCCGATCGAGGACGCCATGCTGCAGGACGTCCCGCTGGTGACGAAGACGATCCTGGGCGATCTGCAGAGCCGCCTGCGCAACGATCCGGAGCTGGCCCCGGGGGCGACCATCCCCTTCTATCACATGCGTCACAACCGCTTCCGACGCGATCTGCTGTAGCTTCCCGCCATGGATAGACCAGTCATCCAGGGCGCCGGCTCGCCGACCCGCTGGCTGTCGATCGCAGCCGCGATCGCCTCGATCAGCGTAGTCGGCATCGCCATCGGGCTCGGCATGCCGCTGCTCTCCGTGGTGATGGAGCGGGCGGGCCATTCCCCCACCCTGATCGGGCTCAACACGGCCGTCGCCGGCTTCGCCTCGGTCGCCGCCGCGCCGCTGGCCACGCCGCTGGCGCAGCGCTTCGGCGTCGTGCCGACGATGCTGGCGATGATCGCGTTCGGCTCGCTCGCCTTCCTTGGCTTCCATTTCGCGCCGGACTTCTGGATGTGGTTCCCGCTGCGCGCCATCCTGCATGTGGCGCTCACTGTGCTGTTCATCCTGTCGGAGTTCTGGATCAGCATATCGGCCCCGCCGCACCGGCGCGGCATGGTGCTGGGGCTCTACGCCACGGTGCTGTCGCTCGGCTTCGCGCTCGGCCCGTGGCTCTTCGCGCAGATCGGCAGCGAGGGGTTCCTGCCCTTCGCCGTCACCTTCGGCGTGGTGATGATCGGCGCCCTGCCCGTGATCGCCGCCTGGCGCGAGAGCCCGGATATAAGGCAAGGCGAAGAGGGCGAGCCGGGCGGCTTCGTGCGCTATATCTGGCTCGTGCCGACGGCGACGGCCGCCGTGCTGGTGTTCGGGGCGGTCGAGACCGGCGGCTTTGCCTTCTTCCCGATCTATGGCGAGCGGATCGGCTATTCCGAAGCCGACGCGGCGCTGCTGCTGTCGATGATCGGTCTCGGCAACGTCATGCTGCAGATCCCGATCGGCATGCTTTCCGACCGCATCGGCGACCGGCGGCTGCTGCTGGTCGGCTGCGCGGTCGTCGGGCTTGTCGGGATGTCGGTCCTGCCCGCGGTCTACGCCAGCTGGTGGGTGCTGGCGGGCGTGCTGTTCGTCTGGGGCGGCGCCGTGGCGGCGATGTACACGGTGGGGCTGGCGCATCTCGGCAGCCGGCTTTCCGGCCGCGACCTGGCGGCAGCCAACGCCGCCTTCGTGTTCTGCTACGGCGTGGGCATGACAATCGGGCCGCAATTCGCCGGCATCGGCATGGATGTCTTCGGCGTGCACGGCCTCAGCGGCACGCTCGCCGCCTTCTTCCTCGCCTACATCGCCTTGGCGCTCTGGCGGATGCGCGCGGTCAAGCCCCGGCCTTGACTTTCGGCGGCCAGTCTTTATGTGTCGCGGCGAATTTGCCGCTGCCGGGCGCCTGCCTGCGCGGATATCAAATCCCGAAAGCGACGGACAACGAACATGGCAAAAGCCGCCAACATCAAGATCAAGCTCCTTTCCACGGCCGACACCGGCTATTTCTACGTGACCAGCAAGAACAGCCGTACCAAGACCGAAAAGTTCTCGTTCAAGAAGTACGACCCGATCGCCAAGAAGCACGTCGAGTTCAAGGAAACCAAGATCAAGTAGTCCCGCTTCCGGCGGAAACGAAAAAGGCCGCCCATTCGAGGCGGCCTTTTTCGTTGAATATGCAAGCATTCCCAACCGATTGGGAGCGCCTTCTCATGTAGTCGCTTAAGAAAACGGGGGCCGGTCGGCGGTTGGCAGCGGTACGAGGAGGCCACTATGTGCCAGCGCCGGCCGGCCGACCCCACGGACCCAGGAGATGCGGCGGACCTGAGCATCATGGGGTATCTGCGAAACGATCCCGGCTTCTTTCCCCGTCCGTCGGACCGTCCCTTTCCCGTGCCGGCACACTCGCGCAAGAGCGCTTGAAAATCAACAGTTTCTTAACCTTGGCTCGCCCCGCTTCAGGTTAAGGTTACTTGCTAACCGACTGTGCCGGGGGGGGTTACTTCGCCGGCAAAGCCGGCGCCGGATTTCATGGCCGGACTTCAGGCCGCCTTCGCGACGACCCGGTTGCGGCCGCCGGCCTTCGCCTCGTAGAGGGCGAGGTCGGCGCGCTTCATCAGGTCTTCCACGGTGTCGCCGACGCGACGCAGTTCGGAGACGCCGACGCTGACCGTGACCTCGATCGTGTCGCCGGCCTTGCCGACGACGAAGGGCGCGGCAGCGATCTCGGCGCGGACGCGCTCGGCCACCTTCTCGGCGACGACGCCGTCGGTGTCCGGCATCACAACGACGAACTCCTCGCCGCCAAAGCGGCAGGCCAGGTCGATGCCGCGCACGTTCTTGCGCAGCCGGCGGGCGAACTCCTTCAGCACCTCGTCGCCGCCATCGTGACCCCAACGGTCGTTGACCGACTTGAAACGGTCGATGTCGGTGATCATCACGGAGAGCGAGCGACGCCGCGTCACGGCGCGGTCGAACAGCGTGCGCAGATGGTTGTCCAGATAGCGCCGGTTGTGCAGGCCGGTGAGCGCGTCGGTCACGGCCATCTCGATGGTCTGGGTCACGCTGGCGCGCAGATGGTCGTTGTAGCGCTTGCGCTTGACCTGGGTGCGCAGCCGCGCGAGCAGCTCCTGCTGGTCGATCGGGCGGATCAGATAGTCGTTCACGCCGATCTCGAGCGCGCGGATGATGCGCTCGTCGTCGCCCTCGTCGGCGACCAGGATGATCGGCAGGAAGCGCGTGCGGTCGAGCGAACGTATCTGCGAACAAAGCCGCAGCGGATCGTAGCTGGCAAAGCCGGTCGACACGATCACGCACTCGTACGGCGCCTCGGCCGCCTGGAAGAAGCCGTGCTGCGGGTCGGTGACGACGTCCA
>JBFWWQ010000308.1:0-3955 GCA_050246095.1 Pseudorhodoplanes sp.
CTACCTGGCTCTATTGCGCGCACAACCCCGATGTGAAGGCTGGCGTCGCGTTCTACGGCTCGCTGGTCGATCCGGATTCGCAGAAGGCGATTTGGCCGAAGAGCCCGACGCAGGCGGCCGCAGACATCAAGGCGCCGGTGCTCGGCCTTTACGGCGAAGCCGACCAGGGCATCCCGCTGACCCAGGTCGAGGCCATGAAAGGGGCGCTCCAGGCTGCGAAGAAGACCTTCGAGATCAAGACCTTTGCGGGCGCGCCGCACGGTTTCCATGCCGACTACCGGCCGAGCTATCGCAAGCAAGCTGCCGATGCCGCCTGGAACGAAATGCAGGCCTGGTTCAAGAAGTACAACGTGCTGAGCTGAGCCATTGCTCAGAATGCATTCGTGACGAGGGCGGCCTCACGGCCGCCCTTTGCATTCACAGATCAATTCGATCCAACGCTTACGGGATCTGAATCAGTTCCTTGACCTGCGCGTCCGACAGGGGCGCCGGGATGAACTTGCCCGCCACCGCATCCGCCATGATCGCGTCGATGCCGGCGACCTTGCCGGGCGTCATGTTTTCCTTCGGAATGAGCTTGCGCACCCGCAGCACGATCTTTTCCGGCAGGTTGGAGTATTCGCCGTAGTGCTTGAGCGCCGCCGGGTCGGAATACATCCACTCGACAGTCTCGGCATAGGCGCGGTTAAAGCGCGCCAACGCGTCGCGACGATTCTTCAGCGTGTTCACGTTGGTGAGGTTCACCCGCACGGTGCGACTGCGCAGCGAGGCGACGTCGCTGCCGGTGGCAACGATCCGGATCTTGCCGGCCTCGGCGAGGTCGAGACCGAACGGCGCCGCGCCGAAGCCGACGTCGACCTGCCCGCTCATGGTCTGCGTGATGGTCGCGGCGATGTTGCCGGTCGAGGTCGGCTTGGCGGTCAGCTTGTATTGCGCGATCAGCGCCAGCAGCGCGGCATGGCTCGACGAGCCGGTCAGCGAGAACGCGACCGTCTTGCCGTTGAAGTCCTGAAGGGTCTTGATTGGCGAAGCCGCGGGCACATACCAGTACAGATCCGGTGAGCCGATCATCTCCGAGCCGATGACGCGGATCGGCGCGCCCTTGGCAAACGTCCCAACCGCGGCCGACACGCCCGCGGCGGTGGCGATATCCATGCTGCCGCCGATCAGCGCCTGAATCGATTCAGGGCCGGCCTGGGCATACAGGATTTCCAGCTTGAGGCCGTGCTTCTTGAAGATTCCGCCACGCTGGCCGAGTTCGGCCACGCCCGCATCCCAGGCGCCTCGTTGTGGAATGACGACCTTGAGCACATCCTCCGCATGACTCTGACCGGCGATCCCGCCGACCAGCGCGAGGGCGCAAAACGCAGTGATAAAGGCTTTGGTCATGTGCGATCCTCCCAAGTTCATTTTTGACGGCGCAGCCGTTTGCGCCATTTGAGCCTATCGGTTGCGGCCGTTCAAGCGACCGCCGCATGACGCGCGACCATACGCCGCCGCCTGCCGCGATGATTGAGAAAGTCCGGCGGAGCGCCGTTGGCCCCTGTCGGACTCCTGGGATAATGTCGCCATGCCGCTGCCCAACGGCCACCGCGCACCGAACCAGCCCATGCGCCAACGCAAACTATTCGACGATCCCGCTGCCGTGCTCGATTACGAATTCGGGCAGGAGAAGGCGTCGGCGCTCGGCCGCGTCGGCCGCGCACTCGAACAGGCACTGGCCACGCTCGCGGCATTCGATGCCGACCATGCGGCGTGCGAAACGCCGCCGGCGCCGGTTCGCCAGACCCGCTCGCGGCTCGTCTCGGAGGCGAGCCTGGCGCTCTGGCATTTCGTGGTCCAGCGCGAGGCCTGCGGCTTGCGCGACTTGCGGCAGCTCTTGCGCGATTACCGTGTCCCGCCCGAAGTGGCGGCGCGGATGGGCGCCTGGCCGGGCGCTTCGGGGCGCCCGCGGCGTTAGCCCCTGCGCGGTCGCGTGGAACCGAAGCGCCGATCAGCGCGTTGATCGACGCTGCGACAGACGCTTTTCGGTGCCGCGGCAGCTTCTCTTGCAGGGTAACGGCCGGTCGAGGCCACTTCTCTCACGACGAGAACGGATCATCCCATGTCCATCCTCATTGGCGCGCTCATCACCTTCGTGGTGGTGATCCTGGTCCTTTATCTTATCAATATGCTGCCGCTCGACGGCCGCGCGAAGCAGATCGCGCGCGTCGTCGTCATCATCATCGGCGTGATTTCACTGCTGAAATATCTCGCGGTGTTCTGATCGAGGTCCGGCTTATCACCGGATGCGAACGCGGCGGCCCCATTCGTCGATATAGTAGCGGACGCGCAACCGCGCCTTCTTGTTGCGCTGAATGAGGATGTACGCGTTTGGATTGGGCGAGCACGAATTGCCGAGCCCTCGCGCCGTCGCCATGCACTGCTCGAACGTGAAATAGGAGCAATCAAAGCCCCAGCTCCCGCCCATGTTCGCGCACCACGGCGCGGACTGCGGTGGGATCGCATGCGCAGGCTCGACTGTCGCGACCGCCATCAGCGCGGCTAATCCGGCAGCCGCAAGCATCGTTTGCGGCATCAGCCGGCCGTTCGCGCGCGGCAGGAAGGTGGCCGTCATGCATTCGCTCCTCGAGTCCGTACCAAGCGTCGTTATGCCCCGTTTGCCCCGGTCCGACAACCTCGGCGGCGGGATACGTGCGGGCCGCCTGATGTGGCTCGTCACCGTGGCATTTTCGCGGTATGAAACCCGAAACGCACTTGAAACGCCTTGGGCAGGAGAAAAGACATGGGCATGAGCGTCGGAATGCTCGACCATTACAACGTGTCGACCCGCAAGCTGCCGGAAACCATCAAATTCTACGAGACCGTGCTGGGATTCGTGAATGGGCCGCGGCCGCCGTTCGCCTTTCCGGGCGCTTGGCTCTACAGCGGCGATCACCCGGTGCTGCACCTTAACGACATCTCGCCGACCGACCGCGAGCAGCGGCCGGATTCCGGCGTCATCGACCATGTCGCCTTCGGTTCGAGCGGGTTCGAGGCAACGAAGCAGCACCTCGCCAGCATGGGAATACCGTTCCGGGTCAATCAGGTGCCGGACAGCCCGCGCTGGCAGATCTTCCTCAAGGACCCGAACAACGTGGAGATCGAGTTGAACTTCGCTTCAGCCACCGAGAAGGCCGGCGGCAGCGCGTAGCAGTGCGCAATCAAGCAGGTGCCGCGATCAGCGCTTGCGGGCTCTTGTCACCAGTTCGGCGATGAACCGCGGCAGCGCGAACGCCGCGACATGCACCTCGGGCGTCCAGTACTGGGTCGCAAAGCGGCCGGCTTTGGAATAGCGGTCCGCGATTGCCTTGACGCCGGTAAGGCGCAGCTTCGGATTGTCGCTCGCCCACCCCATCGCCATGTGGCCCCCCACATACGTCGGGATCGCCGCCACGTAACAGGCCCCGTCGGCGAACAGCTTGCGGAATTTCCGTACGCTGCCGACGAGCTCCTTCGGCTGCAGGATCGGCACGCCGTTCTGTGTCACCATCACGCCGCCCGGCGTCAGGCAGCGCTTGCAGGCGGCGTAGAACCGCTCGCTGAACAGCACCTTGCCGGGCCCTTGCGGATCGGTGGAGTCGACGATGATGACGTCGAAGCGCCGGTCGGTGCGGGCGACGTATTTCATACCGTCGTCGATCACGCTCTCGAAGCGCTTGTCGGCGAACACCGGCCTCGTGAATTCCGGGAAGTGCTCCTTGGCGAACTCGACCACCGACGGATCGATCGCGACCTGCGTCAGGCGCCGCACGGACTTGTGCTTGAGCACCTCCTCGGCAATGCCGCTATCGCCGCCGCCGACGATCAGCACCTCGCGCGCCTTACCGTGCGCCAGGATGGGAACGTGCGACATCATCTCCTGGTAGATGAACTCGTCGCGCGTGGTGATCTGGGTGGCGCCGTCGAGCATCAG
>JBFWWQ010000309.1:0-2511 GCA_050246095.1 Pseudorhodoplanes sp.
TCGACCACGGGCTGCAGCACCAGCGCCTGGGTGATGTAGAGATCGTACTCGGCCTCGAAGCGCGCGGAGACCTCGCCCTTGTGGCTGACGAAGGCCGCGGCGTCGACTTCGATGAACCACGGCGCCATCCCCTGCATGCCGAACACGGCGAAGCCCCGTTCCGGCGCCGGCCGGTGGTCGTAGCGCAGACCGGCATAGGCGTCCCAGAAATCCGAGACCCGCCAGGCATAGAGCGCCTGCGCCTCGGCCTCCTCGAGCCCGCCTTCGGTCGGCAGCGCGCCTTCGGATTTCAGCAGCAGCTTCCAGTCGTCGGTGCCGAGCCAGGCATGCACGTCCCAGACGAAGCTCTCGCCGTGCCCGGAATGGCGCACCTCGAACTGCTCGGCCTCGACGAACCCGAATACGTGCGCGTGGCCGTGATCGGGCGATTGCGCGCGCCCGGGGGAAGGCAGCAGCGGCAGCAGGAGCGCCACCGCCGCCAACAGAACGAGACGGCTCATTTTACTGCCGCCTTTCTCTCTTCCTTCGGGCCGACGACGAAGCGCGTCATCATGCCGGCCTCCATGTGGTAGAGCAGGTGGCAGTGGAACGGCCACTCGCCCGGCTCGTCGGCGGTCAGGATCACCGACACTTCCTGGCCCGGCGGCACGATGGTGACGTGCTTGCGCGGCATGCGCTCGCCCCCGCCGTTCTCCAGCTCGACGAACATGCCGTGCAGGTGCATCGGGTGCGCCATCATGGTGGTGTTGACGTAGCGGATGCGCACCCGCTCGCCGTACCTGACGCGGATCGCCTCGTCGTGGCCGAACGGGCGGCCGTTGATGTTCCACATGTAGCGTTCCATGATGCCGTTCAGCCGCACTTCGATTTCCTGCGTCGGCGCGCGCGCATCGTCGTTCTTCCGCGCCGAGCGCAGATCGGCGTAGCTCAGCGCCTTCTCGCCCGGCCGCGTGCCGGCATCGCCCCAGCCCACGGCGCCATCGGGCGCCGCACCGCTCCCGGCCGGCGACGCCGGCATGCCGTGCTGCATGCCGCCCTGCCGCATGCCGCCATGGCCCATCTTCGAGTGGTCCATCTTCGAATGATCCATCTTCGAATGATCCATCTTCGACTCGCCCGTCATCGAGTGACCCATCTTCGAGTGGTCCATCTTCGAATGATCCATCTGGCCGGTATCGGCGGGCGCGGCAGGAGCGCCATGGCCCATCTTCGAATGATCCATGCCGCCATGACCCATCGATCCGTGGCCCATCGCGCCGTGATCCATGCCGCCATGCGCCATGCCCATGTCGGCCATGGTCAGTATGGTGCGCGGGCGCAGGGCGGGGATCTCGCCCTCCATGCCGGCGCGCGGCGCCAGGGTGGCGCGGGCGTAGCCCGAGCGGTCGATCGGTTCGGCGAAGAAGGTGTAGGCGCGATCCTCGCGCGGCATCACCATCACGTCGTAGGTCTCGCCGACGCCGAAGCGGAACTCGTCGACCCGCACCGGCTGCACGTCCTGCCCGTCGGCCGACAGGATGGTCATCGGCAGGCCGGGGATGCGCACGTCGAAGAAGCTCATCGCCGAGGCGTTGATGATGCGCAGCCGCACCCGCTCGCCCGGCGCGAACAGCCCGGTCCAGTTGTCGCGCGGTCCCTTGCCGTTGACCAGGAACTGGTAGCCGGTGACGTCGGCCAGGTCGGTCGGGTCCATGCGCATTTCCGCCCAGTCGGCGCGATCCCTCATCGTGGCGTTGAAGCCGTCGCGCTCCGTATCGCGGAAGAAATCCATCAGCGTACGCTTGCCGCGGTTGTAGTAGCCGGGATCGGCCTTGAGGTTGGCGAACACCCGGCGCGGGTCCTCGCGCGTGTGGTCGGACAGCACCACGACGTAGTCGCGGTCGGCCTTCGCCTTCTCGCCGTCCTTCGGCGCGATGACGATGCCGCCGTACATGCCCATCTGCTCCTGCATCGCCGAGTGCGAGTGGTACCAGTAGGTGCCGGCCTGGCGCAGCTGGAAGCGGTAGGTGTAGGTCTCGCCCGGCTGGATGGCGACGAAGCCGTTGAAGCCCGGCGCGCCGTCCATCACGCCGGCCAGCAGCAGCCCGTGCCAGTGGATCGAGGTCGGCTGGTCCATGCGGTTGGTGGCGTGGATCACCACCTCCTCGCCCTCGCGCCAGCGCAGGGTCGGCGCGGGCACCGAGCCGCCCATGAAGCGGGCGTTGGAGGAGACGCCGTCGATGACGATGCGGCCCTGTTCGACGGCCAGTTCGAAGGTGGACGCGGCGGCGAAGGCGCGGCGGCCGGGATAGACGAAATAGACGCCGGCCGCGCCGGCCCCGGCGCCGATCAGTTTCAGCGCGTCGCGGCGCTGCAGCTTGATGGTCATGGCGCGCCCCCTCACTTGTAGTCGAAGCTGCCGACCATGCCGGCCTCGTAATGGCCGGGAATGGTGCAGGCGAATTGCAGGGTCATGGCCTGCGGGAACTTCCAGGTCAGCTCGGCGCGCTTGCCGGGCTCGACCAGCACCGA
>JBFWWQ010000309.1:2611-3949 GCA_050246095.1 Pseudorhodoplanes sp.
GGCTCCGGCCGCGTGTCGCCGGTCCCGTCGTTGGCGGCGCCGTCATTGGCGGCGACATCGTTGGCGGCGGCATCGTTCGCGGCGTGGCAGTCGGCGGCGACCTGCGGCGCGGCATGCGTCCCGTCATGTCCGCCGGTCGCGTCGTGTCCGCCGATCACATCGTGCCCGCCCGCCATGGCGTGCGCCGTATGCAGGCTCGACACGCCCGAGAGCACGAATGACAGCGCCGCCAGCAGCACAAGCGCCCGCCGCAGGGCGGGAACCAGGGTGCGGTAAATGGCGGCGGCGCTCATGTCGTTCAATCTAGAGGCGGACCGCATGTCGGGACAAGGCCGGCCGGGTCACAGTTTTGCGACCCGCAGCCGCAGCGCGTTGGCGATGACCGAAACGGAACTCAACGCCATCGCCGCCGCGGCAATGGCGGGGGACAGCAGCAGGCCGAGCGCCGGATACAGCACCCCGGCGGCGATCGGGATGCCCGCCGTGTTGTAGGCGAAGGCGAAGAAAAGGTTCTGCCGGATGTTGCGCATGGTGGCGTGCGAGAGCCGGCGCGCCTTGACGATGCCGCGCAGATCGCCATGCAGCAGCGTCACGCCGGCGCTCTCGATGGCGACGTCGGTGCCGGTGCCCATGGCGATGCCGATATCGGCCGCGGCCAGGGCGGGCGCGTCGTTGACCCCGTCGCCGGCCATCGCCACGACCCGGCCCTCGGCCTTCAGCGCCGCCACGATCTGCGCCTTGCGTTCAGGCAGCACGTCGGCCTCGATGCGGTCGATGCCCAGCCGCCGGCCGATGGCCTCGGCGGTGGTGCGGTTGTCGCCGGTCAGCATCACGATCTCGATGCCCTCGGCGTGCAAGGCCTGCAGCGCCTCGGGCGTCGACCGCTTGACCGGATCGGCGATGACGAAGATGCCGGCGGCCTTGCCGTCGACGGCGGCGAAGATGGCGGTCGCGCCATCGCCGCGGGCCGCGTCGGCCTTCTGAATGAGCGCCGACAGATCGGCTCCCTGTTGCGCCAGGAAGGCGGCATTGCCCAGCGCCAGCCGCCGGTTCTCCACCGTGCCGACCACGCCCTTGCCGGTCGGCGAGTCGAAGTCGCCGGCCGGCGCAAGCGCGATGTTTTCCTGCTTCGCCCGCGCGACGATGGCGTCGGCCAGCGGATGCTCGCTCAAGCGTTCGACGCTGGCGGCCAGCCGCAGCAGCTCCGCCTCGTCGAAACCGGACGCCGTGTGGATCGCCGTCACCGCCGGCCTGCCTTCGGTCAGCGTGCCGGTCTTGTCGATCACCAGCGTGTCGACCTTCTCCATGCGTTCCAGCGCCTCGGCGTTCTTGATCAGC
>JBFWWQ010000310.1:0-3936 GCA_050246095.1 Pseudorhodoplanes sp.
AGTCGGATGTTTCCGACTTCGGCCGACTTGACATTGCCCACTCGGGTAAACCCGAGTGGGGTTGGGAGAGGGGACAAACCGTTGTCGCGGCGGCCCTCGTCGCTTCAAACCCAAGTCATCACACTCTAGCTCTTGGTCTATCGCGCAATCTTGCGGCGAACCGGTGCCCACTTCGCCGGATTGCGCTATTCGCGGCTGCCGGTGGTGGCCGCATCCTCGTGTGCGCGCTGCCGCAGCAGGCGCACGTCGCGTTCCATTTCGAGACAGGTCAGAAGCTGCACATAGCTGCCCTTGCCGGCCATGGTCGCGAGCCGCGCGCAATAGGCGCGATCCGGCGCGCGGAATTCGTCCCAGCCCGCCGCCAGCGTATCGCGCGCCGCATGCTCGCTGCGCACGCAGGAGGCGTTGACCTGCTGCGCGGTGGCGGGATCGGCCCGCGCCGCCGAACGGCAGGTCGCCTCCGCGTCGATCTGCGGAATGTTCGCGCTCGCCTGCGCGGCCAGCGGAAAAGCCAGCGCCGCGAGAAAAAGATAAAGGCATGCGGTGGCGCCACGCCGCACGGCCGCACTGCGCATTGCGCTCATGTGAACCTCCGAAGGTCGCCTCGTTGCCCCAGACTAACGTCCGGCCGCCCACGCCGTTCGGACGAGGCGCCGAAATTCAAACGGCCCCGCGCGGGGGCCGTCTGAAGGGGAAGTGGCATTCCACCGCGCCGCTAGCGGCAATACTGCTTGCGCTCGATGATGACCTTGCCGCTCGGGGTGACGGTGCGGGTCTTCACGGTACGGCAGGACGCATAGGCGTCGCGCTCCACGCGGTAGGCGCGGTGATCGTAGCGGTCGCGGTAATCGGGACCGATGCGCACGCCGCCGACCGGCGTGTCCACGGCGATCTGCGCCGAAGCCGGCGTCGCGATGGCGGTCGCGGCCACCGCGGCAGCCGCAAGAGCGAACATTTTCATGCGCTTCTCTCCTCTGGAAGTGATGCCCCTATAACGCGCAATGCACGCGATCGTTGCGGCCTGCGCGTGCGGTAATTTTTTGCCTCTCGCGGGAACCAAACCGCGCAGCGGTATCGACGAGAAAAAACGCCCCGCGCCTGCCGCGAAGCGGTCACGTTCGGGTATCGAAGCGGTCACGATTCAATGACGCACTGGCCAGGGGTGCGCAGCGGCGGGGCAAGGCTGCGCGGTGGAAGGAGAGAGCACATGGACAACATCGAAACCGAACGCACGGACGAGCTTTCGAAGGCGGTCGCGGATTTTGAAGGTGCGATGCGCGACGTGGTGCATCGCGACGTCGCCTTCTGGCGGCGCTCGCGCTCCGAACGCGGCGAGCCGACGCCGGACTCTCTGGCCGGGCTGATCGAGCGCGTCTCCGGCAATTCCATCGGCGAGATCGACCGCCTGATCGGCGAGTTGCAGACGATGCGCGAGATGCTCCACCGCGAGGGCGAGCGGGTACGGCGGGATATCGTCGGCTATGCCGGCCTCAACCAGTCCGCGATGTCGTCGATGAAGCTGATTGCCGACAGCCTGGCGCACATGAAGAACAGCGCCGCCGAGCCGCTGCGGCAGACCGGATAGGCCCGCGGCATTGAACCTCCCGGGCGCCTGGGCGGACCAACCGGTACGGACAGCCGGGAGATGCGTCCATGCCGTACCGCCCTGCCCTTGCCGGCGCGCTGGTGCTTGCGCTTGCCGCGCCGGCTTTTTCGCAGACCCGCGACACGCCGGTCTGCAGGCGCGGCCTCGCCGCGGCCGCGGCCAGCCTCGACGCCAGCGCCGCGCGCCTGAAGCATGCCGCCGCCGACGATGTCTGTTCGGTCTACCGGCTGCATTTCGTCGAAACCGTCAAGGCGCGCGCGGTGACCGCGCAATGCAAGACCGGCGCCGAGCGCGACCAGGCGCTGGTGCGCCTCGATCATGCGGTCGACGAGATCAACACCCGCATCGCGCAGTGCGGCTGAGCGGCGTTGCCCCAAATTGAGGCACGCAACCGTTCGGCGGCCGATACTGCGTTAACCTCCCGGCCGCAGAATTGCCGCGCTCCCCCGATAGCCAGCGGCCATCGTCCCGGCTCACTCCTGACTTTATGGTGCGCATGATCCGCATTGCCGTCCTCGCTCTTGCCGCGCTCGTCCTTGGCGTTCCCCGCGTGACGGCGGAACCCGCCGAAAGCGGCGAGTGGACGCCGCCCGACGCATCGGTCTTCGGCGAGGGCGCCAATCTCGACGCGCTCAACTGGGATGTGTCGCGGATGGCCCCGTCGGGAACGCGCCTGCGCAGCAGCGCCGCGCCGGAGCCGCGCGCCGACTGGAGCCGCACCGAAAAGAAGGACGGTTCCAGCGCGCTGACCGTCAAGCGCACCCTGCCGACGGAATGGGACAGCAAGGTCGGGCTCGACCTCAACCTGGCCGGGCCGCAGAACGGGATGCCGCCGGTCGATCCGCTGCGCCCCGTCCCCTCGCAATCGACCGGCGCCGCCTGGGCCACGATCACGGCACCTTCGCTCGACATGCCGGCCGGCTGGGACCGGGCGACCCTCGATGCCCGCGTCGATCCTTCCGCGGACCAGCGCCGGCTCGGCACGACGCTGACCAAATCCGTCCCGCTCAACGACAATCTGTCGGTGACCCTGCGCAACGGCCATGCGCTCACCCACCAGGGCGCGCATCCCGGCTGGCTGGATTCCGCGACGGCGGCCGGCGGTTCCGCCCCGGCCGAAATCTATTCCACCGAGGGCTCGGCCAAGCTGAATGTGCTGCCGACCCATACCCGGATCGGGATCGGGGCGAGCCGCTCCAGCACCGATAGCCGCTGGCTGCGGACGCTGAGCACCGAACAAACCTTGTTCGGGGATGTCAGCGTGACCGGCACCATCAGCGAGAGCGCCGAGGGCCCCGGCAAAAGCAGCCTCACCGCCGGGTTCAAGAAGACCTGGTGAGCGCTCCCCCGACCTGCGCCAATTAATTGTTATCCTTGCGGTTCGTTTCGGTTCGGAAAGGGGCCGGAAGCGCCATTTGATCCCGACCTGTGGCCTTTTTGCTCTAGCCGGGCCGCCCGCCGCGGGAGACATTCGGCCCACGAATCGCGGCTGCCGTGGGGCGGCTAGGGGATTTTGGGGGTTTCCATGAGGACATTGGCGATTGCCTGCACCGGCCTGGCCTTGCTGGCCGGCCTGGGAGGCTCGGTACTCGCGGCCGATATGGCGCGTCCTGCGCCGATGGTGACCAAGGCGCCGCCCGCCCCGGTGGGCCCGAGCTGGACCGGCTTCTTCGTCGGCGGCCAGGGCGGCTATGCCTGGGGCAAGCAGTCGCTCAACGTCAGCGGGCTGGCGGTCGGCAATGTCTCGCCCGATTCCGACGGCGGCTTCGGCGGCGTGATCTACGGCACCAATTATCAGTTCGGCCAGTGGGTGCTCGGCACCATTTCCGACTTCTCGTTCGCGGACATCTCCTCCACGGCGGCGGTCACCGGCGGCGTGTTCCAGCAGAAGATGGAATACATGGACACGACGCGCCTGCGCGCCGGCTTCCTGCTCAACCCGAACACGCTGCTCTACGCCTCCGGCGGTCTCGCCTGGGGCCACATCAAGGGCACGTTCACGGGCGCCGCGCCGGTGCCTTCGGCCGTGTTCGAGGATAACCGCTGGGGCTGGTCGGCCGGCGCCGGCATCGAAATCGCCTACGGGCAATGGTCGCTGCTCGCCGAATACCTGCATTACGATCTCGGCGACGTGACCTACGGCCTGGCCGGCGGCGCCATCGTCGCCAATGCCGATTATTCCGGCGATCTGGTGCGCGGCGCGCTGATCTACCGCTTCAACTGGACTCCCTGGCAGCTGCTCACCGGCCAGGCCCGGTGGTGACCTTCGACGGTGTCAAACAATAAAAACAAAACGGCTCCCTTCCGGGAGCCGTTTTCGTTTCGGGGCC
>JBFWWQ010000311.1:0-3919 GCA_050246095.1 Pseudorhodoplanes sp.
CCTTCGGCGCCTCGTCGAACAGGAGATGCGCCTCGTCGAAGAAGAAGACGAGCTTCGGCTTGTCCGGATCGCCGACTTCGGGGAGTTCCTCGAACAGTTCGGACAGGAGCCAGAGCAGGAAGGTCGCGTAAAGCCGGGGATTCTCCATCAGCTTGTCGGCGGCGAGGATGTTGACATAGCCGCGCCCGTCGCGGTCGGTGCGCATGAAATCCTTCAGCTCGAGCGCCGGCTCGCCGAAAAACTTGGTGCCGCCCTGGTTCTCCAGCACCAGCAGCTGGCGCTGGATGGTGCCGACGCTCTGCTTGGTGATGTTGCCGTATCGCGTGGTGAGCTGATCGGACTTCTCCGCGACATAGCCCAGGATCGCCCGCAAATCCTTCATGTCGAGCAGGGCGAGGCCCTCCTCGTCGGCCACGCGGAACGCGATATTCAGCACGCCTTCCTGCACGTCGTTCAGGTTCATCAGCCGCGCCAGCAGCAGCGGCCCCACCTCCGAGACCGTGGCGCGGATGGGGTGACCCTGCTCCCCGAACAAATCCCAGAAAATCGTCGGGAACTGGTCAGGCTGATACTTGAAGCCCATGCTCTCGGCGCGGCTGACCAGGAAATCCTTCGGCTCTCCCGCTTCCGAAATGCCGGACAGGTCGCCCTTGATGTCGGCGGCAAAGACCGGCACGCCGAGCCGCGAAAAGCCCTCGGCCAGGACCTGCAGCGACACCGTCTTGCCGGTGCCGGTGGCGCCGGTGACCAGGCCATGCCGGTTGGCCAGCCGCAAGGTCAGGTATTCGGGCTTGACGCTCTGTCCGACAAAAATCTTGTCGGTGGCATCGATGTCCGCCGGTTTTGCCGTCGAATCCCTGCTGCCGCCGGCCGCGGACGCCTTGTCGGCCTTGGACGTACCCGAATTTTTTGCAGCCTTCGCCATCGCAGTCCCTCAAAAGGCATTCCGACCCGCGGCATTGTCTCCGTCGCGGAACGGGGGTCAACCATGCTCCGTGGCATCGCGCAACGTCGCATGCGGCATTCTGCGGCAGAATTCACACACTTGCCGATTCATTTTCGTTGCCGCGGCGACACACGCTTTGCGCCGGCGCACCCCTCCAGTATCACGAAAGGCTCGAACCCGCCGCAGTGCGGGAGGCAGGGGGCGATGGACGAACTCGTTGCACGACTGGCTTCCGAGGCCGGCATCGATCGCGACATCGCGGCCAAGGCCGTCGGCATCATGCTCGCCTTCCTGCTGAAGGAAGGGCCGGCCGACAAGGTTCAGCCGCTGCTCGACAAAATCCCCGGCGCGGAAGCGGCCGCGCAGGAACAATCCGGCAATCTCGGGATGGGCGGCGTCATGGGTGCGGGGATGTCGCTGATGTCGCTCGGGCTCAGCATGCCCGAGGTTCAGACCGTCAGCCGCCTGGTTCTGGGTTATGCGCGCGAGACCGTGGGCGAGGACGCGGTCGGCGAGATCGTGAATGCCATTCCCGGTCTCGGTCAATTCGTCTGAAGGCCGCGTGCGGCTGCGCTGAGGGGCGTTACAGGTGCCAGTTTCTTATCCGATCGGCCGGCTTCCCGGCATCACCACGGAGACCGCGGCCGCACTGAAATCCGTCGGCATCCGGACCACCGGGCGTTTCCTGGAGGCCGCCAAGAGCCCGAAGGGCCGCAAGCTGCTGGCGGAGAAGACCGGGCTCAGGCAATCGCTGCTGCTGGACATGGCGAATGCCGCCGACCGCATGCGCGTACCGGGACTGGGGCGCGATTATGCCGAACTCGTGTGCGAAGCGGGTGTGCGCACGGTGCGCGACCTGAAATACCGCACGCCGGCCAATCTCGCCCACAAGCTCAGGGAGGCGAACGACAAGCGCAAGCTGGTGCACGTCGTTCCCAAGGAGCAGACCGTGGGGCGCTGGATCGAAGCGGCCAAGAAGCTGCCGATCAAGATCACCTATCGCTAGGCGGCGGCAGCGGCCGCGGCCGCCGCTTGACACTCCGGCGGCGACCGCGCAAAGCGGCCGGCATGAGCGCCGCCCTTGCCGCCGATACGCCGCCGCGCGCCGCCGCCCCCGCCGCTTTCGCGCGCCTCCTGAAATTGCCGCGCGCGCTGGTCATGGGCGTGCTCAACGTGACGCCGGATTCGTTTTCCGACGGCGGCCGCTTCCTCGCGCCGGACCGCGCCGTCGCACAGGCGCGCCGCATGGCCGCGGAGGGCGCCGACATCCTCGATATCGGCGCGGAATCGACAAGGCCCTATGGCGGCATGCAGCCGGTCGGCGCGGACGAGGAATGCGCGCGGCTGGCGGCGATCCTGCCGGCCGTGGCGGGTCTCGGCCCGCCGGTTTCCATCGACACCATGAAGGCCGCCGTCGCGTCCTGGGCAATCGGCCAGGGCGCGGCCATCGTCAACGACGTCTGGGGCCTGCAGCGCGATCCGGACATGGCCGGGGTGATCGCGCGGCATCGCGTGCCGGTCGTCATCATGCATAACCGCGACGCGGCCGATGCCTCGATCGACATCATGGCCGATATCGGCGCGTTCCTGCGCCGCTCGCTGGCCATCGCCGAACGCGCCGGGATCGCGCGCGGGCTGATCGTCATCGATCCCGGCATCGGCTTCGGCAAGACCCCCGAACAGAGCATCGAGGTCCTGGGCAAGCTGGCGATGCTGCGCGAATTCGGACTGCCGATCCTGGTCGGCGCCTCGCGCAAGCGCTTCATCGCCTCGGTCGTGCCCGCGGAGCCGATGCAGCGGATCGGCGGGTCGCTCGCGAGCCACCTGCTCGCGGTGCAGGCCGGCGCGAAAATCGTCCGCGCGCATGACGTGGCGGAAACCGTGCAGGCGCTGCGCGTCGCCGGCGCCATCGAGGCGGCGCGATGAGCGACAGCGTCTTCATCAAGGGGCTCGCGCTGCACGCCTTCCACGGCGTGATGCCGCACGAGGCCAAGGTCGGCCAGACCTTCTCGCTCGACATCGCGCTGGACGTCGACCTGTCGGCGGCCTCGCAATCGGACAAGCTCGCCGACACGATCGGCTACGACCATGCCGTGGAGGTGGCGAGCAAGGCGTTCCGCGCGCGGCGCTTCCGCCTGGTGGAGGCGGCCGCCGGCGCCGTCGCCGAGGCGCTGCTGAAGAGCTTTCCCACCGTGCAGTCCTGCCGCATCACCATCCACAAGCCGCATGCGCCGATCGCGGCGACCTTCGCCGATGTCGGCGTGTCGATCGAGCGCAGGCGCAAGGGACGCGCGGGTGCCTGAAGCGCTGATCGCGCTCGGCGGCAATGTCGGCGAGGCGCGCGCGACCATCGCCAAGGCGGTCGCTGTGCTTTGCGACGGCGAAAGCGTGGTGCTGCTGCGCCGCTCCTCCGACTACACGACGCCGCCCTGGGGGATACGCGAGCAGCCCGCTTTCGTGAACGCGGCGATCAGCGTCTCCACCGCTTTGTCGCCGCAGGCTTTGCTGCGCCGCGCGCACAGCATCGAACGCGCCTTCGGCCGCGACCGCACGAACGAGCAGCTTTGGGGGCCGCGCACGCTGGATATCGACATACTCGCCTACGACGATCTGGTCTTGCACGAGCCTGAAATCACCCTGCCGCACCCGCGCCTGCTGCAGCGCGCCTTCGTGCTGGTGCCGCTGTGTGAAATCGTCCCCGACCGCCAAATCCACGGGATCAACGTGTGCGAAGCCCTGGCGCGGCTGGACACCGCCGGGATCGCGCGCCTTCCGCCGCTCCCGTGATGCCGCAAGCTCGTTGTTGCGGCGCGAAAGACGTGGCAAATTCAGCCGCATGTCCGAACCCGCGCCCGACCTGCCGCTGGCCTCCGAGTTTCCACCCGCATCGCGCGAAGACTGGCTGAAGCTCGTCGAAGGCGCGCTGAAGGGCGCGCCGTTCGAGAAGAAGCTGGTCAGCCGGACCGCCGACGG
>JBFWWQ010000312.1:0-3908 GCA_050246095.1 Pseudorhodoplanes sp.
ATACCGTCCGCGACATCCTCCAGCGGGATTTCGGCGGCGGGCGCGAGCAGGAGCCGCGCGGCGAGCGAGGCCGCCCGCAGCGGCTAGATCAGGTAGCCGTCGAAGCCCTGCGCCTTCAGCCGCGGCAGGTCGGCGCGCTCCGCCGGCGTCAGCAGCACGATGCGCCGGCGCAGCTTGGCGACGCTGCCGGCCGCGGCCCGCAGGTCGGATTCGGACAAAGCGCGGTCGGCGAGCAGCGTGTCCCAGTCGCGTTCCGGCAGCAGCGCGGCGGCGGCCTGCATGTCCGGCACGATCGCGGCCTTCGCACCCCAGTCGGACAGGGTGCGCGCGATCAGCGCCGCTTCCACGCGGGCGGAGGAGACGATCAGGATGTTGCGGCCGGCGAAATCCGGAAGCGCGGGGCGCGGACGCTCCGCCTCGTCGTCCGCGGCCGGCAGCGTCACCGTGAATTCGAACGCCGCGCCCGCGCCGCGCGCGCTCTCGACGCCGATGCGCCCGCCCATGCGCTCGACCAGGCGCCTGGAAATCGCCAGCCCGAGGCCGGCGCCGCTGGCGCGCGCCGCCGCGTCGCCCTGCTGGTAATCCTCGAAGATGCGCGCCTGGTCCTCCGGCGCGATGCCGATGCCGGTGTCGCGCACGGTGAAGGCGATTTCGTCGGGCCAGATACCCGGCTCAATCGTGATGCCGATGCCGCCGGTCTCGGTGAACTTGATCGCATTGCCGGCGAGGTTGAGCAGGATCTGCCGCAGCCGCGCCGCGTCGCCGGTGACGCGCTCCGGCAAATCGGGATCGAGATAGGCCGCGATCTCCAGCCGCTTGGCCTGCGCACGCGGCGCCAGCAATTCGACCGTGTCCTCGACCAGCGGGCCGAGCGCGAAAGGGCGCGCGTCGAGGTCGATGCGTCTGGCCTCGATCTTGGAGAAGTCGAGCAGCTCGCCGATCAGCGCCAGCAGCGTCTCGCCGGATTTCTTCGCGGCCTCGGCATAGGTGCGCTGTTCGGGCGTCAGCGGCGTGTCGAGCAGGAGATCCGACATGCCGAGAATGCCGTTCAGCGGGGTGCGGATTTCATGGCTGACGGTCGCCAGGAATCGCGACTTGGCGCGGTTGGCGTCCTCGGCCTGGTCGCGCGCGGCGGCCAGCGCGCGCTCGGCATTGACCCGGTCGGTGACGTCGCGCCCGGCGCTCTGGATTTCGGTGCCGCCGCGGCCGCCGCGCAGCGGAACGTCGCGCCAGGCGATCCAGCGCGGCCCGGCATGGCCGGCGACCATCTGGTCGTGCACGCGCGTGCCGTCGGCGAGCACGGCGTGGTCGCCCTGCTCGAATATTTCGAGCTTGCGCGCGGAACCGACCAAAGCCGCGCGCGAGGCGCCGGCGAGCGTGCAATAGGCGTCGTTGACGAAGGTGATGCGCCCGTCGCGGTCGCGCCGCACGATGTAATCGCCGTGCGATTCCAGGAAACTCGCGGCGCGCTCCTGCGCCACGCTCAGTTCCCAGTTGGCGTCGGCCAGCGCCTCGTGCCGCGCCTCGGCGGCGCGCAGCCGCGCCCGCAGCGAACGGTTGACGAGTGTCAACAGTCCGATCGCCACGCAGGCCAGCGCCAACAGGCCGGCGGTGCCGATCGCGAAAAGATGCGGGTTATAGCTGCCGTTCGGCTGCACCTGCGAGGCGACGCCGCCAAGCGCCATCAGGCCGACAATGCCGATCAGCGCGAGCTGAAACCAGCCGCCGCCAGCCCTGCTGCTTTCTGCCTTGGCGTGCGGCTGCATCCGCCTCTGTTCCCTGTGAAACGATGGAAATCCGGTCCCAATCTGGGGGCGCGTGCGTTGCCAAGCCCTTCACGGACGGGCGGAACTGGCGGCGTGGTGAATGCGGGGTTAACGCCCGCGAAAGCCTTATGCCGCGCGCCGGAAATCGTCCGCCAGCGCGCGGTAGGAGAGCGCTTCGGCGATGTGGATGCGGCCGACCGGTCCGGCCGCGTCGAGATCGGCCAGCGTGCGCGCGACCCGCAATACCCGGTGATAGCCGCGCGCCGACAGCCGCAGGGTGTCGGCGGCATCGCGCAGCAAGGCGAGGCCGGCCTTGTCGGGTTTCGCGATGTCCTCCAGCAGCGGACCGCCCGCCCCGGCATTGCAGCGGATCGCCAGCAGGCCGCGCGCGGCGTAGCGCTCGGCCTGGATGCCGCGCGCCTGCGCGACGCGCGCGGCGACCTCGCGGCTGCCCTCCGAGGGCGGCGGCAGGATCAGGTCGGTGGCGGCGACCGCCGGCACGTCGACGCGCAGGTCGATGCGGTCGAGCAGGGGGCCCGACAGCCGGCCCTGATAATCGGCGGCGCAGCGCGCATTCGGCCCGCGCTTGCAGGCAAAACCGGCATCGTCGGCACGGCCGCAGCGGCACGGATTCATCGCCGCGACCAGCATGAAGCGGGCCGGATAGGTGACGCGGTGATTGGCGCGCGCGATCGCGATCTCGCCGGTCTCCAGCGGCTGCCGCAGCGAATCGAGCACCGCCGGCTGGAATTCCGGCAATTCGTCGAGGAACAGGACGCCGTGATGCGCGAGCGAAATCTCGCCCGGCCGCGCGCGCAGGCCGCCGCCGACCAAGGCCGGCATGCTGGCGGAATGGTGCGGGGCGCGGAACGGGCGGCGGTTGGTCAGCGCGCCTTCCTCGATCTCGCCGGCGACGGAAGCGATCATCGAGACTTCCAGCAGTTCCGCCGGCGACAAAGGCGGCAGGATCGAGGGCAGCCGCGCCGCCAGCATCGACTTGCCCGCGCCCGGCGGGCCGCACATCAGCAGGTTGTGCCCGCCGGCCGCGGCGATTTCGAGCGCGCGCTTGGCGCTTTCCTGTCCCTTGATGTCGGCGAGATCGAGCGCGGTCCCGGCGAATTCGCGGATTTTCGGTTGCGGGCGCGATAAAACCTGCGTGCCGCGGAAATGATTGGCGAGCTGCACCAGCGAGGCGGCCGCGACGATCGGCATGTCCGGACTGGCCCAGGCCGCTTCCGGTCCGCAAGGCTGCGGACAGATCAGTCCTTCGCCGCGCGCATTGGCGCCGATGGCGGCCGGCAGCACACCGGCAATCGCGGCGATCGAGCCGTCGAGCCCGAGTTCGCCGAGCACCGTGTAGCCGGAAAGCGCATCCGCCGGCAGCGCGCCGATCGCGGCCATCAGGCCGAGCGCGATCGGCAGATCGTAATGGCTGCCCTCTTTCGGAAGGTCGGCGGGCGCGAGATTGACGGTGATGCGGCGCGCCGGCAGCGCGAGGCCGGAGGCGATCATCGCCGCGCGCACGCGCTCCTTGGCTTCCGAGACCGCCTTGTCGGGCAGGCCGACGATGGTGAAGGCCGGCAGGCCGGGTGCGACCTGCACCTGCACATCGACCGCGCGGGCCTCGATGCCCGCAAACGCCACTGTGGATACGCGCTGCACCATCGAGCGCCCCCGCCTCGGTTGCAAAGCTAGCGGATTGCACGCCTGTTTACAAGAACATTTGCAGAACAAAAGTCTTGCGATAAGCTCGACTCAAACACTGATTCGGAGGCGTAAATGATTGATCTGAAAGCGCTTCGGGCCGAACTTGACGAGATGCGCAAGGCCCGGATCGAGGCCGAGCAAACCGGCGGCGACCTGGAGGCGCTGATTTCCGACATGCGCCGCGAGGGGCTCGGCTTCCGTTTTGATCCGAACGCCGAGCGGCCCGCCCGCACCCGGCACTAAAGCACGTTCGTTTTACTTGGAATCGGAACGTGCTTTAGATTCTTTTATTCTATCGCATTTTCTTAACGCGAACCGGTACCCACTTCGCTCGAAAATGCTCTAGCAGGCTGCTGAAAAAGTCTCGACGGCGAGGATGGCATGTGATTCCGTGGAATTGAAGCCACGGGATGCTTTGCCATGCGCGGACGAGGC
>JBFWWQ010000313.1:0-3906 GCA_050246095.1 Pseudorhodoplanes sp.
CAAATCGGTCTCGCATTCTTCCTTGAATGTCGTCTCGATGATGCCGGCGCGGCCGCCGCCGATGGCCGAGGCGTAGGACAGCCCGAGGTCGTGTGCGTTGCCGGATGCGTCCTTGTTGATCGCAAGCAGGCAGGGCACGCCGCCGCCGCGCTGGTATTCCGAGCGCACGGTATGGCCGGGACCTTTCGGCGCGACCATCAGCACGTCGATATCGGCGCGCGGCTCGATCAGGTTGAAATGCACGTTGAGGCCGTGCGCGAACATCAGCGCCGCGCCGTTCTTCATGTTGGCATGCAGGTGGTCGCGGTAGATGTCGGCCTGCAACTCGTCGGGCGTCAGCATCATCATCACGTCGGCCCATTTGGCGGCCTCGGCGACTTCCATCACCTTCAGCTTCTCGCCCTCGGCCTTCTTCACGCCGGCCGACGACTTGCGCAAAGCGACCGCCACTTCCTTCACGCCCGAGTCGCGCAGATTGAGCGCATGGGCGTGGCCCTGGCTGCCATAGCCGACGATGGCGACCTTCTTGCCCTTGATCAGATTCAGGTCGGCATCCCGGTCGTAATAAACGCGCATGGTCGCAAGCCCCTTTCAGGCACAATTCGATGGGGGGCAGAAACGGCAACCGGCCCGGAAAAGCAAGCGTCAAGGCCGCCCGCACGGCCATCCGCCAGGCCAGCCATGCGCCCTGCGCCCGGCTGCCTACAGAAGACCCGCCAGTTTCAGCAGGCCGCGGACGCTCAGACCCAGAACGAGGCATCCGACCAGCAGCATCAGGACGCGCGCCGGGACGATCCGGGTCAGGTAGCCGGCGAACGGCGCCACCAGGAGGCCGCCCAGGATCAGGGGGATGACCGGAAGGATGTCGGCAAATCCGAGCGAGACCGCGAAGGCGGCCGAGGTCACGACGGTGACGAAGAATTCGGTGAGATTGACCGATCCGACCACATAGCGTGGAGCGTGCCCACCCCCGATCAGGGTGCTGGTGACGATCGGTCCCCAGCCGCCGCCGCCGATGGCGTCGAGCAGGCCGCCGAAAAACCCGACCGCCGGCATGCCGCGCCAGCTGGGCTGCAAGGTCGCAATCCGGCGCACCGCCTTCACGATGATGAGCAGCCCCATGACCGCGAGATAGGCGGTCACGAAAGGCGCGATCAGCTTGCCCTCGACATTGGCCAGGACGGTCGCGCCGATGGCGCCGCCGATCGTCCCCGGCACCGCCAGGCGCCGCACGATCGACCAGTCGATGTTGCGCATTTTCCAGTGCGAGAGGCCGGAGGCGGCGGTGGTGAATATCTCGGCGACATGCACCATCGCGCTCGCCTGCGCCGGCGGCGTGCCGAAGCCCAGCATGAAGGTGGTCGCGGTTACGCCGAACGCGAGACCGAGCGCACCGTCGATAAGCTGCGCTCCCATCCCGATTGCAAGGAAGAGCCACCAGGCATCGTCCATCCCCACCCCGCTTCCGCCGCCGAAGCCGGCGAGAATTATACCCGCTCCCCACCCAGGGCGCGCAAGGCATTCATGATGACGGCGACATCGATGATTTCCTGCAAAAGCGCACCCTGCACGGGCGTAAGGTAGCCGAAGGCGGCGGCGATCATGCCGGCACCGGACAGTCCCAGCCCGACGACCACGCTCTCGATCGCGATGCGGCGCGAACGCTTCGCAATCGCAATCGCCGGCGCGATCCTATCGACCTGGTCCACCAGCAACACGACATCGGCGGCTTCCGCCGAAGCGGCCGCCCCGCGCGCGCCCATGGCGACTCCGACATCGGCGGCAGCGAGCGCGGGCGCGTCGTTGACGCCGTCGCCGGCCATCATCACGGGTCCGTTCTTGCGCTCGGACAGGACCACAAGCATCTTCTGGTCCGGCGTCAGTTCGGCGCGCACCAGATCGATCGGCAGGCCCGCGGCGACCGCACTTGCAACGTCCTTGCGGTCGCCGGTCGCCAGCACGATGCGCCCGATGCCAAGTTCGCGAAGTTGCTCGAACATGCCCTGCGTGCCGGCGCGGATCTCGTCAGACAGGACGATTTCACCCGCATGCTTCCCATCCACGGCAACCGAAACCGTCACGGAGCCCGCGACCATGTCGCGCCGTGCCGGCGCCCCGCCGATCCGGCCGGCGACGAAGTTGCGCCCGCCGACAATCACGCGGTGGCGATCCACCGTTCCCTCCACCCCTTCGCCCGGCGTCTCGACGACGGCGGAGGGGACCGAAAGAGTCAGGCCTCGCTTGCGGGCGCCGCCCACGATGGCATTCGCGATGACGTGGCCCGAGGCCTGATCGAGCGAGGCTGCTAACGACAGAACCTCGCCCGTCGACCATTGTCCCACCGCGCGGATGCCGCTCACGCGCGCCACGCCCGAGGTCAGGGTGCCGGTCTTGTCGATCACGAGCGAGCGAAGCCGGGCCATCGCCTCCAGCGCGCCGCCGCTCTTGACGAGAATACCGCGCTTCGCCGCCCGCGACATGCCGGAGACGATCGCGACCGGCACCGCCAGAATGAGCGGGCACGGCGTCGCCACGACCAGCACCGCAACAAGCCGGATGGGATCGCCGGTGAACAGCCAGGCCGCGCCTGCAATCGCGACGGTCGCGAACAGGAACGCGATCGCGTAGCGGTCGGCGAGACGCTGCATCGGCGCGCGCGAATTCTGTGCGGCCTCGACCAGCCGCACGATGCCGGCATAGGTGCTTTCCCTGGCAGGCCGAGAGCCCACGAGATCGAACGCCTCGCCGACATTGGTCGCGCCCGACATCGCGGCATCGCCCGGATGCAGTTGAACCGGAAGCGATTCACCGGTCAGCGCCGACTGATCGAGCACGGCGAGGCCCGCCGCCACATCTCCGTCCACCGGCACGATGTCGCCGCGCCGGATCAGCAGCCGGTCGCCCGGCTCGATGCGCTCGATCGGCACCTCCTCGAGGCCGCCATTGCGATGGAGCATCGCGCTGCGCGGCACCCGCGCCAGCAGTGCCGTCATGTCGCGGCGCGCGCGGCCTTCCGCATAGCTTTCGAGATACTGTCCGCCGGCATACATCAGCGCGACGATCGCGGCCGCGAGATATTCGCCGAACACCAGCGCGGCCGTCATCGACAGCGCGGCGACGATGTCGAGACCGAATTTGCCCTCGCGCAGGCTGGTCCAGATTTCCAGCAGAAGGGCGAGCAGAACGGGAATTGCGGTGGCCGCCCAGATCGGACCGGCCCACGACGCGAAGCCGGCGAGATGCGCGACGAACCCGGCCGCAAGGCCTGTCAGGGCGATACCGATGAGGACAGGGCGGAGTGATAGTCCTGTGGTCACGCTGGCCCGGCGTCAGTTTGCGGCGGCTACAATGACGGTTGTGTCCGTCCATAGCCGACCGCAGCCGGATTGCGCAAATCGGAAGTCTTGCGAGGCTTCTACATGCCCTCGGGACCGCGCGAAATCGCGACAATGCCGGTGCGCGACACCTCGACCAGCCCGAGCGGCAGCATCAGCTCGACGAACTGCTCGATCTTCTCGCTCTTGCCGGTGATCTCGAACACGAAGCTCTCGGTCGTCGCATCGATGACGCGGGCGCGGAAGGCATCGGCGAGGCGCAAAGCCTCGACCCTGTTGTCGCCCTTGCCGCGCACCTTGACCATCGCCAGCTCGCGCTCGATCGCCTTGCCGGAGACGGTGAGATCGACCACGCGGTGCACCGGCACCAGGCGTTCGAGCTGGTTCTTGATCTGCTCGATCACCATCGGCGTGCCGCTGGTCACGATGGTGATGAGCGACAGGTGCTTCTGGTGCTCGGTCTCCGACACCGTGAGCGAGTCGATATTGTAGCCGCGCCCCGAGAACAGGCCGATGACGCGCGCCAGCACGCCCGGCTCGTTGTCGACGAGGACGGTGAGGGTGCGCGAGC
>JBFWWQ010000314.1:0-3904 GCA_050246095.1 Pseudorhodoplanes sp.
AGTTTCTGCCGCTGACGCACTACCTGCGCATCGTGCGCGCCATCATGCTGAAGGGCGCGACCTTCTCCGACCTGCGTTTCGACATGCTGGCGCTCGCCGTGCTGATGCTGGTGGCGATGACGATCGCGGTCACGCGCTTCCGCCGGACGCTGGACTAACGATGCGGACCTGCTCGGCCTAGCGGCGCACGTTGAGGCCGATGCGGCCGTAGGGGCTGGTGCGGCTTTCGGCGTCGCGGACGAGGCCGGCGCCGAGCGACCATTCGAATTCGGCCGTCTTGAAGCCGGTCAGGTGCAGGCCGAAGCTGTATTGGTGATAGCCGAGATCGCTGAACAGATGCGCCTCCGGGCCCACCCAGCCAAGCCCCGGGATCCGCCCGCCGAGCTGGGCACGGCCCCAATACGTCGATTGAATCGTCGAGACGGAAAATGCCCCTGAGACCATGAACGCGTCAGCAGGCTCGAACCAGGCGTCGGCGGCGAACCGCACGCCCGCATGGATGCCCCGCAACGGATTGCCGATGTCGTCAGGCGAGAAGCGGTGGTCCTGCAGGTCGAGTCCGAGATAGACCGTGGTCTCGAACCGGTCCTGCTTGAAGCGCCAGCCCGGAAGCACCGATGCGAGAAGCTGGCGTCCGACGACATCCTGGGCGCCGGCCTTGTAACGATAGGCGCCTCCCGCCACCAGGAGCTTCAGAGTAAAGCCTTCGCGGTTGACGCCGTCCGGCGACCAGAGCACGCCGCCATGCATGAAGGCGCCGAACCGCCAGAGGTCGGTCCCGCTGTAGAACAGAAAATGCGGGACCCTCTCGTCGCCGGCCGTCTCGGCAGATGCGACGCCGGTACCACACAAGCATCCAAACGCCGCGAGAACGCGCGCGGCTGCGCCTGCTACGCTACGCATTGAGGCCGCCCCCCGGCCTTGACGCGGCATTTCTCCGGCCGCGACTGTTACAGGCTGCAATTATTGCGTGCGCTACTCGGGTGGCAAGTGCAATTGCCCTCCTACCTGTGGTTTTGCAACCTTTGCGCTAAAGCGGCAACACCAGGCGGGTTCGAAGGTCGCATGGGCGCCCCTCAGCGTTGCGGATTCGGCATGGAAATCGGCAAGCGATTCGAGCTATATGCTCGACGGGCGTTGAAACGCGGGCGAAAGAATCCGTAGAGCCATGACACAACCCACCCTTGCGACCTCCGGGGCGGCGGATGCGGCCAGCCGCCGGCTATCCATCGGCTTCATCAATTTCGCCCACGCGCTCGACCATTACGTGATGCTGATCTTCCCGACCGTGGTGATCGGGCTTGAGGTGGTCTACGGCCGTCCCTACGGCGAATTGCTGGTGATCGGCACTGCGTCGTTCTTCGCCTTTGGCATCTTCTCGCTGCCGGCGGGGTGGCTCGGCGACCATTGGAGCCGTCGCAACATGATGGCGGTGTTTTACATCGGCATCGGGTTGAGTTGCGCGGCGGCGGCTTTCGCGCCCAACTTCATCGCGTTGGCGGTGGCCCTGTTCTCGCTCGGCCTGTTCGCGTCGATCTATCATCCCGTCGGCACGGCGATCGTCGCTGAGGCGGCGGTCAATCGCGGGCGCACGCTGGCGTTCAACGGTGTCTGCGGCAACCTTGGCGTGGCGTTCGCTGCCGGCATCACCGCGGCGCTGACGGCCTGGATCGGCTGGCGAGCGGCGTTTCTCGTGCCGGCGGTGGTTTGCGGCGTCACCGGGATTGCCTATCTCGCGTTGATCCCGAACGACCGCCATGAGGCCTCCAAGCGCAGTTCCGCCCCCGATGTCCGGCTGGCGGTTTGGGTCATGGCCTGGGTATTCGGATTGTTCATCCTGATCGGGACGGCAGCCGGTCTGGTGTTCAACACCATCACGATCGCGTTGCCGAAGCTGCTGGACGAGCGCATCGGCAGTACCTTTTCGATGGCTGCGGTCGGCGGCATCGCCACGGCGGTGTTCCTCTGCGGCGCCGTCGCGCAGTTCACCGTCGGGCGCGTTCTCGACCGCTATCCGCCGCATCTCATTTTTGCAGTGGTGGGGCTGTTTCTGTTCATCGGCGTGGTCTGGATGGCCTATGCGGGCGGCCCGACGCTGCTGGTCGCATTGGCCTTCGCGATGGCGTTCATCTATGCCCAGGTGACGGTCAACGATGTGGTGATCGCCCGCTACACCGCGGATGTCTGGCGCGCGCGCGTCTATGCGGTGCGCTACTTCATCACTTATGTGATCTCCGGAGCGGCGATCTCGATGATCGCCTTCCTGCACAGCCGCGGCGGTTTCGACCTGGTGCTCGTGGTGACGGCGATCATCGCCTTCGGCTTTGTCGTCGGCACCATCGGCGTGGCGATCCTGGTCCACGACGTGGAGAAGGATCGGCTGCGCGCTGTTGCGCCCGCCGAATAGTCTGTCGCAGCCCGATCTTCGCGCGGAGCGGCTTTTGTCGCTCGAATCCCGGGGTGCGAGGCCGCCGCATTGTTGCGGTCTTGTGGAACCTTTCGGGGCTTCCTATGTTGTCGTCAGAAGCGATGTCGAAGCTGCAAGGCTCCATCGCGGAACGACCACGGATCAGCGGGTGACGCCGGATGTACGCGCACCTTCTCGTTCGTGGTCGTTAGTGTTTCTGGGTGGCGCGCGCCCACGCGTCGCGATGTGAACCGCCGCGGAATGTGGCGCAGCAGCCACTCCGGCATTTCTTGATGATGGTATTCGCTTCCGTCTTTCTTTTGCCTTGCTTAGCATCTACTCGCACGCCCGCATTCGCTTGGCCTTGTGTCCGGGCTTTGTGTCCCGGCTGGCGCGGTGCGTTATGCGATATCCGTGTTCCGCCACCGAATGCTTGATCGTTGCCCGATCACGGCGATCCGATCATCCGCGAGGATAGCTCAGAGGAAGAGCAGATGACCTGTAATCATCCGGCCGCGGGTTCGACTCCCGCTCCACGCTCCCGGTACAGCCTGAAAAGCTGAACCTCCCATGAGGGGACCGGGCGCGCACTTCAGTCGCAGTGCGGTCGTAGCGCCGCAAGGCTCCTCGCTCGCACTGTGACACCGTAAGACCGGCTCTGCGCCGGGGCGGATACCGCCTCGGGCACATGTCGGGCAATCCGTTCGGCCGCCGCGCCTCCGCGCGGTGAACGAACGCGTGCGCCCGTCATGCGTCCGAGGCTCAAGCCCAGGCCCGCCGCTCGGACGGGAGGTGTGCGTCCGGCACCCAATCCTCAAACCGCAATGGCGCCGCGCGGCGAAGCCGCACGGCCAACGAAGGAGACTTGTCCCATGAGCCGGACCCTGTTCACGCTGCGCGTGATTGTGAAGGACGGCGAGCGCGCCATCCTCACGCGCAACGGCCGGTTCGAGCGGGCGCTCGCGCCCGGCCGCCACACGCTGTTCGACGTGAGGCGCGAGCTTGCCGTCGAACTGCACCAGGTCGTGCGCGCCGAGTTCCCGGGCGAGCGTTATGCCGTGCTGAAGGCAGCCCGGCCAGACCTCGCGGCCGAGATGTTCGAGGCGGTCGAGACCAGGGCCGACGAGGTCGCGATCGTCAGCCTCGACGGCCGGCCGACCCACCTGATGGGTCCCTGGCAGACGCGCGTGTTCTGGAAGGTCGCGACCCGCGTCGAGGTCGAGCGCATCGACGTGACCAGCGATCCGCGGGTGAAGCCGCGTCACCTGACGATGATCGCGCGCGAGCGCAACACGCTGGTGGCCGAGCATGTGGTCGAGAACCACGAGGCCGGTCTGCTCATGGTCGAAGGCCGGCTGGTCGAAAAGCTGGCGCCGGGCCGGCACGCGTTCTGGACGGCGGGCCGCAAGATCGAGGTCAAGCGCCTCGACCTGCGTCCGCAGGCGGTCGAGATCACCGCGCAGGAGATGCTGACCAAGGACCGCATCGCGCTGCGGG
>JBFWWQ010000315.1:0-3860 GCA_050246095.1 Pseudorhodoplanes sp.
CGAAGCGCGCCAGCCGCTCGTCTATGCTGTGCCGCATATCGGCTTCTCGCTGAGCGTCGATCAGGACCAGTTCCTGTCGATGGCGAAGATCCGCGCATTGCGAAAGCTCTGGGCCAGGGTGCAGGAAAGCTGCGGCGTACCGCCCACGGTCGCGGCCGTTCATACCGAAACGTCGTACCGCATGATGACGAAACGCGATCCGGAGACGAACATACTGCGCTCCACAATCGCCTGCTTCGCCGCAGCGGCCGGCGGCGCCGACACCATTTCCATCCTGCCGCACACGATCACGCACGGGCTGCCGGATGCCTTCGCCCGGCGCGTCGCCCGCAACACGCAGATCATCATGGCGGATGAAAGCCATGCCGGTTTCGTCAGCGATCCGGCGGCAGGGTCAGGCGCGGTGGAGGGACTGACCGGCTCTCTCTGCGCCGCGGCCTGGGCCGAATTCCAGCAGATCGAGCGCGAAGGCGGCGTCTTGCAGAGCCTTTCCGATGGTCATGTCCAGCGGCGCGTCGCCGAGGCGCGCGAGACCCGCGCGCAGCGCTACCGCGAAGGAAAGCGCAGCATCATCGGCACGACCGCCTTTCCGCCCGCCACTGAACGCCCCGTCTCCGTTCTGTCGGCGTCCGCACCCGAAATCGCCATCGAGGCAGCAGCGACATGCGAGCCGCTTCTGCCGGCACGGATCGACGATTGTCTCGGGGAGCGCGCATGATCCCTGATTTCACGACGATCGACTGGAGCGAGCCCGCATCCGTTCCGACGGCCGTCGGCAAAGCGCAATGGCAGACGCCGGAAGGCATCGCCATCAAGCGCGCCTATGGCGACGCCGATCTGCGCGGATTGCCCTATCTCGACACCTTTCCGGGGCTGCCGCCCTTCATCCGTGGCCCCTATCCGACCATGTATGTCAACCAGCCATGGACGATCCGGCAATATGCCGGTTTCTCCACGGCCGAGGAATCCAACGCCTTCTATCGCCGCAACCTCGCGGCCGGCCAGAAGGGACTTTCCGTCGCCTTCGACCTCGCCACGCATCGCGGCTACGACAGCGACCATCCGCGCGTCGCGGGCGATGTCGGCATGGCCGGCGTGGCGATCGATTCCATCCTCGACATGCGCCAGCTCTTCGACGGCATCCCGCTCGGCGAGATGAGCGTGTCCATGACCATGAACGGCGCCGTGCTGCCGATCATGGCACTCTACATCGTGGCGGGCGAGGAACAGGGCGTCGCACAGAAGGATCTGGCCGGGACCATCCAGAACGACATCCTGAAGGAGTTCATGGTCCGCAACACCTACATCTATCCGCCGAAACCATCGATGCGGATCGTGTCGGACATCATCGCCTATACGGCGAAGAACATGCCGAAGTTCAACTCCATCTCGATCTCCGGCTACCATATCCAGGAGGCCGGGGCGACGGTCGACCTCGAACTCGCATACACCATCGCCGACGGCATCGAATATGCCCGCGCGGGCGTCGCCGCCGGGCTCGACATCGACCGCTTCGCGCCGCGCCTTTCCTTCTTCTGGAACGCCGGCATGAATTTCTTCATGGAGGTCGCCAAGCAACGCGCCGGCCGCCTCATCTGGGCGCAACTCATCCAGAAGAATTTTGCGCCGAAAAGCGAGAAGTCGCTGGCGCTGCGCGCCCACACGCAGACATCGGGCTGGTCGCTCACCGCGCAGGATCCCTACAACAACATCATCCGCACCATGATCGAGGCGATGGCCGCGACGCAGGGCCATACCCAGTCGCTGCACACCAATGCCTTCGACGAGGCTCTGGCGCTGCCGACCGACCATTCCGCCCGCATCGCCCGCAACACCCAACTCGTGCTGCAAAGGGAATCCGGCATCACCCGCCTGATCGATCCATGGGGCGGCTCGGCTTTCGTCGAGCGTCTGACGCACGACCTCGCCCGCCGCGCCATGCAGCATATCGAGGAGGTCGAAAGTCTCGGAGGCATGGCGGCCGCGATCGAGAAGGGCATTCCCAAGATGCGTATCGAGGAGGCCGCCGCCCGCACGCAGGCCCGCATCGATTCCGGCGAGCAGGTGCTGGTCGGCGTCAACGCCTTCCAGCCGGAGCAGGACATCGAGGTGGACGTGCTCAAGGTCGACAACGCCGCCGTGCGCGCCCGCCAGTTGGCGAAGCTCCAGCAGCTCAAGGGCACCCGCGACGTCGGCGCCGTCGAGAACGCGCTCGACGCGCTGCGGTCTGCGGCGGAAGGCGACGGCAATCTGCTGGAATTCGCGATCCGCGCGGCGCGCGCCAACGCCACGGTCGGCGAAATCTCGCTCGCCATCGAAAAGGCCTTCGGCCGCCATGTCGCGTCCGTGCAGACCATTTCCGGCGTCTACCGCAAGGCGCTGGGTGAAAATCCGGTGGTCGACCGGGTGCAGGAGAAGGTCGATCTCTTCGCGAAGAAGACCGGATCGAAGCCGCGCATCCTCGTTGCCAAAATGGGACAGGACGGCCACGACCGTGGCCAGAAGGTCATCGCGACGGCCTTCGCCGATCTCGGCTTCGACGTCATCGTCGGCGCCATGTTCCAGACGCCGGAGGAGATCGCGAAGCTCGCCGACGAACATGCGGTGCACATCGTCGGCGCCTCCTCGCTCGCCGCCGGCCACCTGACGCTGATCCCCGAGTTGAAGCAAGCGCTGAAGAAGCTCGGCCGCGACGATGTCGTCATCGTCGCCGGCGGCGTCATCCCGCCCGACGATTTCAACGCGGTGCGCGCAGCCGGTGCGGCGGAAATCTTCCCGCCCGGCACGGTGATCCCGGAAGCGGCGGAGAGGCTGCTGGATGGGCTGCTGTCCGGCTGAATGGCTGCCGAACGATTGCCGGACTGCGTATCCGCTGGGCGGACGGAAATGCCGAGGACGTCGAAATCGCGGACTACCATTGAGAGGATCAGGCCATGCGCAACTTCGATCTTATTGCCATTCACCCCGGCGAAATCCTTCGCGAAGAGTACATGATCCCTCTCGGCCTGAAGGCGTATACGCTTGCCAAAAGGCTGAGGGTTCCCCGCACCCGCATTGAGCGTCTTGCGGCGGAACTAACTCCGGTTACTCCCGACACCGCGCTGCGACTCGGCAAGTTTTTCGGAACGACCGCGCAATTCTGGATGAACATGCAGAGCTCATTCGACCTGGCAACCGAGGCCAAGGCCAAGTCGAAGGAATTGGCGGCAATCGAGAACTACGAGCAGACGCAGCAAGCCGCGTGAGCATCACTGCACATAAGGGAAGCCCGGCAATGAACGATGACGATGAAAAGCTGTCGCAGCAGATGATTGCTGCCCGTCAAGTCATGGACAAGCATCGAGAGGCCCTGTCGGCGCTTGCCGGAAACGAGATCAGTCCCGAGCTGCAACGGAAGATGGAAGTCGCGCGCGAGCGGATGGAGAAATATCGTACGGTGTATCGCGCTCTATCCAAATAGGCTCGTAGCGAGCATTGGAACGTCGGGTCGAAGTTCGGCGCTGCCGATGGCAAAACGCTCTGCGCCTCGCCCTGCCACCCGCCTAAACCCCCACCGCCACGATCTCCCATTCCTTGTCGTTCAACGTGAACGTGTCGCCGGCACCCTTGCCGAACATCGCCTGCGCCATTGGCGAAACATGCGAAATCTTGCCGGCATGCGGGTCCGCCTCGTCCTCTCCGACGATCTTCCAGGTCACATGCCTGCCGTCCTCGCCTTCGAGGCGCACCGTCATGCCGAAGCGGACCACTTTCTCGTCGGGATCAGGCACCGAAAGCTCGGCGCTCTCGCGACGCGTCTGCCAGTAGCGCAGATTGCGCGTGGCGATCGCCATCCCCTCGCGCTCCTGCTTTTTCTCGGC
>JBFWWQ010000316.1:0-3852 GCA_050246095.1 Pseudorhodoplanes sp.
CGGGTGATGGCGGTGATGCGGCAGGCGCAGGACGTGGTGCGCGACCTGTTCGCGCGCTATCGCGCGCGTCCCGAATGCCTGCCGGAAGAATGGCGCGAAGCGGCGCTCGCCGCGCAGGGTGTCGCGCGCGAGCGCCGGATCGGCGATTTCATCGCCGGCATGACCGACCGCTATGCGCTGGCGGAACATGCGCGGCTTTTTGACTCGACCCCGGAATTGCGTTAGGCCGCGCCGCTTTCGCGGCGCCCCGGAACGACGAAAAGTTTTTTGCTGATGACTTCACAAGCATCCCACAACCTTTTCGCCGACATGCTGTTGCGCGTGCGCGAAGCCGCGCGCGCGCTGGAGCGGGCCGGCGCGCTGCCCGCGAATCTCGATCTGTCGCGCATCGTGGTCGAGCCGCCGAAAGACGCTTCGCACGGCGACATGGCGACCAACGCCGCGATGGTGCTGGCGAAGGACGCGAAGGCGAAGCCGCGCGATCTCGCCGCGGCGTTCGCCGCGAAGCTGCGCGAGGAAGCGCCGGTCGAGAAGGCCGAAATCGCCGGTCCCGGCTTCATCAATTTGACGCTCAAGCCCGCCGCCTGGAACGAGGCTTTGCGCGCCGCGAACCGCGCCGGGGACAGCTACGGCCGGAGCGAGATCGGAAAGCGCGAGAAGGTCAATGTCGAATATGTCTCGGCCAACCCGACCGGGCCGATGCATGTCGGGCATTGCCGCGGCGCGGTGTTCGGCGATGCGCTCGCCAACCTGCTTGATTTCGCCGGCTTCGAGGTCACGCGCGAATACTACATCAACGATGCCGGCGCGCAGGTCGATGTGCTCGCGCGCTCGGCCTATCTGCGCTACCGCGAGGCTTTGGGCGAGGATATCGGCGCGATCCCGGAGGGGCTTTATCCCGGCGACTATCTGAAACCGGTCGGCGCGGCGCTCGCCGTGAAATACGGCGCGGGCCTTGCGCAGAAGCCGGAAAGCGAATGGCTCCCGGTGGTGCGTGCGACCGCGACCGCGATGATGATGGATTCGATCCGCGAGGATCTGCGCGCGCTCAATGTCCGACACGAAGTTTTCTTCTCCGAGCGTTCGCTCGTGGAGGAGGGCGACCTGGTCGGCAAGACCATCGCGTGGCTGCGCGAGCGCGGCGAGGTCTATGAAGGCCGCCTGCCGCCGCCCAAGGGCGCTCCGGTGGGCGCTCCGGTGGGCGCGCCGGTGGAGGACTGGGAGGACCGCGAGCAGACGCTGTTCCGCGCCACCGATTTCGGCGACGACGTGGATCGTCCGCTGCTCAAGTCGGACGGCAGCTACACCTATTTCGCCTCCGACATCGCCTATCACAAATCGAAATTCGACCGCGGCTTCCGCTCGATGATCGATGTCTGGGGCGCCGACCACGGCGGCTATATCAAGCGCCTGCAGGCGGCAGTGAAGGCGGTGACGGGCGGGCAGGGTGCGCTCGACGTCAAGATCGTGCAGCTCGTGAAGCTGTTGCGCGGCGGCGAGCCGGTGAAAATGTCCAAGCGCGCCGGCGAGTTCGTGACCCTGCGCGAGGTCGTGGACGAGGTCGGCCGCGACGCCGTGCGCTTCATGATGCTGTTCCGCAAGAACGACGCGGTGCTGGATTTCGACCTCGCCAAGGTCATCGAGCAGTCGCGCGACAATCCGGTCTTCTACGTGCAATACGGGCATGCGCGCGGCTGCTCGATTTTCCGCATGGCGCGCGAGGCGCTGCCCGAGCTGCCGCAGGAGGCGGGGGCGCGCGCGGCATTTCTCGAAACGGCCGATCTTTCGCGCCTGACCGACGCGGGCGAGCGCGCTTTGATCCGCAAGATCGCGCAATTCCCCCGTATCGTGGAGGCAGCGGCGGAGAGCCACGAGCCGCACCGGGTCGCCTTTTACCTCTACGAACTGGCTTCCGAGTTCCACGCGCAATGGACGAGGGGCACCGGAACGCCTCATTTACGCTTTATTATACAAGAAGATAGTCAACTGACGGTCGCACGGCTGGCTTTGGTGCAGGGCGTTGTGACAGTGTTGGCAGCCGGTCTTTCGCTGCTGGGCGTGACGGCACCCGACGAGATGCGGTGAAGCCGCCGGCAGGCGGGCCTGATCGAATCGTGGCACAACGGGCCACCTGAAGCCAGAATCCGGGGACACGAAACGCGACGGGCGTATATGGCGGACGGCAGCAATTCCCGATACCGGCGCAGCGACGATTACGGCCGGAACGATGCCGGGCAGGGCGACCCGCTCGCCGAGCTCGCGCGCCTGATCGGCCAGAACGACCCTTATTCGGATTTCGCCCGCAGCGAGACGGGGCGTCCGTCGAGCCCTGACTGGGCGGCGCCGCAGCCCCCCCCCGCGCGCGCGCCGTACCAGACGCCGTCCTACCAGGCCCCCGCGCATCCGGAGCCGGCCTGGAGCCAGCCGCGTTATGCCGAGCCCTCGGCGCATGACCGGCAGGATGCCTACGCCGACAGCCGCTACGCCGACGACCGCTATGGCGACAACCGGTATGCGGATTATGGCCATTCCGGCCGCTACGAGGATTCCTACCAGGGCCACGCGCCGGCCGACCCATACGGCTACGCCGATGACCGCTATGGCGGCGCCCAGGACCCGCAGCAGGGCTATGCCGACGATCCCTATTACGGCGCCGGCCAGCCTGCGCAGGAATATTACGAGGAGCGCCGGCCGCCCCGGCGCGGTGGCCTGGTCACGGTGATCGCGGTGCTGGCGCTGGCGGTGCTCGGGACCGCCGGGGCCTATGCCTACCGCACGGTGTTCGGCAAATCCGGCGCCCCGCTGGCGCCGCCGGTGATCAAGGCGGAGCCGGGGCCGACCAAAGTCGTGCCGGCCGGGCAGGGCGACACGCAATCGGTGAAGGCGATCCGCGACCGCGTCGGCGACAATCCGCAGAACGAGCGCATCGTCTCGCGCGAGGAGCAGCCGGTCGACATGCGCAACGCGCCGATGCGCAACGTTCTGCCCGGCGCCCCCAATGCCGCGGCGCCCGCGGCGACCAATTCGGCACCGTCCGCCGCCGTCCCGTTCCAGCCGCCGGCAGGCCAGTCCGGATCGGCGTTCAATGTGCCGCCGGCCCAGCAGACTGCGCCGGCGCAGGTCTCGACCGAACCGAAGAAGATCAGGACCGTTCCCATCCGCCCGGACCGGACCGACACCGCACGCGCGCCTGCACCGGAGCCGGCGCGTCCGCGCGCGGCACCTGCGCCTGCCGCGCCTGCGGAAAGCGCCGCACCGCTGTCGCTGTCGCCAGCCGCTTCCCGCAGCGTCGCCTCGGCGCGGACCGCTGCGGTCGCGCCGCAGGCCGAAACGCCGCAACCCGAGGGCAGCTACAGCGTCCAGGTCACCTCCCAGCGCAGCGAGGCGGACGCGCAATCGGCCTGGCGCAGTTTGCAGACCCGCTATCCGGCCGTGCTCGGCAACCGGCAGGCGGCGATCCGCCGCGCCGATCTCGGTTCGCGCGGCGTCTATTACCGCGCCATGGTCGGGCCGTTCGCGAATTCCGGCGACGCCAGCGAGATGTGCAGCGCGCTCAAGAATGCCGGCGGCGACTGCGTCATTCAGAGGAATTGAGCGGCCGCGGCTTGACCGCCGGGGCGGCCGCGCCTAAGCCCCGCCGATGCCGGCGCGCGCATTCATCACCGGGCTTTCGGGACTGGCGATCGCGCCGGAAGAGCGGGATTTTCTGAAGGAATCTGAGCCCTTTGGGCTGATTATCTTCAAGCGCAATGTCGAAAATCCGGAACAACTCAAGGCGCTGACCGCCGAATTCCGCAATGTTGTCGGACGCGCGGCGCCCGTCCTGGTGGACCAGGAAGGCGGACGGGTGCA
>JBFWWQ010000317.1:0-3843 GCA_050246095.1 Pseudorhodoplanes sp.
CTCTCCCCTCGCTACCCGCGCTCGACGAACAGCCGCGACAGGATCGCGGAGAATTCGTCGGCGAAACCCACGAGCCGTCCCGCCTGCTTGTTCACCTCGGCCACGAACTAGATATAGAAAATCGTCGCCGGGATGGCGGCGACGAGGCCGATCGCGGTCGCAAACAGCGCCTCCGCGATGCCCGGCGCGACCACCGCGAGCGAAGTGTTCTTCGAGGCCGCGATCGACTGGAAGCTGGTCATGATGCCCCAGACGGTGCCGAACAGCCCGATGAAGGGGCCGGCCGAGCCGACCGTCGCCAGCACCAGGAGGCGGCGTTCCAGGCGGTCGATCTCGCGCGCGATAGTGACGTCCATCACCTTGTCGATGCGCATCTGCAGTCCGGCGAAGGAGCGCGCCTGACCCTCGAAGCTGCGTTTCCATTCGCGCATCGCGGCGACGAACAAGGCCGCCATCGAATGCGTCGGACGCGAGGACAGCGAGCGGTACAGTTCCTCCAGCGACTGGCCCGACCAGAACGCCTGCTCGAACCGGTCCATCGCGCGCTTGGTGCGGCCGTAGAGCAGGATTTTGTCGATCGCGATCGCCCAGACCCAGATCGAGCAGCCGACCAGGCCGAGCATCACGCCCTTCACGATCCAGTGCGCCTGCCAGAACAGCCCGAGCAACGACAGATCGGATGAGACCATCGGCAGGGCCGACTGCGCCACGTCGGCAGGATTCATCAGGCTCGTCCTCTCAAGCTTCGACCGCGATCCCAATGCCGCGAAGCGCTCCTGGCCGGGCGATGCAATGGCGATGCCGGGCGGCATCCTGCGATGCTGCACCCGCACGCCTCGATCTGCGCGAAGACTGTCCGCCGTCCACCACCGGCTACCGACGAAATCCCCGCGAAAAACGGCCAAACTAGGGCACCTGCGGCACGTCCCGCGCCTAACCAGCGCCCAGGACGGTTAAGGAAGGGTTACCCCTTTCCGGCGCATTGTCGGGACCGGGCCGGCACCAAACCGGGACGGCCCCTCGCGCGACCAAGGTCCGGATCGGGGGCATTTTCCGTGCTGATTTCCAGGCTGATCGCGCTGGCCGGCAATCTCGTCCCGCTCGGCGGGGTGCTCTATTGGGGCTGGGACCCGTTCCAGCTCCTGATGCTCTACTGGATGGAGACCGTGATCCTGGCCGGCTGGACGATGGCATGCATCGGCGTGATGCCGGCGGCCGAGCTCGGCAGCATGACCGTCAACGGCCGCGAGCGTCCCGCGAGCCACCGCCTGCTGGTCGGCTTTTTCAGCCTGCATGCCGGCATGTTCATCGCGGTGCATTTCCTGTTCCTGTGGCTGCTCTTCTCCGACCGCTGGACCGACAGGGTGCGCGGGCCGGTCAGCTTCGTGCGCGAACTCGTGCTCGCCTCGGGCGCGTGGATACCGCTCGCCTTCGCGCTGGTCGCGGGGCTGATCGCGTTCCTGGTCGAACGCCGGCGCAGCCTCGCCTTCGCCGTCCCGCAAGGCGGCAAGGCGCAGGACCGCGTCGGCAGCGTGGTCGGCGCGCTCTACATGCGCATCTTCGCGATGCAGTTCGCGATCATCGCCGGCGCCTGGTTCGCCAAGGAATACGGCTCCACCGCGCCGCTCCTGATCGTGATCGTGCTGAAGACGCTGTTCGACCTGCGGCTCGGCGGCAAGCTTCCCTTCACCGCCGGCAGCCGCAGCGGCGCCAACAGCACCGGCGTCACGACCGACGCCTGAAACGGAACCGCCCGCTGCGCGGACGCAGCGGGCGGCTTCGAAAAGTATTCCGGCGTCGTTTCGCTTCAGGCCTGCGCCGGCGTCACGATGTCGGAGCCGCGCCGGCGATCGGCCATGAACTGGTCGAACTCGGCCTTGTCCTTGGCCATACGCAGGCGCGTCAGGAATTCCTGGAATTCGCGCTGCTCGTCTTCCAGGCGGCGCAGCGTCTCCATGCGATATTCGTCGAAGGCACGGTTGCCGCTGCTCGGCGGCTGCCAGAAGCCGCCGCCGAATCCCGCCGCTCCCATGCGGTCGCGCGCGCGATCCATCTTCGCCTGCATGCGATTGATCTTCTCCTGCCAGCGCTCAACGCTGCGATGTCCGCAACCCATCCGTCCGCTCCATATCAGGAAGGCCAGGGTGAACAGCCCGAGCGGCCACCAGACGATGAAGCCAAGGATCATCAGGGCGATCCAGGCGGGGATTCCAAGTTCATCGAGCTTCTGCGTGATGGTCATTCTGGCCTCTCACCCATGTGAATGTTAATAACATTAACATAGCCGGCATCCCCGTCAAGTCAAGGGCCCGGCTTCACGCCTTCGCTTCCGGCAGCCCGAGGCCGCGCAGGTAGATCAGCACCGCCGCTTCCAGCAGATCCTCCGCCGACATCGGCAGCTTGCGCTGCGCGCTGGCCGCGCGCCCGAACAGGGAGGCGATGCCGTGCGACACCGACCAGATATGCAGCGCCACCATCAGCGCAGGCGGACGTTTCGACGCAGGCAGTTTCGCCAGCAACGCCTCGGAGGCTGAGCGCAGCACGCCGAAGGCGCGCTCGCCCGCGTCGCGCAGTTCCGGAGAAGCATCGTTGGCAATCCCGGCTTCGAACATCGCCGAATAGAAAGCCGGCTCCTCGCGCGCGAAGGCGAGATAGGCCTTGCCGAGTTTCTCGAATGCCGCGAAGGGCTCGGGCCTGCCCTCGTCCCAGGCCTGCCGCAGCCGAATTTCGAAAGCGTCGAAGCCGCGCCGCGCGACGTCGGCGAGCAGTTCCTCGCGGTCGCGGAAATGCCGGTAGGGCGCCGCCGCACTGACGCCGGCCCAGCGCGCCGCATCGGCAAAGGTGAACCCCGCCGGTCCCTTCTCCGCGATCAAGGCGAGCGCGGCGCGGATCAGCGTCTCCTTCAGGTTGCCGTGATGATAGCCGCGCGGGCCGTGCCCGCCGCCTTTCGACCAGCGCATGTGAAGCTTCTTAACATCGCGGCGCGGCGGCGTCGATTGCGCGCGCGGCGGCGGGCGGGGCGCTATCCTGCGCGCTTGCCGTCTGGGGATTTTCGATGCGCCGCCTGCTGACGCCGTCCGCCGCGATTCTGGTCGCCAGCAACCTCGTGCCGCTGGCCGGCGTGCTGTTCTGGAACTGGGATCTGTTCCTGCTCCTGTTCCTCTACTGGACCGACACCGCCATCATCGGCTTCTGGACCGTCGTCCAGGCGATGCGGGTACCGACGCTCGCCGGCAGCCGCATGCTCTCCGGATTCGGCGCGCTGTTCGTCGCGGCCCATGCCGGAATCTTCATGACCGTGCATTTCGCGTTCCTGTGGACGCTGTTCGCCGGTCCGTGGCGGGATCGCGTACACAGCCTGGAGCAATTCATCGCGCTCGCGGTCGTGGCCACCGGCCTGTGGCTGCCGATCCTCGCGATGTTCGTCGGCCGCGGGCTGGTCATGCTGTTCGACCTGCGCAAGGCCTATGCCTGGGTGACTTCCAGCACCGTCCCGCCGGAACCCGCGACCCCGCGCAGCGCGCGCCGGCGGACGATCCACGACTTCTACATGCGCATCATCGCGATGCATTTTTCGATCATCGGCGGCGCGTTCCTCGCGCAGGCGATCGGCTCGGTCGCGCCGCTGATCGTGCTGATCGCGATCAAGACCGCGATCGATCTCGGATTCGAGTTCCGGGACTTGCGCACGCCGGAGCTGGCGGCAGAATCGGCCATGCCGGGGCGGTAACGGCGCCGCATCGCAACACAGGGACGATCAAGCCCGCGCCTACGGATGGCGGCGGGGCGGCGCGGACAGCGGCAGGGGGCCGAACAGCGTCGGTCCGCCGGGCTGCGCGCCCT
>JBFWWQ010000318.1:0-3835 GCA_050246095.1 Pseudorhodoplanes sp.
GCGCCGCGTCTGGTCACGCCCGAGCGCCGCGCGGACGACGCGGATGCCTCGCTGCGCCCGCAGCGTCTCGGCGAATTCGTCGGGCAGGAAAAGGCGCGCGCCAATCTCGACGTGTTCATCCGCGCCGCGCGCGAGCGCGGCGAGGCGCTGGATCACGTGCTGTTCGTCGGCCCGCCCGGCCTCGGCAAGACGACGCTGGCGCAAATCCTGGCGCGCGAGCTGGGGGTGAATTTCCGCGCCACGTCCGGCCCGGTGATCGCCAAGGCCGGCGATCTCGCCGCACTCCTCACCAATCTCGAAGAGCGCGACGTGCTGTTCATCGACGAAATCCACCGCCTCAATCCGGCGGTGGAGGAAATCCTCTATCCGGCGATGGAGGATTTCCAGCTCGACCTCATCATCGGCGAGGGCCCGGCGGCGCGCTCGGTGAAGATCGATCTCGCGAAATTCACCCTGGTCGGCGCGACGACGCGCGCGGGGCTGCTGACCAATCCGCTGCGCGACCGTTTCGGCATCCCGGTGCGGCTGAATTTCTATACCGAGGCCGAGCTCGAACGGATCGTCACGCGCGGTGCGCGCGTGCTCGGCGTCGCGATCACGCCGGACGGCGCCAACGAGATCGCGCGGCGCGCGCGCGGCACCCCGCGCATCGCCGGCCGCCTGCTGCGCCGGCTGCGCGATTTCGCGCTGGTCGAGGGCAGCAAGGCGATCGACCGCAAGCTCGCCGACAAGGCGCTCGGCGCGCTGGAAGTGGATGCCGCCGGGCTCGACGCTATGGACCGGCGCTACCTCACCACCATCGCGCTGAATTACGGCGGCGGTCCGGTCGGGGTGGAGACCATCGCCGCCGCATTGTCGGAGCCGCGCGACGCGATCGAGGACATCATCGAGCCGTTCCTGATCCAGAAGGGCTTCCTGCAACGCACGCCGCGCGGGCGCCTGCTCACCGGACACGCCTTCGCGCATCTCGGACTCGCCGAGCCCGCGCGCGATCCGGGGCAGTTCGGTCTGTTCGCGAGCGGGGACGACGAGGGCTGACGCCTAGCGTGCCGACGAGCGTCTTTCGATCAGCGCGAAGGCGACGACCGCAACCACCGCAAGCGCGGCGAACACGACCGGCGCACCGACGCCGAGCCATTGCGTGAGTTGCACTTTGCCCATCGCGCCGACCGGCAGGATGTATTCCTTCACCCGGTCGAAGCTCAGCGCGTAAAGGATGCCGCCGGCGATCATGCCGGCAGCGCCGGCCAGGGCGTGCAGGCTGCCGCCGCCGATGGCGGCGAGCGCGGTGCCCGGGCAATAGCCGTAGATCACCATGCCGACGCCGAAGATCGCGGCGCCGAGCGCGATCGCGAGCAGGTTCGCGGGCTTGATCGCGAATTGCGCGTAGCCCGCGTCGACGAGCAGGAAGACGCCGATGCCGCCGACGACGATCGCGGTCAGCATGATCTTGATGACGGTGAAGTCCTCGAACAGGAACTGGCGGACGATGGTGTTGTAATCGGCGACGCGGCCGCGATGCAGGAGAAATCCGAATGCGGCGCCGAACACCACGGCGAGAACAAGGGCGGCGGTTCCGGTAACGGGAAACATCGGGGTCCTCCGATCAGGCGGTACGGTTGCGGAACAGGGCGAAGGCGGTGAGCGCCGCGGCCGGGAACATGACGGCGAGGAAGACCCAGCCGCTGAGCGCGAGCTGCAGGCCGCCGGAGATTCCGTTGCCGCTGGTGCAGCCATTGGCGAGGCGCGCGCCGAACATGACGAGCACGCCGCCGATGAAGGCGCCCGCATACCGCCTGAGCGGCGAGGCGCCGAAGCGCGCGGCCCACACGGTCGGCACCGTCTCAAACCTCCAGCGTCCGGATGTGAGCGCGGAGAGCGCGCCGCCGAGCAGGGTTCCTGCAAGGAACAGAACGCCGTAGTTCAGTTTCAGCGGGTTCGCGGCCCAGTAGGAATTCTTCGCCACGGCCTCGGCCCCGAGCACGGGAGCGGCCGCTCCGCCCGAAAGCTGCGACAGCGCGGTGGTGATCCCGAGCGGATCGCCGACCACGACGAACACGACCCAGCTCAGCATTCCGATGCCGGCGCCGATCGCATAGGGGGTCCAGTCGATGCGCCGGGCGCGGGCATCGGGCCAGGTGGCGGTGGTGAGCGAGCTCATGCAAAAGACCTCTTGCTTGCGACGGACAGCTTTCAGCGTCCGCAGGAATTGTGGCCGATCACGCGATAGGCCGGGCAAAAGCCGGTCGTGGCCGAGAGGATCAGGACCGCTCCGGCCGCGAGGGCGATCCATGTCCAGGCGCCGAGGCCCCCGAGCACGGGCGCGCTTGGCGGCAGAAGGCAAAGCGCGATAAACAAAAGACCCGCAGCAAAACGAATCCCGCGACCGACGGTCCCGATATTGGCCATGACAATCTCCCTTGCTGTCCCGGACTGGATGTATATTAGTATTTTCGAAAGTACTTAAATGTCAAGACCGCAAGCCAAGCGCGTTGCGCATAGCCCCCTCGACGAAATGCGTCCGAAAGCCGATGCGGCGGCGGCGATGCTCTCGGTCCTGGCCAACAGCAAGCGCCTGCTCGTGCTGTGCAGCCTGCTGGAGGCGCCGAAATCGGTCGGCGAGCTTGCGGAGATTGCCGGGCTGAGCGACGCCGCGGTGTCGCAGCATCTCGGCAAGATGCGCGCGCTCGGCATCGTCGCGCCCCGCCGCGAGGCGCAGACCGTTTTCTACAGCCTTGCCAGCGACGATGCGCGCGCCATTCTCGACACGCTCTACAGCCGCTATTGCGCGCCGGGCGGGCGGAAGAAATGACGACAAATCCCGCTCTCGACGGCGAGATTCGCGACGGACGCCACACGTTGACGGTGCGCGTCTATTACGAGGACACCGACTTCACCGGCATCGTCTACCACGCCAATTACCTGCGCTACATGGAGCGCGGACGCACCAACTATCTGCGGCTGATCGGCGCCGACCATCGCGCGCTGTTCGAGCAGGCGGCGGCGGAGGCGCCCGGCTTCGCCTTCGTCGTGCGCGCGATGACCATCGACTTCCTCAGGCCCGCGCGCATGGACGACATCCTCACCGTGATCAGCGAGCCGAACGAGGTGAAGGGCGCCTCGGCCACGATCCGCCAGCGCGTGATGCGCGGCGACGAATTGCTGGTGCAGTCGGACGTGCGCGTCGCCTTCATCTCGGGCGGGCGCGCGAAGCCGATTCCCAAGCCCCTGCGCATCGCGATGAAGGCGGACCAGGAAGCGGGTGGCGACACCGGCAAGATGCGCTAACGATTGTCGCACCATGCCGAACCTCGCATACAGCCTGTTCGATACGCCGATCGGCTGCTGCGCGATCGTCTGGAGCGGACGCGGGATCGCCGGCGTGCAGCTTCCCGAGGCCAATCGGCAGGCGACGGAAGCGCGCGTGCGCAAACGCTTCCCGGACGCGCGGGAATCGGCACCGCGGGCGGACGTGCAGATTGCCATTGCAGGGATGGTCGCGCTGCTTGCGGGCGAGGCGCGCGATTTTCGCGGCGTCGCGCTCGATACCGAAGGCATCCCGGACTTCAACCGCAAGGTCTACGCGATGGCGCGCGGCATCCCGCCGGGCGAGACGCGGACCTATGGCGAGATCGCCGAGCGGCTGGGCGGCCGGCATCTGGCGCGCGCCGACGGCCAGGCGCTCGGGGAAAATCCGATCCCGCTGATCGTGCCCTGTCATCGCGTGCTGGCCGCGGGCGGCAAGAGCGGCGGCTTCTCCGCCGGCGGCGGCGTGGTCACCAAGCTGCGCCTCCTGACGATCGAGGGCGCGCAGCCCGGCGGACCGACGCTGTTC
>JBFWWQ010000319.1:0-3807 GCA_050246095.1 Pseudorhodoplanes sp.
GCCGAAGGATTGCCCGATCGCCTGGTGGCCGAGGCAGACGCCCATGATCGGGATGCTGGCGGAGGCCTTGGCGATCAGGTCGAGGCAGATGCCGGCCTCGTTCGGCGTGCGGGGGCCGGGCGAGAGCACGATCGCCTCCGGCTGCGAGGCCATCACTGCGTCCGCCGAAATCTTGTCGTTGCGATGCACGGCGACATCGGCCCCCAGCCCGCCGAGATAATGGACGAGATTGAAGGTGAAGCTGTCGTAATTGTCGATCAGGACGATCATGACGCCGGTTTCGCAAGGCCCGCCGGGGTCTTAGACGGGGGCCACAGGGGGGTCAAGGCGCGCCCGCGGGCGGCTATTGCCCGCGCCGTGCCGCGCTTGCGAAGCGCCGCGCTTCCTCCGCCGCGCGGAACAAAGCCTTCGCCTTGTTGACGCATTCCTGCTGCTCGGAGGCGGGATCGCTGTCGGCGACGATGCCGGCGCCGGCCTGCACATACATGGTGCCGTCCTTGACCAGCGCGGTGCGCAGCACGATGCAGGTATCCATGTCGCCGGTGGCGGAGAAATACCCGACGCAGCCGGCATAGAGACCGCGCTTTTCCTTCTCCAGTTCGTCGATGATCTGCATCGCGCGCACCTTCGGCGCCCCGGAGACTGTGCCGGCGGGAAAGCCCGCCGCCAGCGCGTCGAGCGCATCGCGGCCGGCGGCGAGAGCGCCCTCGACATTGGAGACGATGTGCATGACCTGGCTATAGCGTTCGATGAAAAACTGGTCGGTCACTTCCACGCTGCCGATTCTGGCGACGCGCCCGACATCGTTGCGCCCGAGATCGAGCAGCATCAGGTGCTCGGCGCGCTCCTTGGGGTCCGCGAGCAACTCCTGTTCGAGCGCGGCATCCTCGTGCGGCGTCGCGCCGCGCGGGCGGGTGCCGGCGATCGGACGGATGGTGACGCGCCCCTCGCGCGCGCGCACCAGGATTTCCGGGCTCGATCCGGCGACGGCGAAATCCCCGTAGTCGAGAAAGTAGAGGAAGGGGGCGGGGTTCACCCGCCGCAGCGCGCGATAGAGCATGAACGGCGAGAGCGGGAACGGCGCCTCGAAGCGCTGCGAGAGCACGACCTGGAAAATGTCGCCGGCGGCAATGTAGTCCTTGGCCTTGGCGACCATCGCCGCATATTCGGGCGCGCCGGTATTGGAGCTCGGGGCCACCGCCAGCGGGCCGGCGTCGTAGGCGGCTTCCGCCTTGTCGAGCGCGCGGTCGAGCGCATCGACCACCTGCGACAGCCGCTCCTGCGCGCGCGAAAGCGCCGCGCCCGCCGCGACGCCGGCCTGCGGGCGCACCGGCGTGACCACGGTGATCGCATCCTTCACCGCGTCGAACACCACGATCAGCGTGGGGCGGACCAGGATCGCATCCGGCAGCCCGATCGGATCGGGATTGGGCGCCGGCAGGTCTTCCATCAGCCGCACCATGTCGTAGCCGAGATAGCCGAAAATGCCGGCCGCCATCGGCGGCAGCTCGGCCGGCAAGGCGATGCGGCTCTCCGCGATCAGCGCGCGCAAGGCGTCCAGCGGCTTCTCGCTGCAGGGCGTGAAGCGTTCCGGCGCGTGGCCCGCCTGCCGGTTGATTTCCGCCTGCGCGCCGCGCGTGCGCCAGACCAGATCGGGATCGAGGCCGATCACCGAATAGCGGCCGCGCACGGCGCCGCCTTCGACCGATTCCAGCAGGAAGCTCATCGGCCGCCCGCCCGCGATTTTCAGGAATGCCGAAACCGGCGTCTCCAGGTCGGCGACCAGCGTGGTCCACACGACCTGCGCCTCGCCGCGCGCGTAGCGTGCGGAAAACTCCTCGGCGGCCGGCTCGGTACGCATGCCTCAGTTTGCAGTCGAACCGGTGATGACCTGGTTGAGCGCGCGCTCGTTGATCGAGGCGCCGAAGTCGGTCTGCAGCCGCACCACGTATTGCGCCAGCAGGTCTTCGAGCATGGCGTTGCGGATGGTGTCGCGCATCTGCGCCGCCTCCGGCGAAGCCGCATCGAAGGCGGGGACGCTGATGTCGGCGACGCGGAAGACATACCAGCGCGTCGGCACATCGCCTTCGCCGGACCCGATGCCGTCCTTCGGCTGCGAGAAGGCCTCTCCCAGCAGCCGGTCGGGGAAGCCGCCGCGGGCGGAGCCGCGCTTCACGCCGGTCGCGGTCTGCACGGTGAAGCCCGCGGCGCGCGCGGCCTCGGCGAACGGCGTGCCGCCCTTGATCTTGTCGGTCAGCTCGACCGCCTTGGCCTTCAGGCGCGCGGCGATCTCGTCGTTGCGCATGCGCTCGACCACGCGGTCGCGCACCTCGTCCAGCGTGCGCTCGCGCGAGGGTGTGATCGAATCCACTTCCACCCAGGCATGGCCGCCGACCGGCAGTTCGATTTCGTCGATTTCGGCGCCGACTTCCGAAGCGAAAGCCTGGTTGAGCAAGGCCGGGGCGGGCGGCAGGCCGAGCACCGGTTCGCCGTCGGGGCCGCGGCCGGAACGGTCCACCGCCTCGATCGTGCGCACTTTCAGGTCGAGCTTCTTGGCGATTTCGGCGAGCGGCTGCCCGGCGCCGCGCTCGTCTTCGAGCTGGTTGCGCAAGTCGCTCACGCGCGAGCGGGCGCGGTCCTGCGCGAGTTCGCGCCGGATCTCGGCGGAGACTTCCGCGAACGGGCGGACGATTTCCGCCTCGATCTTGCCGACGCGCACCAAGGCCGTGCCGAAGCGTCCGGTCACCGGCTCGCTCAGGCCTTCGGCGGCGAGCGCGAAGGCGGCGTCGGCCACCGCGCCGTCGAGGATGTCGGCCTTGGTGACGTTGCCCAGATTGAAATCGGATTCCTTCAGGCCGCGCTGCGTGGCGATTTCGCCGAAGGGCGTGCCGGCGACGATCTTCTCGCGCGCGGCGCGGGCCTCTTCGACATTCGGGAACATGATCTGCTGCACCTGGCGGCGTTCCGGCGTGACGTAGCGGGCGCGGCGCTCGTCATAGGTCTTGCGCAAATCGGCTTCCGGAATTTCCATCCACTGCGATTCGTCCAGCGGCGACAGCACGACCAGCGAGAGCTTGCGGTATTCCGGCGCGCGGAACAGGGCCTTGCGCTCGTTGAAATATTTCTCGATGGCGTCCGCGGACGGCTCCGGAATGTCGCCGGCCTGCGCGGCATCGAGCGCGACGAAGTCGAGCGTGCGGGTCTCGTTCTGGAAACGGTGCATCAGTTCGAGGTCGGCCTTGGGCACCGCGAGCCCGTCGCCGAGCGCGTCCGCGATCTGCTGGCGCAGCGACACCCGGCGCTGTTCGGCGATGTAGCGCTGCTCGGTATAGCCGGCCTGGCGGATCATCTGCAGGAAGCGCGTCTGGTCGAAGCGGCCGTTCGGGCCGACGAAGTTCGGGTCGGCGGTGATGCGCTTGACGATTTCGGCATCGGCGAGACCGAGGCCGAGCACCCGCGCTTCCTCGTCCAGCGCGGATTCGGCGAGCATCTGGCCGAGCATCTGGCGGTGCAGGCCGAGCATGCGCGCCTGCTCGCTGGTGATCGGCCGGCCGACCCGGCGCCCGAGCTGCTGCAGGCGCTCGTTATAGGCCTGGCGGAATTCCTCGATGCTGATTTCCTTGTTGCCGATCTTGGCCAGCTGCGACTGCCCGAAGCCGCGGAAAATGTCGCCGATTCCCCAGATCGCAAAGCTGACGGCGATCAATCCGAGCAAAACGCCGGTGACGAGCCGGCCCAGCCAGTTGGACGTTGCATTCTTGAGACCGCGAAGCATGGTCGGGCGTTACTTCCAAATTGTGCGGGGAG
>JBFWWQ010000320.1:0-3800 GCA_050246095.1 Pseudorhodoplanes sp.
GGCGGGCCCGGGCGAAACCACCGCCGCCCGGGGCGGGGGGGGCGACTTCGAGTTTGAGGCCCCCTCACCCGGCTCGGCGCTCTGCGCCTCGCCTCCCTCTCCCCGCCGGGGAGAGGGTACGGAAGCAGCGCTCCCCGAAACCAGCCGCGTATCCGGCTCGACCTGCGCGGCATCGATTTCGGCGGCTTCGGCGATGCGCCGCGTCAGCGTGGAGAATTCCATCGCCTTCAGGAACGCGACCAGCTTGCGGTAATCCGGGTGGTGCACCGCGAGCTCCTCGACCGGCACGTCCAGCGGCACGTGCGAATCGAGCGTGACCAGGCGCTTGGACAGGCGCGCGCTTTCGGCGTTGTCGATCAGCGTCTGCCGGCGCTTCTCCTGCTTGATCTCGGTCGCGCGCTTGAGCAGCGTTTCGAGATCGCCGTATTCGCCGATCAGCTGCGCGGCGGTCTTCACTCCGATGCCCGGCACGCCCGGCACGTTATCGGTGGAATCGCCGATCAGCGCCTGCACCTCGATGACCTTGTCCGGCGGCACGCCGAACTTCTCGATCACCTCGTCGCGGCCGATGCGCTTGTCCTTCATCGTGTCGTACATGGTCACGCTCGGACCGACGAGCTGCATCAGGTCCTTGTCGGAGGACACGATCGAGGTCCGCGCGCCCGCCGCGGTCGCGAGCCGCGCATAGGTCGCGATCAGGTCGTCGGCTTCAAAGCCCTGCTGCTCGAGGCAGGGGATGTCGAAGGCGCGCACCGCCTCGCGGATCAGCGGGAATTGCGGGATCAGGTCGGCCGGCGCATCCGGCCGGTGCGCCTTGTAGTCGGGATAGAAATCGGTGCGGAAGGTCTTTTCCGACTTGTCGAACACCACCGCCAGATGCGTCGGCCGGTCGTCCTTCATGTCGGCCAGAAGCTTCCACAGCATGTTGCAGAAGCCGAGCACGGCGTTGACCTGCAGCCCGTCCGACTTGCGGTTGAGCGGCGGCAGTGCGTGGTAGGCGCGGAAAATGTAGCCGGAGCCGTCGACCAGGAAGACATGGTCGCCCTTCTCCAGCTTCGGGGTGAGGTTGGCTTCGACGGGGCCGGCCTTGGCGGCAGGCTTGGCGCTTTTGGTCGCTGGTTTCGCTGTCGGCATGGCGCGGAATGTGGGCCGGGCGGCGGGTCTAATCAACCGATGATGTGCGCTTATCCCTCCCCCTGAAAGGGGGAGGGTGGCGAAGCCGCGAAGCGGCAAGCCGGGTGGGGGTCTCGTGCAATGCGCTGACCCCCACCCGACCGCCTTCGCACGCTGCCAAGCTTGCATAGGCCGCGTAAACTCAACTGTGTGCTCAGGCGGTCGACCTCCCCCTTGCAGGGGGGAGGTAAAGGCATGGGTGGAGCCAGTGGATTGTTCCGCCGGCTTGTGGCTTTGGTTTCCGCCATGCCGGATTTCTCCGACACGCTTCCGATCGACGCGGCCCTGCCGGCGCTTACGGCGGCGCTCGCGCAGCGCAATGCCGCCGTGCTGGTCGCGCCGCCGGGCGCCGGCAAGACCACGCGCGTGCCGCTGGTGCTGGCGCAGGAATCCTGGGCGAAGAACGGCAAAATCCTGGTGCTGGAACCGCGCCGCATCGCCGCCCGCGCCGCTGCCGCGCGCATGGCGCAGACGCTCGGCGAAAAGGTCGGGGAGACGGTCGGTTTGCGCGTGCGTTTCGGCTCGCAGGTCTCGCGCAACACGCGCATCGAGGTGGTTACCGAAGGCATTTTCACGCGGCTGATCCTCGACGATCCGGAACTCGCCGGTGTCGCGGCCGTGCTGTTCGACGAATTCCACGAACGCTCGCTCGACGCCGATCTCGGCCTAGCGCTGGCGCGCGATGCGCAGCAGGGGCTGCGCGAGGACCTGCGCCTGCTCGTCATGTCGGCGACGCTCGACGGCGCGCGCGTGTCCGCTTTGCTCGGCGACGCGCCGGTGGTCGCGAGCGAGGGCCGCGCCTTTGCGGTGACGACGCATTATCTCGGACGCGACCCGCGCGCACCCCTCGAGCGCCAGGTCGCCGACGCGGTCGTGCGCGCATTGCGGGCGGAGCGGGGCTCGGTTCTCGTCTTCCTGCCCGGCGCCGGCGAAATCCGCCGCACCGAGACGCTGCTGAAGGAGCGGATCGACGATCCTGCGGTGGATGTGGTCGCGCTCTACGGGGCGCTCGATTCGCAGATTCAGGATCGCGCTATCGCACCGGCGCTCGCCGGCCGGCGCAAGGTGGTGCTAGCGACCTCGATCGCGGAAACCTCGCTCACGATTCAGGGCGTGCGCATCGTCGTCGATTCCGGGCTCGCGCGCGTGCCGCGCTACGAGCCGGATGTCGCGCTCACCCGGCTGGAGACGGTGCGCGTCTCGCGCGCGAGCGCCGACCAGCGCCGCGGCCGCGCCGGCCGTACCGAGCCGGGCATCTGCTTTCGGCTCTGGGACGAGCCGGAGACGGCGAGCCTGGAACCCTATGCGCGGCCGGAAATCCTCTCGTCCGATCTTTCTTCCTTCGCGCTCGATCTCGCGCAATGGGGCGTCGGCGATTCCGGCACGCTCGCCTTTCTCGATTCCCCGCCGCGCGCGGCCTTCGCGGAGGCCGTGTCGCTGCTGCGCGAACTGCATGCGCTCGATGCCGAGGGCCGCATCACCGACGAAGGCCGGAAGCTGCGCGCGCTGCCGCTGCCGCCGCGGCTCGCCCGCATGATCGTCGATGCCGCGCGCGCGGGGGCGGGGAATGTCGCCGCCGACATGGCCGCGATCCTGACCGAGCGCGGGCTCGGCGGCGACGATCCCGACCTGTCGCACCGGCTCGACAATTTTCGCCGCGACCGCTCGCCGCGCGCAGTCGATGCGAAGCGGATGGCGGCAAGATGGGCGGACCTCGCTTCCGCCTCCGTGCAGGCGACGCAGACGGCGGACGCGCTCTCCGTCGGCGTTCTCCTCTCGCTCGCCTATCCCGACCGCGTCGCGAAAAATCGCGGCGGCGGCAGCGGGCAATTCCTGCTCGTCAACGGACGCGGCGCCGCGCTCGATCCCGCCGCCGCGCTGTCGCGCGCGCCCTATATCGTGGTGGCCGACATGACCGGAACGGCGGCGCAGGGGCGCATCCTGCTCGCCGCCGCAATCGCGCAAGAGGAGATCGAACGATTCTTCGCAGACAGGATCGAGAGCCGCGAGGAGGTGGTTTTCGATCCCTCCTCGCTGTCGCTGCGCGCCGCCAAGGCGAGGAAGCTCGGCGCCGTCGCGCTTTCCGAGCAGCGCGTGGCGGTGGTGCCGGACGAGGATACGGCGCGCATTCTCGCCGCCGGCTTGGTCAAGCTCGGCCTCGACCGTCTGCCCTGGAGCAAAGCCGTCCTGCAATGGCGCGACCGCGTCCTGTTCCTGCGCCGGTCCGAAGGCGACGAATGGCCGGACTTGTCGGACGCGGGACTGGCCCAGTGCGCCGATGCATGGCTGGTGCCGCTGCTCGCGGACAAGATCCGCGTTTCCGACGTCGACGCCAGCGCGCTTTCCGAGGCGCTGACCCAGCTTCTGCCCTGGAACATGCGCCGGCGGCTGGAGGAGGAGGCGCCCACCCATTTCCAGGCCCCGACCGGGACCGGCGCCGCCATCGACTACGAGGCGGAAGCCGGCCCGACCATCTCCATCCGCCTGCAGGAATTGTTCGGGCTGTCGCAGCATCCGGCGATCGCCGGCGGTCGCGTGCCGCTGGTGATCGAATTGCTCTCGCCCGCGCATCGCCCGGTACAGGTGACGCGCGATCTGCCTGGATTCTGGCGCGGTTCCTATGCGGC
>JBFWWQ010000321.1:0-3766 GCA_050246095.1 Pseudorhodoplanes sp.
GGCAGCGCGTGCGCAAGAATGTGAGCGTGGCGACGTTCCGGTTCTGGCTTTTCATCGCGCTGCTGGTTCTCGGCGGGCAGCTCGTGTTCCGGCATCTCTTCTGAGTCCGGTTCGGCATCGCGGGCGATAGAGCATTTTCGAGCGAAGTGGGTACCGGTTCGCGTCAAGAAAATGCGATCAAATAAAGGAATCTAAAGCACGTTCCGATTCCATGTAAAACGAACGTGCTTTAGCGCCCTACGCCGCCATGCCGAGAAACGCGCGCAGCGCATGCTCGATGCGCGCGATCTCGGCCGCCTCCAGGATGCCGAGGCGCTTGCCGAGCTTCGTCTTCGGCACCGTCGTCACCTTGTCGACCATCGCCCGCGCCGGCTTCTGCAGGCCGTTGCCGGCGCTGGGCGCGATTTCCGGACGCGCATAGACGCTGGTGATCGACGAGCGCGTGAGCGGACAGACGGTCACCGTCAGCATCGCGGCGAAGCGGTCGTCCTGCATCACGATCGCCGCATGCTGCCCGTCGCCGGCGACGTTCCAGACTTCGCCGCGCTTCATCGCTTCGCTCCCGGCGTCCACCAGGAGATCGATTCGATGAAGTGCATCTCGTCTCTCTCCTCCCGGCTCATCGCGATGACTTTGGATTGACGCGCCGCCTCGGCGGAGAATTTCGCGGCGCGCGTGTCCGGCACCCATATGGTGACCGGGCGCAGCCCGAGCGCGCGCATGCGCGCGCGATGCGCTGCGACCTTCTCGCGCGAAGTCAGCGGGCTTTTGACGGTGCGGGAGCGGCTGGCGGACATCGGAATCCCTATTTCTCCGGTTACGGTAACCTGATTCGCGCCGCTCCGGTAACGTCCCCTTTGACCTTCGGACGGCGAGCCGCTTCAAACGCAGGATGACGAGCGACACCATCTACGCGCTTTCCTCCGGCCCGCCGCCGGCGGCGATTGCGGTGATTCGCATTTCCGGTCCGCAGGCCGGCGCTGCGTTGCAGGTCGTGGCCGGCCGCGTCCCGGCGCCGCGCCAGGCGGCCTTCGCGCGCCTGCGCGACCCGCAATCCGGCGAGGTGATCGACGAGGCGCTGGCGCTGTTCTTCCCCGGGCCGAAGAGCGAGACCGGCGAAGACGTCGCCGAGATCCAGCTGCATGGCGGCCGCGCCGTGATCGCCGCCTTATTCGCGGCGCTGTCGTCCCTTCCGGGCCTGCGGCCGGCGGAGCCTGGCGAATTCACGCGCCGCGCCTTCGCCAACGGCAAGCTCGATCTGACCAAGGTGGAAGGTCTGGCGGACCTGATCTTCGCCGACACCGAAGCGCAGCGGCGGCAGGCTTTGCGCCAGCTTCAGGGCCTGCTCGGCGACCGCGCCGAGGACTGGCGGGGCCGAATCATCGCCGCGCAGGCGCTGGCGGAAGCCGGGATCGATTTCTCCGACGAGGGCGATGTCGCGGCCGACGTGACGGCGCAGGCGCGCGCGGCGGCGGCCGGCCTGCTTGCGGAAATCCGGTCGGCGCTCGCCGATTCGGCCCGCGGCGAACGCCTGCGGGAAGGCCTCGTGGTCGCCATTGCCGGTCCGCCCAATGCCGGCAAATCGACGCTGCTCAACCGTCTGGCGCGGCGCGAGGCGGCGATCGTGTCGCCCTTCGCCGGCACCACGCGCGACGTGATCGAGGTGCATCTCGATCTCGGCGGTTATCCGGTGACCCTGCTCGATACCGCCGGCATCCGCGAGACCGACGATCCGGTCGAGCGCGAAGGGGTCGCGCGCGCGCGGCGAAGGGCAGGGGAGGCGGACCTCATTCTCTGGGTGGAGGAGGCGGGGTCGGCCAGTGACCGACCGGCCATTGCCCGCCCGTCCGGCGAGGGCACGGCGCAGACCTGGCTGGTGCGCAACAAGATTGACCTGCTCGCGCCGCCCGCAGGATCGGAGGCGCACACAGGCGGCGACGGCACATTCCCGGAGCGCTTTGCGCTCTCGGCGCAGACCGGGGAGGGGATGGCGGTGCTGCTTGCGGCGCTCGCCCGTTTCGCGGAGCAAAGCTTCGGCTCCCGGGAGCCGGCGCTGGTCACGCGGGAACGTCAGCGACGGGCGCTGGAGCTGGCTGCAGGCGCGCTCGCCCGCGCGGCCGGCGAGAGCCGCGACGACATTCTGGCGGAGGAATTGCGGGTCGCGGCGCTGGCGCTCGGACGTCTGACGGGCCGCGTCGATGTCGAGGACATTCTGGACGTGATTTTCCGCGATTTCTGCATCGGCAAATGATTGTGGCGAGGGTTAACAAAGCGTTAATGGTTCCGGCGGTAACATATTGACTCTGAAGCGTTTCACGTGAAACGGCAGGAGGGGCGATACCGCTCTTTGACGCCTGCGGCGGCCGGCGTTACATACCCGCGAACCGCCAATCGCCTCGGAAAATGCACGTGAACAAGGGCTTCGACGTCATCGTCATCGGCGGCGGCCATGCCGGCTGCGAGGCGGCGGCCGCGGCCGCGCGCCTGGGCGCGCAGACGGCGCTGGTCACGCATCGGTTTGCGACCGTCGGCGCGATGTCCTGCAATCCCGCGATCGGCGGCCTCGGCAAGGGGCATCTGGTGCGCGAGATCGACGCGCTGGACGGCCTGATGGGCCGCGTCGCCGATGCCGGCGGCATCCAGTTTCGCGTGCTCAACCGCCGCAAGGGTCCCGCCGTGCGCGGGCCGCGCGCCCAGGCCGACCGCAAGCGCTATGCGGCGGCGATGCAGCGGGAGATTGCGGAAACGCCCAATCTGACGGTGATCGAGGGCGAGGCGGACGACGTTTCCGTAACCGGCTCTCGCGTCAGCGGCGTGCGGCTGCAGGACGGACGGGAATTCGCGGCGGGCGCCGTGGTGCTGACCACCGGCACCTTCCTGCGCGGCCTGATCCATATCGGGGAGAATCAGATCCCGGCGGGCCGCGTCGGCGAGGCGCCCGCGGTCGGTCTTTCGCGGACGCTGGAGCGCTTCGGCTTCGCCTTGGGCCGGCTGAAGACCGGCACGCCGCCGCGGCTCGACGGCACCAGCATCGACTGGGCGGTGCTGGAAATGCAGCCGGGTGACGAGCCGCCGGAGCCGTTCTCCGCGCTGACGGAAAAGATCGACAATCCGCAGGTTCAGTGCGGGATCACCCGCACCACCGAGGCCACGCACCGGGTGATCCGCGAGAACGTGCACCGCTCGCCGATGTATTCCGGGCAGATCGCCAGCCGCGGGCCGCGTTATTGTCCCTCGATCGAGGACAAGATCGTCCGCTTCGGGGAGCGCGACGGCCACCAGATTTTCCTCGAGCCGGAAGGCCTCGACGATACGACCGTCTATCCGAACGGAATCTCGACCTCGCTCCCGGAAGCGGTCCAGCACGCCGTCGTGGCCTCGATTCCCGGCCTGCAGAAGGCCCGCATGCTTCGTCCGGGCTATGCCATCGAATACGACCATGTCGATCCGCGCGAACTTAACCCCAGCCTGGAAGCGAAGCGGATCGCCGGGCTGTTTCTCGCCGGCCAGATCAATGGCACGACCGGCTACGAGGAAGCGGCGGCGCAGGGGCTGATCGCCGGCCTGAACGCGGCCGCGCGCGCCGGCGGCGGCGCGCCGGTCGCCTTCGACCGCGCGGAAGGCTATCTCGGTGTGATGGTGGACGATCTCGTGACCCGCGGCGTCACCGAGCCGTACCGCATGTTCACCTCGCGCGCCGAATACCGCCTGGCCTTGCGCGCCGACAACGCCGACCAGCGCCTCACCGGCAAGGGCCTGCAGCTCG
>JBFWWQ010000322.1:0-3754 GCA_050246095.1 Pseudorhodoplanes sp.
CTCTGCTGACAGGCGGTCGATCTCTTCCATGTCGGCCTGCGCGAAGCGGACAGCGTCACCCGCTCGCAGCGGCATCGGAATGTCGCGACCCGGCACGAAGCTGCGGAAAGCGGCACGCCCGACCTGTCGCCATCCGGTCGCAGAGGCAGCGCTGAACATGACGATCTGGCGCACCGCGAGCACGATCGCGCCTGCGGGAACCGAGGGGTTGAGCTGTGCCCGGCGCGGAATGTCCCAAGAGGGTGGCAGCAGTCCGATGTAGGGCTGACCCGGCGCAAAGCCGATCGTCAGGATGCGCAACTCCGCCGCGCAAAGCTCGGCGACGGTGGCGGCTGGCGACAGACCGGCGAGCACGGCCGTCTCTTCAAGCTGCGGCCCGTCGCTTCCGCCGAATGCCACCGGTATTGTCCAGCGTCGGCCCGGTCGCGGCAGGACCAGCGATCCGGTCGCGATCCGCGCCGCGCGCGCAGCAAGGTCGCGCGCCAAGGTCGCCCGGTCGGTGCAACCGCTATCGAACTCCACCAGCACGGAAACCAGTGCAGGAACAACCTCGCCCAGCCCCTGAGGCGGCGTCTCGGCGATGTCGGCTGCAAGGGCGAGCGCCGCCGACATCGCCGCCGGGTCGGGCGTCAGCGCAAAGCGGACAAGGACTGCGGCCGGTCCTGCCGGAAGAACCTCGGGGATGAGTGGCGAGGTCATATGACACCAATAAGCCCCGCAAGCAGTCGCCCGGCGCGCGCTGACGAAAGATCCGTCACAAGCATGTGGCCGGGCGCATGCGTGATCGCGAGAGGCAACCGCGCCTGAAGCATGGCGGCCTGCGGCGTGACGCCGCAAGCCCAGAAGACCGGGATTTCCCCGTCGTGCATATCAGGCGCGTCACCGTAATCGGGGCGGTTTAGGTCGCGGATTCCTATGGCCTCCGGATCGCCAAAATGTACGGGCGCGCCGTGCGCGAGCGGAAAACGGCTGCAAATGATCGTCGCCTCTATCGCATCTGCCGCCGACATCGGCCGCATGCTGACGACCAGCGGCCCCGCGAAGGGGCCGGCGGACCTCGTCGGCAGATTGGTACGATACATGGGGACGTTCCGCCCGGTTTCCTGATGGCGAACCGGGATGCCCGCATCTCGAAGCGCGGCTTCAAAGCTGAACGAACATCCGATAGCGAAGGCGACCAGATCGTCGCGCCAGAACTCCTGAATGTCGCCGACTTCCTGCGCCATCGTGCCGTTTCTCCAGATGCAGTATCGCGGCAGATCGCTGCGGACATCGATGCTACGGCCGAGCGTGGGCAGGCGCGGGTCGCCAGTCGCGCCAACGGCCAGAAGCGGACACGGCTTGGGGTTACCCTGGCAAAAGCGCAGAAAATCTGCAGCCGCCATCGCGGGAAGGACGACAAGATTTGCCTGGAGCGCATCGCCGCCGTGACCAGCCGTCGGCCCGTCAAAGCGACCCTTTCGAATCTGCTCCCGAAGTTCGAGCGGATCGGCCAAATTAGGCGCAGCCTGCGACATAGCCTGCAAATCTCCCGGTGAATCGTCAATAACTGACAACAGCTTCACCCGGCGGCATGATAAAATCAATATGTCGATTTCTGCGCGAAATGATCTATACAGATTATCAATTGCTGGTCGCTACTGATTCGTGGCGGAGTCTGATGGCGTGCCATTGCCGTCACCGGACCAATACTTGGCATTGTCTGCGCCCGCCGTGAGTCTTCGTTCTCATGTGCGCTGCGGCGGAGTTCGCTATCGAGCCCTGCGATCCGGTTGTTCAGTGCAGCGATCTGAACCAACGTTTAGGGCACGACCCAGAGGCTTTCTGTGCAGCGGCCGTGGGGGTCATAAGCAAAGATGACGCGACGGTTGTTCTGGCGTTGCAGCAGGAACCAATCAAGCGTGGCGGCCCAGAACTGCGGTACCCCAAAATTTGCAAATCCCTCGCCCGTCGAGGGGAGCGGAAGGCGCGTCAAAGGCCTGCTCGTCGCCCGGTGGGCCACCGGCATAGGTGGCGCGTGTCCAGGGCGTCAGACTGTCCCATGCTTCGCGGGCAGCCACACCTTCCAGCCGCGTGACATCGCCCATGATCCGTAGTTGCAATCGGGTGGTGGCGTCATAGCCGAGGGCGGTGGCCTTGGGATTGGCCGCCAGTTCCGCCCATTTCCGGCTTCGGATATCGGTGTGGAACTCCAAGAGGTGCTGGCCGATATCGACGCGCCGCAAGACCACCATCCGGGCCTGCGGTTGGCCGTAGCGCCCGCCCGAGCGGTTGTCGTAGGTGACGTTGCCCGCGGCATCATGGGTGAAGGCCCGGGTATACGCCGGACGGTTATCCCTCATCAGCTTGCTAGCTTGAAACACGCAGGCACAGTGGCCTCAAGGAGATCAATCTGTCCTGTGCCCGGTCGACCAATGACTGCAATGCATGATCACTCTGCGACACGCGCCTCTGCACCTTCGGGGCGATCCACGTGGAACAGCCTGCCCGTGCCGATCGCCTGCGTCCGCTGGGCCTTCCATGAGGGAGAGATCCGGGTGCCACACGTTTTACAGTTTTCGTGTAACCAATTGATTTCATTTGGGCGGATTTCAACCTAGTCTGCAAAAAATCCAATGCTTTCAATGGAGAGCACATGACTCATAATCATGGGGTCGGCGGTTCAAGTCCGCCCCTAGCCACCACACCGAACCCTCCCGCCGCCTCTCCGCACGCCCGCTCTGGACAGCGGCCGCCCGTCCGTCTTAGCTGGCTCCCGGGGCAAGAAGAGGACTGGACATCGTGACCGGCATACCCGCGGCCATCTCCGACGTCACCCGGACGCTTGCCGGCCAGGGCTACGTCGCCGACCGGGCGCTGTCGACGGTGGTCTTCCTCGCGCTGAAGCTCGGCCGGCCGCTCTTTCTCGAGGGCGAGGCGGGGGTGGGCAAGACCGAGATCGCCAAGGCTGTGGCGGGCGCGCTCGGCCGGCGCCTGATCCGGCTCCAGTGCTACGAGGGGCTCGACGCCGCCTCGGCCGTCTGCGACTGGAACTTCGCCGCCCAGATGCTGGCGATCCGCACCGCCGAGGCCGGCGGCGGCGCCGACCGCGACGCGCTCCGCGCCGAGCTTTTCACCGAGGACTACCTGATCGAACGCCCGCTCCTGGCCGCGATGCGGCCGCAGCCGGGCGGCGCGCCGGTCCTGCTGATCGACGAGATCGACCGCACCGACGAGCCCTTCGAGGCCTTCCTGCTCGAGGCGCTCTCCGACTTCCAGGTGACGGTCCCCGAGCTTGGCACGATCCGCGCGTCCGAGCCGCCCGTCGTCATCCTCACCTCCAACCGCACGCGGGAGGTCCATGACGCGCTGAAGCGCCGCTGCCTCTATCACTGGGTCGACTACCCCTCCTTTCCCCGCGAGATGGAGATCCTTCGCGCCCGCGCGCCAGAGGCGACCGAGACGCTGAGCCGCGAGGTCGTCGCCTTCGTCCAGAAACTCCGCACCGAGGACCTGTTCAAGAAGCCCGGCGTCGCCGAGACGATCGACTGGGCGAAATGCCTCCTCGCGCTCGACGTGATCGCGCTCAGCCCCGAGGTCATCGCCGACACGCTGGGGGCGATCCTGAAATACCAGGACGACATCCAGAAGATCGCCGGCGACCCGGCAAAGAAGATCCTCGACGAGATCCGTGCCGACCTGGCGCCGGCCTGACCATGCGCTCCCGGTTTCTTCGTTGCGCAAATACCCCGGGGGTGCGGGGGCGGCGCCCCCG
>JBFWWQ010000323.1:0-3753 GCA_050246095.1 Pseudorhodoplanes sp.
CGAGAAGGGCAAGCTCTGGATGCTGCAGACGCGCTCCGGCAAGCGCACCGCGAAGGCCGCGCTCAGGATCGCGGTCGAACTGGCGAACGAGGGCCTGATCGGCAAGGACGAGGCGGTCGCGCGCATCGACCCCGCCTCGCTCGACCAATTGCTGCATCCGACCATCGATCCCAAGGCCGAGCGCAAGGTGATCGCGAGCGGGCTACCGGCATCGCCCGGCGCGGCGAGCGGCGAGATCGTGTTCACCTCCGAGGACGCGGAGACGCTGAAGGCGCAGGGCCGCAAGGTCATCCTGGTGCGCGTCGAAACGAGCCCCGAGGACATCCACGGCATGCACGCGGCGGAAGGCATCCTGACCACGCGCGGCGGCATGACCTCGCACGCGGCGGTGGTCGCGCGCGGCATGGGCAAGCCCTGCGTCTCCGGCGCCGGCTCGCTGCGCGTCGACTATGCCAGGCAGAGCATGAGCGTGGCCGGCAACAGCTTCAAGCAGGGCGACGTCGTCACCATCGACGGCTCCACCGGCCAGGTGCTGGCGGGGCGCGTACCGATGATCGAGCCGGAATTGTCGGGCGAGTTCGGCACGCTGATGGCCTGGGCGGACGCGGCGCGCAAGCTCGGGGTGCGCGCCAATGCCGACACCCCGGCGGATGCGCGCGTCGCGCTGAAATTCGGCGCCGAGGGCATCGGCCTGTGCCGCACCGAGCATATGTTCTTCGACGACGAGCGCATCCGTGCGGTGCGCGAGATGATCCTTTCCGACGACCAGAAGGCGCGCCGCGCGGCGCTCGCCAAACTGCTGCCGATGCAGCGCGGCGACTTCGCCGAGTTGTTCGAGATCATGCAGGGCCTACCGGTGACCATCCGCCTGCTCGATCCGCCGCTGCACGAATTCCTGCCGCACACGCAGGAGGAGGTGGAGGAAGTGGCGGCGGCGATGGGTGCCGACCCGCAGAAGCTCGCCGACCGGGCGCGCGAATTGTCCGAGTTCAACCCGATGCTCGGGTTCCGCGGCTGCCGCATCGCGATCGCCTATCCGGAGATCGCGGAAATGCAGGCGCGCGCGATTTTCGAGGCGGCCGCCGATACCGGCCAGCGCACCGGAAAGCCGGTGGTGCCGGAAGTCATGGTGCCGCTGATCGCCACACGCGCGGAATTCGACATCGTCAAGGAGCGCATCGATGCGATGGCGCAGGCGGTGTCGAAGGAAAAGGGCGTCGCGCTCGAATACCAGGTCGGCACCATGATCGAGCTGCCGCGCGCAGCCCTCAAGGCGGGGGAGATCGCCGAAGCTGCGGAATTCTTCTCCTTCGGCACCAACGACCTGACCCAGACCACTTTCGGGATCAGCCGCGACGATGCGGCGAGCTTCCTCGGCACCTATACCGCGCGCGGCATTCTGCCGGTCGACCCCTTCGTCTCGATCGATCAGGAAGGCGTCGGCGAACTGGTGCGGATCGGGGTCGAGCGCGGACGCGCGGTGCGCCCGGATCTGAAGGTCGGCATCTGCGGCGAGCATGGCGGCGATCCGGCCTCGGTCGCGTTCTGCCACGCGGTGCATCTCGACTATGTCTCCTGTTCCCCGTTCCGCACGCCGATCGCACGCCTCGCCGCGGCGCAGGCCGCGCTCGGCAAGGCGCCGGCGAGCCAAGCCTGAAATTCCGGCATCCACCGGAGACGAAACGGGTATTCCGTCCCCGCCGCGCTTGCTAAGGTCGCTGCCGGACGAAAGCGGTTGCGGCCAGAAAACCCGTATCTTCAAGAGGTTTTCGGTTCCGCATCGGCATTCGGCGACCGCGCGCCTGCGCGGATCGGCCGCCGGGGGAGAACGCGAGGGGACGATGGCGCAGGACGAGAATCCCGCCCACATTGCCGATTCGGCCGTCGAGGACGAGCGGCTGCGCAAGGCCGAGGAATTCATCGAACAGGAAGAAGGCGCGACCAACCGGCTCACCGGCTGGAGCGCCACAATCGTCACGGCGATCGCGGTCGCCATGTCGCTGTTCCATCTCTATGCCGCCTACGAGATCATCCCGACGCAGCCGCTGCGCTACACGCACGTCGCCTTCGTGCTCGTGCTCTGCTTCCTGCTGTTCCCGATGGCGCGCCGCTTCCGCAACCGCATCCAGTGGTTCGACGTGCTGTTCGGCGCCGCGGCGGTGGGCGTGCTCGTCTATGCCATCGTCGGCGGCGAGGATTTCACCGACCGGGCGACGACGCCGACCCAGCTCGACGTCATGCTCGGCGTGCTGTTCATCGCGCTCTTGATCGAGGCGACGCGCCGCACCATCGGCCCGATCGTGCCGGTGATCGCACTCCTGTTCGTCGCCTATGCGCTGGCCGGGCCGTATCTGCCGGCGCCGTGGAATCACCGCGGCTACGGTTTCTCCGCGCTGGTCGGGCATCTGTTCATCACGCTGGAGGGCATTTTCGGCATACCGGTCGACGTGTCGGCGACGCTGATCGTGCTGTTCACGATTTTCGGCGCCTTCCTGCAATTCTCCGGCGCCGGGAAATTCTTCATCGATTTCTCGATGACGCTGATGGGCAACAAGCCGAACGCGGCGGGACGCACGGTGGTGCTGTCCTCCTTCCTGCTCGGCGGACCTTCCGGCTCCGGCGTCGCCACCACGGTCACCATCGGCGCCGTCGCCTATCCGATGATGAAGCGCTCGGGCTTCGAGAGGAATGCCGCCGGCGGATTGCTGGCGGCCGGCGGGCTGGGCGCGATCATCTCGCCGCCGGTGCTCGGCGCCGCCGCCTTCCTGATCGCCGAATTCCTGAAGATCAGCTATCTCGACGTGATCTGGATGGCGCTGATCCCGACCTGTCTCTACTACCTCTCGCTGCTGTTCATGGTGGAGCTCGATTCCCGCCGTTTCGGCGCGCGCGGCGAAGCGTTTGTCCCGGAACATTCGCTCTGGCAGCTCACGCGGCGCTACGGCTTCCACTTCGTCTCGCTCGTCTCCATCGTGATCTTCATGCTGTGGGGCTATTCGCCGACTTTGTCGGTCTTCTATGCCACGCTGCTCACCTTCGCGATGAGCTTCCTGACGCGCGAGACGGCCCTGGTGCCGCGCCGGCTCGTGCGCGCGCTCGCCGAAGGATCGACCAGCGCGCTGACCGCAGGCACGACCTGCGCCACCGCCGGCATCATCGTCGGCGTCGTCACGCTGACCGGCCTCGGCCTGAAATTCTCGTCCATCGTCATCGACTATGCCGGCGGCAGCCTGCTGCTGACCGCGATCTACACGGCGCTGATCGTCTGGGTCATCGGCCTCGCGGTGCCGGTGACCGCCTCCTACATCATATGCGCGGTGATCGCCGCGCCCGCCATGATCAAGCTCGGCGTGCCCGATTACGCCGCGCACATGTTCATCTTCTATTATTCGGTGCTTTCGGAGGTGTCCCCGCCGACCGCGCTGTCGCCGTTCGCGGCCGCCGCGATCACCGGCGGCGATCCTTACAAGACGACGCTGCATGCCTGGAAATACACGCTGCCGGCCTTCCTCGTGCCCTTCGTCTTCGTGCTCGATCCGCAGGGCGTCGGCCTTCTGTTCAAGCTGCCGAAGGACGGCTCCTGGATCGACATCGTCGAGATCACCGTCAAGGCGGCGTTCGGCCTGGCCGCGCTGGCCGCGGCGGCGCAGGGCTGGGCGCTGCGCCGCACCACCGCCGACGAGCGGGTCCTGCTGACGCTGGCCGGGCTGCTGCTGGTGTTCCCGAGCCTGATCGAGGCGCTGATGGAGGCCG
>JBFWWQ010000324.1:0-3752 GCA_050246095.1 Pseudorhodoplanes sp.
TTGCCGCGCACCGCAAACCTGCGGCCTTGCGGCGCCCGCTGGCCGGCGCGCTCGTGACCCTGTCCGGGGACCGCCTGACGGTTGCGCGGGCGCCCGCGCGCCGCGCCCGCGGGCGCCGGAATTCGGCCTTAACCACGCGCAAGGCTGGCGCTTCGGCGGGCGCGCGGAAGCCTTAGAATGCGACCCCCGTGCCGGCCCGGTTTTCCGGGCGCTTCCCTTGGCATCGGGGCACCCGAGACCTACATTGCGGCGGGGACAAAGGCCCGCAAATCCGCTATTCCCGCCTGAACCGACCGGGCCCGCGGGGGCCGCGCAGAAGGACACTGGATGAACGCCAATCTCCGCAACTTCGCCCTCTGGGTGATCATCGTCCTGCTGCTGCTGGCCCTGTTCACGCTGTTCCAGAACCCGAGCCAGCGCACCCCTGCGCAGGACATCTCGTTCTCGCAGCTCCTGACCGAGGTCGACCAGGGCCGCGTCCGCGACGTGGTGATCCAGGGACCGGAGATCCACGGCAGCTTCACCGACGGCCGTCCGTTCAACACCTACGCCCCCAACGATCCCTCGCTGGTGCAGCGCCTGTACGGCAAGGGCGTCACCATTACCGCCCGCCCGCAGGGCGAGAACGTGCCGTGGTTCGTTTCGCTGCTGGTGTCGTGGCTGCCCTTCATCGCGCTGATCGGCGTGTGGATATTCCTCTCGCGCCAGATGCAGGGCGGGGCCGGCAAGGCGATGGGCTTCGGCAAGTCGCGCGCCAAGCTGCTGACCGAGGCGCATGGCCGGGTGACGTTCGAGGACGTCGCCGGCGTGGACGAGGCCAAGTTCGACCTGCAGGAGATCGTCGAGTTCCTGCGCGATCCCGGCAAGTTCCAGCGGCTCGGCGGACGCATCCCGCGCGGCGTGCTCCTGGTCGGCCCTCCCGGCACCGGCAAGACCTTGCTGGCGCGCGCGATCGCGGGCGAGGCGAATGTGCCGTTCTTCACCATTTCCGGCTCCGACTTCGTCGAAATGTTCGTCGGCGTCGGCGCCTCGCGCGTGCGCGACATGTTCGAGCAGGCGAAGAAGAACGCGCCCTGCATCATCTTCATCGACGAAATCGATGCGGTCGGCCGCCATCGCGGCGCCGGCCTCGGCGGCGGCAACGACGAGCGCGAGCAGACGCTGAACCAGCTGCTGGTCGAGATGGACGGCTTCGAGGCGAACGAGGGAATCATCCTGATCGCCGCGACCAACCGTCCCGACGTGCTCGATCCGGCTTTGCTGCGTCCCGGCCGCTTCGACCGGCAGGTGATCGTGCCGAACCCGGATGTCGTGGGACGCGAGCAGATCCTGAAGGTGCATGTGCGCAAAGTGCCGCTGGCGCCCGACGTGAACCTGAAGACCATCGCGCGCGGCACGCCCGGCTTCTCCGGCGCCGACCTGATGAACCTCGTCAACGAGGCGGCCTTGATGGCGGCGCGGCGCAACAAGCGCATGGTGACGCAGATCGAGTTCGAGGACGCCAAGGACAAGGTGATGATGGGCGCCGAGCGCAAGTCGCTGGTGATGACGGAGGAGGAGAAGCTCCTCACCGCCTATCACGAGGGCGGCCATGCCATCGTCGCGCTCAACGTGACCGCCACCGATCCGGTGCACAAGGCGACCATCATTCCGCGCGGGCGCGCGCTCGGCATGGTCATGCAATTGCCGGAACGCGACAAGCTGTCGATGAGCTTCGAGCAGATGACCTCGCGGCTCGCCATCATGATGGGCGGGCGCGTCGCCGAGGAGATGATTTTCGGCCACGACAAGGTCACCTCGGGTGCGCAGAGCGACATCGAGCAGGCGACGCGGCTCGCGCGCATGATGGTGACGCGCTGGGGCTTCTCGCCGGAGCTCGGCGCCGTGGCCTATGGCGAGAACCAGGACGAGGTCTTCCTCGGCATGTCGGTGGCGCGCCAGCAGAATATCTCGGAGGCGACCGCGCAGAAGATCGACGCGGAGGTGAGGCGCCTGGTCGAGGCCGGACACACCGAGGCGCGCAAAATCCTGGAGGAGAAGAAGGCCGATCTCGAGGCCCTCGCCCGGGGGCTGCTCGAATTCGAGACGCTGACCGGCGACGAGATCAAGGACCTGCTCAACGGCAAGAAGCCGAACCGCGAATCCGCGATCGAGCCGACCGCGCCGCGCTCCTCGGCGGTGCCGCCCGCCGGCAAGACGCGGCCCCGGCCGGATGCGCCGACCGGCGGCATGGAGCCGGCGCCGCAGGCCTGAACGGTCCGACAATCGATGTGGCAATGGCCGGGTTCGTCCCGGCCATTGTTTTTTGGTGCGCCGTGAGCGGCGCGGGCCAGCTGCCGGTTCGTCACGGTATGTCGTTCTGCGTTAGACTTCCGCCATGACATCGCAACCCAAGGCGCTCCGTCGCGCGGTCGTGCTCGACCGGCTCACCGCGATGACGGTCTTCGCCCGCGTGGTCGAAACCGGCAGCTTCTCGCGCGCGGCGCGCGACCTCGGCATCAGCCAGCCGACCGCCTCGAAGCAGATCGCCGGGCTCGAGGCGCGCTACGGCCTGCGGCTGCTCGAGCGCACCACAAGGCATGTCCGCCCCACCGAGGAGGGACACGCCTTCTATCTGCACACCAAGGCGCTGCTGGCGCAGTTCGACGATCTGGAAATGGCGACCTGGCAGAACTCGCGCGCGCCGGGCGGCAAGCTTCGCATCAGCTGTCCGCCGGCTTTGGGCCGCATGGTGATCGCGCCGCTGGTGTTCGACTATCTGGCCGCCAATTCCGAGGTGTCGATCGATCTCGATTTGTCGTCGCGCTACAGCGATCCGATCGAGGAGGGCGTCGATCTGGCGATCCGGATCGGGGCGCAGGCCGATTCGTCCTACCGGGCGCGGCTGCTGGCGCCGAGCCCGCGCGTGCTGGTCGCCAGCATCGCCTATCTGGCGCGCCGCGGCGAGCCGCGCGCGCCGGCCGATCTCGCGGCGCACGACGTGCTCGTCTATTCCTATCTGCCGACGCCGGACGTGCTCAAGCTGAAGCAGGAGAGGCGCGCTGCGGTGCATGTCCGCGTCAGCGGGCAATTGCGGGTCAACAATTCCGAGGTGCTGATGAGCGCCGTGGTGGCGGGGCTCGGCGTCGCCTGCCTGCCGGAATGGTCGGTGCGTGCGGCGCTGGCGACCGGCGCGCTGCGCCGGTTGCTGGCGTCGTGGGAACCGGAAGGGACGGCGATCTATGCCGTCTATCCCGGCGGGCGGCGGCCCTCGGTCAGGGTCCGCCGCTTCCTCGATTTCCTGGCGCGCCGGCTGCGGAACGCGGTCTGAAGCCGGCGCCCGTTTCTCACTGCACCTTGACGCCGTTCTCCTTCACCACGCGCGACCAGCGCGCGGCGTCCGCCTTCAGCAAAGCGGCGAAGTCGGCGACGGAGATATTGCGCGTCTCGGTCCCGAGCGCGCGCAGCCGCTCCTGCACTGCCGGCAGCGCCGTCGCGCGATTGATTTCGGCATGCAGCTTGGCGACGATATTCGCCGGCGTGCCCTTCGGCGCGCAGATGCCGTACCAGGACACGATGTCGATCCCCTTGAGGCCGAGCTCGGCGAGCGTCGGCACATCCGGCAGGAACGCCGAGCGCTTGGCGGAGGTCACGGCGAGCGGACGCACCTTCTGGGTGGTCAGCGCGCTGAGCGCGGACGGCATCGGGTTGAAGCTCGTGTTGACATGCCCGCCGACCAGATCCTGCACCGCCGGCGCGCTGCCCTTGTAGGG
>JBFWWQ010000325.1:0-3738 GCA_050246095.1 Pseudorhodoplanes sp.
AATGCGATAGAATAAAAGAATCTAAAGCACGTTCCGATTCCAAGTAAAACGAACGTGCTTTAGCGCGTGAGCACCACGAAATCCGTGCCCTCGCCGGTCTCGCCGCTGACGGCGTGATCGGAGACCATGAAGGAGGCGCCTGCGGTCACCATCTCGCGCACGCGCTGCATGTCCGCCTGCGGGATCGCGATGCGGTCGAGCACGTCGGCGGCGTCCGGTGTCGCGGGCGCCGGCGTGGACGGCAAAGCCGCCGCGCGCGGCTTGCGGGCCCGAACGCGCTCCTCGCGCATGATGTCGAGGCTGACACGCTCGGCCTTGCCGGCATCCACCGGCAGCGACAGCGCGAGCCAGCGCACGCCGCCGTCGCTGGCCTTGATTGCGGTGAAGACGTGGGTGCCGAACGGCTTGGCTTCGTCCCTGATCTCCACGGCGACGTCGAACAGCGGCGTGAAGCCCTTGCGCACATACATGCGCTTGGTCTTGCGGCTGACGAACACCGAGACCGGACCCGCCGGCAGCGGCTTCTCGGCAACCTCGTTCGGCTCGATGCTCCTGCGGATGTCGAGCATGATGTCGCCGGCCGGCGGATAGTCCGGCGGCGGTAACATGTCGGTCGCCGCGACCGCGCCGTCCTGCGGCTTGTCGCCGTCGTCGCGGGTTGCGTCGGAGGATACGGTTTCGGCCTGTGCGGTCTTCACCGCCGCGGCGCTTGCGGAAGGCGTCTGCGCGGTTTGCGCGGGTATCGGCAGCAGCGCATGCGCGATGGCATAGGGCTCGGCATCCTGGCGCGCGATGACCACGCGCGCGCCGATCTTCGTAGTCTTCCACAGCGTCTGCGCGAAGGCGGCGGGCAGCCGCACGCAGCCATGCGAGGCGGGATAGCCGGGCAGGGCGCCCTGGTGCAGGGCTACGCCCGACCAGGTCAGCCGCTGCATGAACGGCATCGACGCAAAGTAGAGGTTGGAAACGTGATGGCGGCGCTTCTGGATGATGCTGAACACGCCGGTCGGCGTCGGATGCGATTTGGTGCCGGTGGAGACCGGCGAGCGCGAGACCAGCATGCCGTCGCTGTAGAGCGAGAGCTGCTGCTTGCCGACATTGATCACGATCTGCAGCTGGCCGAGCGGGACCGGAGGCTGCGTTTCCTTGCGCGCGAGATCGCGGCTGCGCCGGTTGTAATTCGCTTCGGCGGTTCCGATGCCCGCGCCGCCCGCGATCAAAGCCGCCAGACCGGCTGCCGCCAGCCCGCGCGCACGAACCCTTAAAAATTGTCTAACGCCCAACGCCACCACGCCACACAACCCCATGCCAATGTCCGGTGCGCACAATACCCTGCGATTCCTGACGGATTCTTATCCCGCCCGCCGCCGGGGAGGCGCCCGCCCGAAACGACTTGATCAATCACCTTGACGCTCTACCCCACTTTGCCCAAAGACCATGATAAAGCCGCCTTTTTTGGGCGGGCCCGGGGAGCCCAGCATGACACAGACCGCCGAAAAGCGAGTGGTAAAAGCGCCGGTGGCGCTGAAGGACAATAACTTCAATTGGGAAGACCCGCTCGATCTGGAAGGGGAACTCACAGAAGAAGAGCGGATGGTGCGCGACACCGCGCGCGGCTATGCCCAGGACAGCCTGCTGCCGAAGGTGATCGAGGCCTATCGCGAGGAGAAGGTCGACCGCGCGCTGCTGCCGGAAATGGGCAAGCTCGGCCTGCTCGGCCCCACCATTCCCGAGGAATATGGCGGCGCCGGCCTCGGCTATGTTGCCTATGGATTGATCACCCGCGAGATCGAGCGCGTCGATTCCGGCTACCGGTCCACGCTGTCGGTGCAGTCCTCGCTGGTCATGTATCCGATCTACGCCTACGGAACCGAGGCGCAGCGCAAGAAATACCTGCCCAAGCTCGCCAGCGGCGAGATGGTCGGCTGCTTCGGCCTGACCGAGCCGGACCACGGTTCCGACCCAGGCTCGATGGCGACGCGCGCCGAGAAGGTCGCCGGCGGCTACAAGCTGACCGGCACCAAGATGTGGATATCCAATTCGCCGATCGCCGACATCGCGGTGGTCTGGGCGAAGCTTGACGGCGCGATCCGTGGTTTCGTGGTCGAGCGCGGCACCAAAGGCTTCGAGACGCCGAAGATCGAAGGCAAGCTCAGCTTGCGCGCCTCGGTGACCGGCGAGATCGTGCTCGACGGCGCGGTGGTGCCGGAGGAAAACCTGCTGCCGAATGCGAAGGGGCTTGCCGGGCCGTTCGGCTGCCTCAACAACGCGCGCTACGGCATCGCCTGGGGCGCGATGGGCGCGGCGGAAGCCTGCTGGCACGCGGCGCGCCAATACACGCTCGACCGCAAGCAGTTCAACCGGCCGCTGGCGGCCAACCAGCTCGTGCAGAAGAAGCTCGCCGACATGCAGACCGAGATCGCGCTCGGCCTGCAGGGCGCGCTGCGGCTCGGCCGCATGCTGGAAGCGGGCCGCGCGGCGCCGCCCTCGATTTCGCTGATGAAGCGCAACAATTGCGGCAAGGCGCTCGACATCGCGCGGGTCGCGCGCGACATGCACGGCGGCAACGGCATTGCCGACGAATTCCATGTCATGCGCCACCTGGTGAATCTGGAGACGGTCAACACCTACGAGGGCACGCACGACATCCATGCGCTGATCCTCGGCCGCGCGCAGACCGGCATCCAGGCGTTTTTCTAGGCCTCGCCATTAATCCGTAATCACAAGTCGGGATTATGGATTCCGGCCCTCGCTGCGCTCGGCCGGAATGACAGGAAAATTACTTCACGCCCGCCTTGCGGCACAATTCCACCAGCCGCGCCACCATCGCGCTGTCCGCATCGGTGAGCGGCTCGAGCACGGTGAAGTGGTTCGCGCCCGGCACGATTTCGTAGCGCACCTGCGTGCGGCCCTGCCAGGCCTCGGTGACGATCTTCGCCTGGCGAATGAATTCGCCCGATTCCGCCCCGCCCACGACCGAATCCAGCGTGCCCGCCGGCGCCGGCCAGAAGACCGGCGAGACCTTCCGCGCTTCCGCCGCGTCAAGCTTGAGGTCCACGTTCATCGAGGTCTCGATCAGCGGCGTCAGGTCGAACACGCCGGAAATCGAATAGGCGGCGCGTACCAGATCGACCGGCGCGCCGGCCTGCAAAGCCGGCCAGTCCGTCGCCAGCATGGCGCCGGCGAGATGCCCGCCGGCGGAATGGCCGGCTACCGTGAGCCTTTGGCCGAAACGCTGCCACAGGAACAGGCAGGCGGCGCGCAACTGGTCGATGATCTGCGCCACGCCGACCTGCGGGCACAGATCGTAGCCGGCGACCGCCACCGTGACGCCGCGCCCGTTCAGGCCCTTGGCGAAATGGCTGTGGAAGGAGGGATGCAGCGCGCGCCAATAGCCGCCGTGGATGAACAGGGCGAGCGGTCCGCCGCCGCTTTCCGGCGCGAAGACATCGAGATATTGCCGCTCGCTCGGCCCGTAGGGTTGCCCGAGCGCGCTGCCCTGGCGCGCGCCCGCAATGGTGCGCCAGTCCGCCGCCTCCTTCTCCCAGCGCGCGAAAATCTGCGGATGCTCCGGCACGCGCGCGCGGTTGTTGTATTCGGCTTCGATGTCGAGGGGCATGGGGAGGTCCTTTGCGGCGGGCCGGACGATGGGGAGGAACCCCGAGTATCAAACCGGAGGCGTCCTGGCCAATGCCGCGCCTGCGGCCGGATCGGCGCGGTTGAGATCGGAAGAGCACA
>JBFWWQ010000326.1:0-3736 GCA_050246095.1 Pseudorhodoplanes sp.
TCGGAGAGATCGGGCTTCGGCTTGTTCTTGGAGCGGTAATTCTCCTCCTCGATCTTCCATTCGATCGGCAGGCCGTGGCAGTCCCAGCCCGGCACGTAGTTGGAATCGAAGCCGAGCATCTGCTGGCTGCGCGTCACCACGTCCTTCAGCACCTTGTTCAGCGCGGTGCCGATATGGATGTTGCCGTTGGCATAGGGCGGCCCGTCATGCAGGACGAATTTAGCGCGGCCCTTCGCGGCCTCGCGCAGCCGCGCATACAGCTTCTGCTTCTCCCAGCGCGCGAGCAGCAGCGGCTCGCGCTCGGGCAGGCCGGCGCGCATCGGGAAATCCGTCTGCGGCAGGAACAGGGTTTCGGAATAATCGCGCTCGGGCTTATTCATGGCGCGCTGTGTAGCAGGGGCGCCGCAGGCGGAAAAGCGGGCTTTCGGCAGCCGGGAGCCGTCCCGGCGATCGACGCGCGCGCCGGAACCATGCCCCGGCGCCGCCGGCCGCGGCGTGCGGCTAGGCCGCCTGCATGCGCGCGATGTAGCCGTTGATCTCGCCGTCGAGCCGCCGCAGCGCCTGGCCCATCGCGGACGCGGCCATGGCCACCGCCTCCGAGGCCTTGGTGGTCTTCGCCGCCACGCCCTCGACCTGCGCCATCGCCTGGCGGGCGGTATCCGCCTCCGCCTGCGCGCTGCCGGCGCTGCGGGCGATTTCCTGGGTCGCGGAGCCCTGCTCCTCCACCGCGCTGGCGATCGTCACCGTGACCCGGTCGATCGAGCCGATGATCTCGGAAATGCCGGCGATCGCCTGCACCGCCGACTGCGTCGCCTTCTGCATCTCGTCGATCTGGCCGGCAATGTCCTCGGTGGCGCGCGCGGTCTGGTTGGCGAGCGACTTCACCTCGGAGGCGACCACGGCGAAGCCGCGCCCGGCCTCGCCGGCCCGCGCCGATTCGATCGTGGCGTTGAGCGCGAGCAGGTTGGTCTGCGCCGCGATGGTCTGGATCAGGTTGACGATCTCCCCGATCTTGTCGGCGGCGACCGACAGGTCCTTGACCTTCTGATTGGTGGTTTCCGCCTCGCGCACCGCGCGCGCGGCGATTTCGGAGGACGAGGTCACCTGGCGGCCGATCTCGTTCACCGAACCGGAGAGTTCTTCCGCCGCGCTGGCGACCGTCTGCACGTTGCCGCTCGCGGAATCGGCGGCCTGGGCGGCGCTGTCGGCGCGCAGCCGCGTATTCTCCGCGGCCTCGCGCATGGAGGCGGCATCCGCCTCCAGCGCCTCGATCGTGCGGCCGACTTCGCCCAGCACGTCGGCGACTTCGCGCTGGAAACCGATCGTCAAGTCGGCGACCGCGGCGGCGCGCCGCCGGTCGCTGTCGCTCTTGTTGCGTTCCTCGCCTTCCAGCGCACGATGCCGGAGCGCGGCGTCGCGGAACACCGCGAGCGCGCGGGCGATGGCGCCGATCTCGTCGCCGCGTCCGGTATGGCGGATTTTGGCATCGAGGTCGCCCTTGGCGAGTTGCGTGACGCTGGCGGTGACGTCGCCGAGCGGCCGCAGGCTGCGCCGGACCAGCCAGGCGCTGGCGCCCAGCACCAGCAGCATCCCGATGCCGGCCACCAGAAGCATGCTGCGGATGCCGCTCGCCAGCATGTCGCCGTAGATTTCGATCGGCGTGCCGACATAGAGCAGGCCGATGGTCTTGCCCTGCGGGTCGAAAATCGGCTGGTAGGCGGTGTAGAACTTGCGTCCGAACAGCACGGCCGGACCCTTATAGGCCTCGCCGCGGCGGATCGCGGCCTGGCCCGGATGGTCGGCGGCGAGCGGCGTGCCGACGGCGCGCGCGCCGTTCTCCTGCTTCACGTTGGTGGTGCGGCGCACGAACTGGTCGCTCGCCTTGTCATGGACGAAGATCGTGGCATTGCCGCCGGTGAGGCCTGCGGTCTTGTCGACCACGTCATGGCTGTTGAAGACCGGCATGATGGGCGCGTTGACGCGCATGACCAGGCCGTCATCCAGCTTCACCTCGATGTCCTTGAGCGTATCCGAGTATTTGTAGACATCGGCATAGGTCAGCGCGAGCGTGCGCAGACTGATCTCGATATCGTTGCGTGCCTTGACTTCGAACTGTCCGTTGAGCGCCCAATAGGCCGCCGCGACCGCGCAGCCCGTGGTCAGCACCACGACGACGCCAATGAGAATGAGAGCCCGGCTGACGAGGCTCAGCTTGCCGAATATCCGAATCATGAGGTCCGCTCGATGCAAGATCGCGGATCAAAATCTCCGGATTCGGTTACCGGCCTCTTAAGGTTGACGCATTCTTTCCCCGCTCATTCCACTGCGGCGAGCGGGGGAAATGCGCCGCGGGCGCGCAGCAGCGCGGCGCGCGCGGCCTCGCCGTCCTGCTTCATCTGCGCGACCAGTTCGTCGACGGAATCGAACCGTAATTCCGGCCGCAGCCAGGCGATGAAGGCGACGTCCAGATGCCGGCCGTAGAGGTCGCCGGCGAAATCGAACAGGAACACTTCCAGGAGCGGCGCACCGTTGTCGAAGGTCGGGCGGCGGCCGAAACTTGCCACGCCCTCATGCCGCGCGCCCCCAAACGCCACGCGCACGGCATAGATGCCGTGCTTGAGCGCGCAGGCAGGATCGAGCTTGAGATTGGCGGTCGGAAAGCCGAGGTCGCGGCCGCGCTTCTCGCCATGCACGACCGTCCCCGACACGAACCAGGGAAATCCCAGCAGCTCCGCCGCCTCCACCACGCGGCCCTCGGTCAGCGCGGCGCGGATCGTGCCGGAGGAGACCGGACGGCCCTCGTCCTCCAGCGCCGGCACGATGTCGACCGGAAAGCCGAGGCGCCGCCCCTCGTCGGCGAGGAAGGACGGCGAGCCGCCGCGGTCCTTGCCGAAATGGAAATCGAAGCCGGTGGTCACGCCGCTGACCGCGAAGCGCTCCACCAGGATGCGCTGCACGAAATCCGGCGCCGGCGTGGTCGCGAGCGCGCGCTCGAAGCTCAGCACGATCGCGCCGTCGAGCCCGGCGGATTGCAGCAGGCGCAGCTTGTCGGCCTCGCCGGTGAGGCGGAACAGCGGCACGTTCGGGCGGAAAAAGCTGCGCGGATGCGGCTCCAGCGTCAGCGCCGCCGCCGGGCGGCCGAGCGCGCGCGCGCGCCGCATCGCGGTCTCGATCACCGCGCGATGGCCGCGATGCACGCCGTCGAAATTGCCGATCGCGACCACCGCGCCGCGCAGGCTGCCGGCGGCCTCGTCGCCGCGGATGACGGTGAAGGATGCGCGCGCGGTCATGCGGGGGCGGTGCGGGGATCGCGGCAGATTGATCGCGCGGCTGTCTTGCGGGCCATGACCCAAGTCAAGCGCAGCGGCGCCGGCAAGTCACCCGGCAAGTCATGCGGGAAGTCACGCCGGGCGGGCCTTGGGGCGGACCGGGACCGACACCACCGCCTCGCCGTCCAGCACCGTCTTGCCGTCGACCAGCGCCTCGCAATGCAGCCGCACCTTGCGGCCCTCCGCCACCAGCTCGACCACCTCCACCACCACCGTGACCACGTCGCCGATGGTGACCGGCGCATGGAAATTCAGCGTCTGCGAACGGTACACGGCGCCCGGCCCCGGCAGCCGCGTGCCCAGCACCGCCGAGATCAGGCTCGCGGTATAGAGCCCGTGCGCGATGCGCTGGCCGAAGCGGGTGCCGGCCGCATAGGTGTCGCAGAGATGGATCGGGTTGTCGTCGC
>JBFWWQ010000327.1:0-3721 GCA_050246095.1 Pseudorhodoplanes sp.
GCAGCGCGGTATAGACCCACACTACCGTGAACGGCCCGAGCTGAGAGAGCAAAAACCGCGCCAGCAGCGGGTGCAGCACGAGCTTGATGCAGACGATCGGCGGCACTTCCCCGGGGATTTTCGGCAGCGGCCGCAACGCCACGGTGACCCCGAGCGCGAACAGCGCGCAGGGCGCGGCGGCATTCTGCAGGAACTGCATCAGGCGGTCGAGCGCGACCGGCGGCTCGAAATGCATCGCCGCCGAGATCACGCCGAGCACCGTGGCGATGATGAAGGGATGCAGGATGATCTTGGTCAGCACTTCGTAGGCGGTGGCGGCGAGGCTCTTCTTCTCCGTGCCCGCCAGCGCCATCAGGAACGGCACCAGAGAGAACAGCAGGATGTTGTCGAAGCAGAAGATCAGCGCCACCGGCACCGCCGCCTGCGGACCGAAAGTGGAGAGCGCGAGACCGGGCCCCATATAGCCGATATTGCCGTAGCCGCCGGCAAGCCCGGCCAGGGTCGATTCCGGCATCCGCCACTGCATCACGAACATGCCGACCGCGAACGCGATGGCGAAGGCCGCATACGTGGCGAGCGTGGTCGCGACCACGAAGGGAATGTTGTTCAGTTCGTCGAGCGGCGTCTTGGCCAGGACCCGGTAGAACAGGCAGGGCAGCGCCAGATAGATGAGGAAGAAGCTGAGCCAGGCCAGCCCGGTATCGGGAATCCGCTTGAACTTTCCACAGCCGTAGCCGAGGAAAATCAATCCGAAATAGGGCAAGGCGAGATTGAGGACTTCGATCATGCCCCGGTCCGGCGAATCTGGCCGCTGCTCCTATCCCGCCGGGGCGCGGCCGGTCAATGCAAAGCCGGCATTCCGGCGACAGGCTTGGCGCGCCAACAGGCTTGGCGCGCCATTTGCCTTGCTCTAAGCGGATGCCACGACACGAGGACTCCATGAAACTCCCGCGCCAGTTCTTCAAACCGCTCGCCATCGGGGCGCCGCAGCCGCTGCGCGAATTGCCGTTGCGACTGGAGCGCATGATCCATTTCGTTCCGCCGCATCTGGAGAAGATCCGCGCCAAGGTTCCGCAGATCGCGACCGAAGTCGACGTCGTGCTCGGCAATCTCGAAGACGCCATCCCCGCCGACGCCAAGGAAGCCGCGCGCAGCGGCTTCATCGAGATGGCCAGGGCGACCGATTTCGGCAGCACCGGATTGTGGACCCGCATCAACGCGCTCAACTCGCCCTGGGTGCTCGACGACGTCACGCAACTCGTCAGCGCGATCGGCAGCAAGCTCGACGTGATCATGTTGCCCAAGGTCGACGGCGAGTGGGACATCCACTATCTCGACCAGCTCCTGGCGCAGCTCGAGGCGCGGCACGGCGTCACCAAACCGATCCTCATCCACGCGATCCTGGAGACCGCCGAGGGCGTCAACAATGTCGAGCGGATTGCGGCCGCCTCCCCGCGCATGCACGGCATGAGTCTCGGCCCGGCCGACCTCGCCGCCTCGCGCGCGATGAAGACCACGCGCGTCGGCGGCGGCCATCCCGACTACCGGGTGCTGGCCGACCCGAACGCCGACGGCACCCCGCGCGCGGCTTATCAACAGGATCTTTGGCACTACACGCTGGGCAAGATGGTCGATGCCTGCGCCGCCGCCGGCATCAAGCCGTTCTACGGCCCGTTCGGCGATTTCGCCGACCCCGATGCCTGCCAGGCGCAATTCCGCAATGCCTTCCTGATGGGCTGCGTCGGCGCCTGGTCGCTGCATCCCACGCAGGTCGCGATCGCCAAGCGGGTCTTCTCGCCCGATCCCGGCGAAGTGGCTTTCGCGCAGAAAATCCTCAAGGCCATGCCCGACGGCACCGGCGCGGTGATGATCGAGGGCAAGATGCAGGACGATGCGACCTGGAAACAGGCCAAGGTGGTGGTCGACCTCGCCCGCCTCGTGGCCACCAAGGACCCCGCGCTCGCCGCCCAATACGGGCTGTAGGCGCCTTCACAGCGCCGGAATCGGCACTATCTTGATCGCATCATGGCTCATTCAGAAAACAAGCCGCGCATCGCCAAATTCAGCATCGGCCAGGTCGTCAAGCACCGGATATTCCCTTTCCGGGGCGTGATTTTCGACATCGATCCCACCTTCAGCAATACCGAGGAATGGTGGCTGTCGATCCCGGAGGAGATCCGGCCGAGCAAGGACCAGCCGTTCTATCACCTGTTCGCCGAGAACGCGGAAACCGAATACGTCGCCTATGTCTCCGAGCAGAACCTGCTGCCGGACAATTCGCACGAACCGATCCGCCATCCGCAGGTACGGCAGACTTTCGTCAAACGCGAAGACGGCGGCTACCGGCCGCGCGATTTCATCGTCAACTGAGCCGCAGCGTAACGGCACAAACGAAAAAGGGGCGTGCATCGCACGCCCCTTTCGCATGGATGAACGGCAGCGTTACTGGGTCTTGCCCGGCTGCTGCGCCTGACCTTCGAGCTTCTGGCGCGCCTCGTTGGCCTTGCGCTGGAGCTCGTCCTGCAGCTTCTTCTGCTCTTCTTCGTATTTCTTCGGGTCCGTGGGCGGACCGTCATAGGCTTTCGCGAAATCCGCCAGCGGCAGGCCGAGGCTGATCGGCTGGCCGTTGCCGTTGATCGCCTGCACCGCGAGCTGCTGGCCCTTCTTGAGCCGGCCGATGATCTCGGCATTCACCTCGTAGTCGGCCATGCAGCCGTTGGTGAAGCAGATCACGTAGGGACCCTGCGCCGGCTGGCCGCTGTCGATGATCACACGCGTGCCGGGCTGCACCTGCATGCCGAGCGGCAGCGTGACGCGCAGCACCTTCTTGGGATCGCCTTCCGGCTCGATCACCACGGCCGCCACGACCGGCATGCCGGATTCGAGCCGGCCGTCCTTGCCGGTGAAGCAGACCTGCTTGGCGTTGGCTTCCTGGCCCTTCAGGCAGAACTTGGTCCAGGGCGAATAGATCAGTTGCGGCGCCTCCCCGGCCGGGGCCTGCGCCTGGCCCTGGGCGGGAGCCTGCTGGGCCGGCTGCTGCGCCTGCGGGCGCTGCGCCGGGGCGGCCGGACGCTGGGCGGCTGCCGGCGGACGCTGCGCCGGCGCAGCCGGCTGCTGGGCCAAGGCAGGCCATGCCGCGACGGTCAGCAAGGCCGCCGACGACAGGATTAGGAGCGAGCGGCCCGCCGGCCGGGCCGGAGCGGTCGCGTGCGGAAGAATCATGAGACTTGGTTCCTCTGTTCTGGACAGCGCCGCTGGCGCTTCAGCGCAGCCCCGGCGCGGCGTGTCTTTACGCAAAAAAGGGCAAGAGCGTGACGCCGGTCGGCCGCTCCGTCCGCGGCGTGATACCCCGAATCGGGGGCGGGATAAAGCGCAGAACGCGCACTTGCAGCACCGCATTCCAGGCCGCAGGATCGCCCCGAAGGGGTGCGAAAGATGCCAGAAACGAGGTCCGACGGCGGATGAGCCGGCTCGCATTTGCACCCCTTTTGCTGCTTTGTATCCTCGGCCCCTGCCCGCCGATTGTCGCCGGGGAGCCGCGGCCGGCCATCGCCATGCATGGCGAACCGAAAATGCCGGCCGGTTTCGACCGCATGCCCTATGCCGAGCCCGGCGCGCCCAAGGGCGGCACGCTGGTCCAGGGCATCCTCGGCACCTTCGACAGCCTCAATCCGCTGGTTGTGCGCGGCCTCGCCGTGCAGCAGATGCGCGGTTACGTGAT
>JBFWWQ010000328.1:0-3713 GCA_050246095.1 Pseudorhodoplanes sp.
CATCGTGCTGCAGGTCACGCCGATCGTCGCGATCTTCCCGCTGATCAACATCTATGTCGACAACCAGACGGCAAAGCTTCTGCTTTGCGCCTGGATCGTCGCTTTCTTCCCGATCCTGTCGAACACCACGCTGGGATTGAATTCGGTCGACCGCAATCTGCGCGACCTGTTCAAGCTGAACGGCGCGACAAGATGGCAGGTACTCTGGCACCTGCGCCTGCCGGCGGCGATGCCGTATTTCCTCGGCGGGTTGAAGATCGCCGGTGGCCTGTCGCTGATCGGCGCGGTGGTGGCGGAGTTCGTCGCCGGCTCCAGCGGGCAATCCTCAGGGCTGGCCTCGCGCATCATCGAGGCGGGCTACCGGCTGAACGCGCCGCGCCTCTTTGCAGCGCTGATCCTGATCTCCTTCACCGGCATCGTGATCTTCCTGGTGCTGTCGCTCGTGTCGCACCTCATCCTGCGCCGCTGGCACGAGAGCGCGCTCAAGCAGGAGCGGTGAGCCCCGCATGATCGCGCAGGCGATTCCTTCCGATGGAACCTATAAGCTCTCGCGCGTGCGGCTGCACGGTTCCCTGACACCGGACCTGCCGGCCGACCATGGCAGCGACGGCTTTCTGCTGGCGGATATAGGCGTAGCTGCCGGCAAGATCGTGTCGATCGAGCCGTCGCGAGAAGACAGCCGATCCTCGGATGCCATCGATCTCGCCGGCCGTATCGTCATGCCGTGTTTCGTCGATTGCCACACGCATCTGGACAAGGGGCATATCTGGCCGCGCTCGCCCAATCCGGACGGCAGCTTCGCCGGCGCGCTGACGGCCAACGGCGTCGACCGCACGCAGCGCTGGTCCGCCGAGGACGTGTCACGGCGCATGGATTTTGCCCTGCGCACCGCCTACGCCCACGGCACCAAGGCAATCCGCACCCATATCGACAGCGACCCGCCGCAGGACGCGATCTCCTGGCCGGTCTTCGAGGAAATGCGAGAACGCTGGCGCGGGCGGATCGAGTTGCAGGCTTCCTGTCTGATGGGCATCGAGGCCGTTCGCAACCGCGACTGGTTCACGGGGTTGGCGAAGCGCGTGGCGGATGCGCGCGGCGTCCTCGGTGCCGTGACCTATATGGTCCCGGATCTGGACGAATTGCTGGATGTCATCGTTCGCCTCGCCATGGAGAACGGGCTCGACCTCGATTTCCATGCCGACGAAACCGACGATGTGCAGGCGGTCTCGCTGCTCAAGATCGCCGAGGCAGTCAGGCGGAACGGTTTTCGCGGCAAGGTGCTCGTCGGCCAGTGCTGCTCGCTGGCGCGGCGTGACGCTCCTGCACGAGATGAAGGCGCGCGGCGTTCCCGTCGCCGTCGCGTCCGACAATACCCGCGATCCGTTCTACGCCTATGGCGACCTCGACATGCTGGAAGTCTATCGCGAGGCGACGCGCATCCTGCATTTCGATCATCCGGTTTCCGACTGGCCCCGCGCGGTGGCGGCAACGCCGGCGGGGATCATGAGGCTGGACGATGCGGGTTCGCTCAAGATCGGCGGACCGGCGGATTTCGTCATTTTCCGGGGGCGAAGCTGGACGGAGTTGCTGTCGCGGCCGGAATCGGATCGGATCGTCGTGCGCGACGGAAAGGCGATCAAGCGGGTTTTGCCTGATTATGCCGAGCTCGACGATCTCATGGAGTGGAAGTGATGGATATTGCGGCGCTCAGGCAGGATCTCGACGGCATAAAGATCGAGGACAACGCCAAGATCGTGCAGCAGAAGAGCCGGGATTTCTACTGGTACAGCCCGGTCCTGAAGCAGCAGCTCGACCACGTCACAGCCGACATCATCGTTTCGCCGAAGGATGAGGGGGAAGTCATTCGCGTGCTTGCCGCTTGCCACAGGCACGGCGTGCCGGTAACCCCGCGCGGCTCCGGAACGGGCAATTATGGTCAGGCCATGCCGCTGTCTGGCGGCGTGCTGCTGTCGCTGTCCGACCTCAACGAGATCAGGGAGATCACGCCCGGCCGCGTTGTCTGCGGCGCAGGCGCGATCATGGCCAAGGTGGATCGCGAGACGCGGGCGCAGTCGGGGCAGGAGTTCCGCATGTTCCCGTCGACATACAGTACCGCCTCGATCGGCGGCTTCGTCGCCGGCGGCTCTGGCGGCGTCGGCTCGATCAATTTCGGCGGCCTGCGCGACTTCGGCAATGTGATCCGGCTGCGCGTGGTGACCATGGAAGCCGAGCCGCGCGTGCTCGACCTCACCGGCGAGGACCTTCACAAGGTCACCCACGCCTACGGCACCAACGGCATCATCACCGAAGTCGAGATGCCGCTGACCACCGCCTATGACTGGGTGGACGTGATCGTGGGTTTCGACAGTTTCATGGATGCGGCGCGTTTCGGCAATGCGCTGGGGCGCCAGGACGGCATCCTTACCAAGCTGATCACGCCGATTTCCGCGCCGGTGCCGTGGCTCTATTTCAAGCGGCACCAGAAGTTCTTCCGGGAAGATATGAGCGTCTGCCTTGTGATGGTGGCGCCGCATTCGCTGGACGCCTTCCTCACCTTCACGCGGCGCACCGGCGGCGAGGTCGTCTACAATGCGGCGACCGCCTCCGAGGAGGACAGGAAGGGCTTGCCGCCGGCCTATGAACTCGCCTGGAACCACACCACGCTGCGCGCTTTGCGCATCGATCCCACGATCACCTATCTGCAATCGCTCTATCCGTTCCCGAACCATCTCGCGCTGGCGGAGAAGATGGATGCGATGTTCCCCGGCGAGGTGTTCTCGCATCTGGAGTTCGTGCGCTTCGACGGCGACATCACCTGTTTCGGCCTGCCGCTGGTGAAATTCACCACCGAGGAGCGGCTGGACGAGATCATCCGCATCTTCGAGAACAATGGCTGCCCGATCTTCAACCCGCACCGCTACACGCTGGAGGAGGGCGGCATGAAGCAGACGGACGAGGTGCAGCTTGCCTTCAAGCGCGAGGCTGACCCGCAGGGCCTGCTCAATCCGGGCAAGATGATCGCCTGGGAGGACCCGACTTACGATTACCGCACCGGCAGGACTTTCCTGTTCAAGGGACTGGCGCGCGTGGCGTGACGATGGCGGCCGCATGAACGTTCTCGTCCTTCACGCGCATCCCGTTGAAACCAGCTTCAACGCCGCCCTGCACCGCATGATCGTGGAGCGGCTGACGGCGCGAGGCCATGTCGTCGACAACTGCGATCTTTATGCGGAGGATTTCGATCCGCGGCTGACGCGGGCCGAGCGCATCGCCTATCAGGACACCGAGCGCAACATCGAGCCGGTCAGGCAATATGTCGAGCGCCTGCGGCGGGCCGAAGGGCTGGTGCTCTGCTTTCCGGTCTGGAACTATGGCTATCCGGCCATATTGAAGGGTTTCTTCGACCGCGTGTTCCTGCCCGGCGTGTCATTCCGGTTGGTCGACGGCAAGGCGCAGCCGATGCTTCACAACATCCGCAAGGTCGAAGCCGTGACCAGCTATGGCGGCAGCCGCTTCCGCGCCTGGCTGATGGGCAATCCGCCGCGCAAGCTGATCCACCGGCTGATGCGCTCGACGGTGAAGCCCGGCGCGCCGGTCGGCTTCTCGGCGCATTATTCGATGAATCTCTCGACCGACGCGTCGCGCGACGCCTTCCTGCGGAAGGTCGCCGCGCGCATGGACGCTTTTTGAATGCGCGTGCTGGTCGTGTATTG
>JBFWWQ010000329.1:0-3701 GCA_050246095.1 Pseudorhodoplanes sp.
AGTCGGGATGATGGGTTCGAGGAACTGCATGGAATCGTCGCCGGATGTCCGGCGAGACTAGAGCATTTTCGAGCGAAGTGGGTAACCGGTTCGCACAAAGAAAATGCGACAAGGCGAAAGCGGCCGAGGCGCGTTCCGATTCCACAGGAGACGAACGCGCCCGGCGGCGACGCCTTTCAGGCAAACTCCATGATCACCGCGTCGACTGCGAGGCTGTCGCCCGGCTTGCACTTGATCGCCTTCACCGTGCCGTCGCGTTCCGCGCGCAGCACATTCTCCATCTTCATCGCCTCGACCACCGCCAGCGTCTCGCCGGCCTTGACCTCCTGGCCTTCCTTGACGGCGATGGAAACCACGAGGCCCGGCATCGGGCAGAGCACGGATTTGCCGGAATCGCCGGCGCTCTTCACCGGCATCAGGCGGGCATAGGCCGCCTCGCTCTCGGTATAGACATAAGCCTTGGCGAGTATGCCGCGATAGGACAGATCGAAGCCGTTCGCGATCGGCTGCACCTGCACCGAGACCGGCCGTCCGTCGACGGTGCCGGACCAGACCGGGTCGCCCGGCTGCCAGTGCGACTGCGTCAGGTGCGTATGCGCGGGCTTGCCGTCGGCGTCGAGAATCTGCGCGGCGATCGCGCCGTTGCTGCGCGCGACGTCGAGCTGGAATTCCTGCTGGTTCAGCCAGACCGCGCGGCGGCGTTCGCGCCGGACCTCGCGGCCGGTCATCTGCCCCGAAATCCGCCGCTTGCGCTCGCCCAGCACATGGTCCATCGCCGCCGCGACCGCGGCGAGCACATGCGCATTCTCTGTCGTGGGCGTGAGCCCGTGGAAACCGTCGGGAAATTCCTCCGCGATGAATCCGGTCGACAGCTTGCCCGAGCGCCAGCGCGGATGCGCCATCAGCGCGGCCAGGAACGGCATGTTGTGGCGGATGCCGCGGATCGCGAAGGCGTCGAGCGCGTCGGCCTGCGCGTCGATCGCCTGCGCGCGCGTCTCGCCATGCGTGACGAGCTTGGCGATCATCGGGTCGTAGAACAGGGAAATCTCCCCGCCCTCATAGACGCCGGTATCGTTGCGCACGGTGATGCCGTTGACGACCTTCTCCGCCGGCGGACGATAGGTCACGAGGCGCCCGGTCGAGGGCAGGAAATTGCGGAACGGGTCTTCGGCATAGACGCGGCTTTCGACCGCCCAGCCGTTCAGCTTCACATCCTCCTGCCGGATCGCGAGCTTCTCGCCGGCGGCGATGCGGATCATCTGCTCCACCAGATCGAGACCGGTGACGAGTTCCGTCACCGGGTGCTCGACCTGAAGCCGGGTGTTCATTTCGAGGAAGTAGAAGGAGCGGTCCTGGCCGGCGACGAACTCGACGGTGCCCGCCGAGTCGTAGCCGACGGCCTTGGCGAGCGCGACCGACTGCTCGCCCATCTTCTTTCGCGTCGCCGCGTCGAGCAAAGGCGACGGCGCCTCCTCGATCACTTTCTGGTTGCGGCGCTGGATCGAGCATTCGCGCTCGCCGAGATAGATCACGTTGCCGTGCTTGTCGCCGAGCACCTGGATTTCGATGTGGCGCGGATCGACGATGAATTTCTCCACGAACACGCGGTCGTCGCCGAACGAGGATTTCGCCTCCGACTTGGCGCGCGTGAAGCCTTCCGCGACTTCCGCGCGCGAATGCGCGATGCGCATGCCCTTGCCGCCGCCGCCCGCCGAGGCCTTGATCATCACCGGGTAGCCGATTTCGTCGGCGATCCTGGCGGCGTGCTTCTCGTCCTCGATCACGCCGAGGAAGCCGGGCACGGTCGAAACCTTGGCGGCGGCGGCGGCCTTCTTGGATTCGATCTTGTCACCCATCGCCGCGATCGCGGCCGGGTTCGGTCCGATGAAGACGATGCCGTTGGCGGCCAGCGCCTTGGGGAAGGCCTCGCGCTCGGAGAGGAAGCCGTAGCCCGGATGCACCGCCTGCGCGCCGGTGCGCTTGCAGGCATCGATGATCCTGTCGACGACGAGGTAGCTTTCGGCCGCCGCCGGCGGGCCGATCGGCACTGCCTCGTCCGCCATCTCGACATGCAGTGCGTCGCGGTCGGCCTCGGAATAGACCGCGACCGTCTCGATGCCCATCCTGCGGGCCGTCTTGATGATACGGCAGGCAATCTCGCCGCGATTGGCGATCAGAATACGCTTGAACATGCCGCCCAACACCCCCTGCGCAACGCTGTGCTGCGTTGCGGAAGGATTGTCAATCAGGCGGCGAAATCGATCAAGCCGGCGAGCGACCGGGCGACCGGGGCGGCGGCGACGCCGAACAGGATCGCGATCGACATCAGGCCACGGCTGGCCCGCTTGCGGCCGCGCATTTCACTGGAAATCCAGCGCAGCACCTCGGCATCGGCATCGGCGCGCGAACCGGCCCAGCTTTCCAGCGGCGTCTCGACGGCGAGCGCCACCTGGCGCGGCGGCACCGGCTTGCCGGCAGCCGCCAAAGCGTGGTGCGCGATGGCCTTGGTCAGCAGGTCGTCGAAGCGCCCGCCGTCGGAACGCTCGGAAGCGGCGGCGTCGATCGCGAGCAAATTCTGCGCCTCGGCGCGCGTCACCGCAACCTCGTGCGGCGCGGTGAGCACCTGCGCGCAAAATGCGGCGTCCTGCTTGTCGAGGCTGCGCGAGAAATGGATGCGGCCCGCGGCACTCGGCCCCTCGCCGGTGATGACGCCGGTGCGGATATCCGCGAGCGCGGCGGCTGCGAGTTCCGCCGTCACGATCTGCGAGGCCCGGATGGCGGATTGCATCGCCAGAAAGGCCGCATGTGCCGGTTGAACCGTGTCGTCCCGCATTTGACATCCCCCGTCTGGGCATTCGGCCGTCCCGGCCGCCTGCCCATGTGTCGTCCGATCCCGGCGCATCGTTCGAAGCACCGTATGCTCCCGCGTCTTGTTGAGGCCGCGAAAGGCGCGACAAGGACCGTCCTGTGGCAGAGTCGTGGCGGTAGATTAACGCTTCCTAAATTTGCGTGATCTAGCGCACACGGCGCGCAGACATTGGCCCGGTGTCGCATCTCGGACACGCGCGGCCGGCTATTGTGGACGGACGTTCATCCGAGCAGCGGAACCGCGATCAGCCAGGCCAGCGCACCGGCCAGGAGCGCGGCCGCCGTGGCCAGCCCCACCGCGACGGCGAAGGCGCGACCGCCGATGGTTGCGCCCATCGCCACCTTGGAGACGTTGTTCGACAGGACCGCGGCCAGCACCGCGAACGCGGCATGATCGAGGTCGAGCGTCGCGGGGGCGAGCTTGGTCATCGAGACGGCGACCGCGTCGATGTCGCCGAGACCGGTCACCAAAGCCGCGACCGTCGCCCCCGCCGCGCCGAATTGCTCGGTGATCGCACGCGACGCCAGCACCAGCAGCCCGAGCAAAGCCGCGAACATCACCACGGGACGAAACTCGAAAGGGTTGCGCAGCCTGTCGTCCCCGCCGACGGCCTTCGGTTTCTGCGCATGGAAGGCGAGGATGCAGGCGCCCGCGCCGGCGACGAGCGTGGCTGCGACCAGCGGCACCAGCACGAGTCGCAGCATCGGCGGGTTCAAGGTCGCGACAATGAAGCCGGTGCGGATGAACGAGATGCAGGTGGCGATCATGGCGCCGCCCGCCAAGAGGCGCGGCGCCCCCTCGCCCGCTGCCGCCCGCCGCGCATTGGTCAGCA
>JBFWWQ010000330.1:0-3680 GCA_050246095.1 Pseudorhodoplanes sp.
CGCGCGGCCGCCTCAAGCACCAATACCCGCATTCCTGGCGCTCCAAGAAGCCGGTCATCTATCGCAACACGCCGCAATGGTTCATCGCGATGGACAAGCCGTTCTCTCTTTCTTCACCTCTCCCCTGTGGGGAGAGGTCGGCCGCGCAGCGGCCGGGGGAGGGGGGACAGAATACGGTTGGGGCCAGATCCCCTCACCCGACGCCTTCGGCGTCGACCTCTCCCCAAAGGGGAGAGGTGAAAAGAGCGCACGGCGCGCCCCGGAATGACGCCGAAAGCTTGCGCGAGCGCGCGCTGCAGGCGATCGCGGTGACGCGCTGGGTGCCGGCGGCGGGCGAGAACCGCATCACCGGCATGATCGAAAGCCGTCCCGACTGGGTGATCTCGCGCCAGCGCGCCTGGGGCGTGCCGATCGCGGTATTCGTGCGCGAGGCGGGCGACGGCTCCGTCGAAATCCTGCAGGACCAGGCGGTGAACGAGCGCATCGTCGCGGCCTTCGCGCAGGAAGGCGCCGACGCCTGGTACGCCAAAGGCGCGGCGGAGCGCTTCCTCGGGCCGCGCGCCAAGGAAGGCTGGACCAAGGTCGACGACATTCTCGACGTCTGGTTCGATTCCGGCTCGACGCACGCCTTCACGCTGGAAGACCCGCGGCATTTCCCCGGGCTTGCCGGCATCCGCCGCAAGAGCAAAGGCGGCGACGATACGGTGATGTATCTCGAAGGCTCCGACCAGCATCGCGGCTGGTTCCATTCCTCGCTGCTGGAGAGCTGCGGCACGCGCGGGGTGGCGCCGTTCGACGTCGTGCTCACGCACGGCTTCGTGCTCGACGAGCAGGGCCGCAAGATGTCGAAGTCGCTCGGCAACACGGTGGCGCCGCAGGACGTGATCCGCCAGTCCGGCGCCGACATCCTGCGCCTGTGGGCCTGCGCGTCGGATTATGCCGACGACCTGCGCATCGGCGCGGAAATCCTCAAGACCAATGTCGAGACCTACCGCAAGCTGCGCAACACCATCCGCTGGATGCTCGGCAATCTCGCGCATTTCCGCGAGGAAGACCGCGTCGCGGTCGGCAAGATGCCCGAACTCGAGCGGCTGATGCTGCACCGGCTCGCCGAGCTCGATGCGCTGGTGCGCGAGGCCTACGCCAATTTCGACTACAAGCGCATTTTCGCCGCGCTCAATGCGTTCATGACCGCGGACCTGTCGGCCTTCTATTTCGACATCCGCAAGGACGCGCTCTATTGCGATCCGATCTCCTCGGACCGCCGCAAGGCCTGCCTGACCGTGCTCGAGCATCTGTTCCGCTGCACCGTGACCTGGCTCGCGCCGATGCTGTGCTTCACGGCCGAGGAGGCGTGGCTGTCGCGCTTCGGCGAGGACGCGCCTTCGGTGCATCTGCAGGCCTTCCCCGACGTGCCGGCGGGCTGGCGCGACGAGGCGCTTTCCGAGAAGTGGCGCAGGATCAGGAATGTGCGGCGTGTCGTCACCGGCGCGCTGGAGCTGGAGCGCGCGCAGAAGCGTATCGGCTCCTCGCTGGAAGCCGCCCCGCTGGTCTATGTCGCCGATCCCGATCTCTTTGTCGCGCTGGTCGATGCCGACCTCGCGGAAATCTGTATCACCTCGGCGGCGACGCTGGTCGAGGGCGAGGGGCCGGCGGACGCTTTCCGGCTCGAGGAGGTGCGCGGCGTCGCGGTGGTGCCGCAGCGCGCCGAGGGCCGCAAATGCGCGCGCTCCTGGAAGATTTCCGAAAGCGTCGGCACCGATCCGGATTTCCCCGACGTGACCCCGCGCGACGCCAAGGCGCTGCGCGAATGGGACAGCCTGCGCCGGGCGGCGGAATGACCGTGCAGCCGGCCGACGGGAGTCCGGTGGCGCAATCCTTCTGGTGGGGCCCGTTCAGCCGCTTCGGCCTGACCCTTGCCGCCGTCATCCTGCTGCTCGACCAGGCCTTAAAGCTGTGGCTCCTGTTCGGCTACCGGCTCGGCGAGCGCGGGCCGGTCCAGCTCCTGCCGGGGTTGGATCTGGTGCTGACCTGGAACCGGGGCATCAGCTACGGCCTGTTCCAGCAGGACACCACGCTCGGCCGCTGGCTGCTGGTGCTGTTCACGGCCGCGGCCGTGGTCGTGTTCGTGCTCTGGCTGGCCCGCGTCCATACCCGGATCGGGGCGGTGGCTCTCGGCCTTGTGATCGGGGGGGCGATCGGCAACGGGATCGACCGGGCGGCCTACGGGGCGGTGGCGGATTTCGTGCTGATTTACGTGAATACCGCGGCCGTCAGCTTCAGCTGGTACGTCTTTAACCTCGCCGACGTGGCCATCGTTGCCGGCGTGGCCGGCCTCCTGTATGAATCGCTCCTGGGGGAGCGCGCCGCAAAAGCGCCCTGATTGCTGGAGACATCTGCCGGTCAGGGCCGACGCCAGACGATTTTCGCGGAGCAGGACGTGCCGAAGACGCATACGGCCATTCTGGGTAAGGGATTTGTCCGCCGCCTGAGCCGCGGCACGCTGGCCGCCATGCTGGCGCTGGTGCTGGCTACAGCCCTCGCGCCCAAGGCGATGGCCGCCGACGACGACGAAGAGTCGTTCGAAGAGAAGCTGATGAAGTCGATCTTCGGCCTCAACGACAAGGACCGGATCGATTACCGCGAGCGCCCGGGCCTGGTGGTGCCGCCCTCGATGAATCTGCCGCAGCCGGAAACGACGGCCTCGACCCCGCATGCGGCCTGGCCGAAGGACGTCGACAAGCAGCCGAAGAAGAAGCAGGCCGACGTCACCCGCAAGGACCGCCGCTACAGCGACCCGACCTACGAGGAGTCGCGCCCGCTCACGCCGGCCGAGCTGGAAAAGGGCCGTCTGGCCGGGGCCGGCCGCGGCACCGGCGGCAATTCCGAATTCGACGGCCAGCGTCCGCTGCGTCCCAACGAGCTCGGCTATCGCGGCGGGCTGTTCAGCAACCTGTTCGGCGGCAAGGAAAAGGAAGAGATCGGCACGCCGCCGCCGGAGCGGCCGCGCACCAGCCTGATCGAGCCGCCGACCGGCTACATGACGCCGGCTTCCGGACAGGTCTACGGACTGTCCAAGCGCAAAGAGGCGCCCAAGCCGTTCAACCTGCAAGACCGCGGCATCAACGACTGATCCCTGCGGCGCGTGCGGCCCGTTTCCCGCGCGCTGCGATTTGCGCCCAACCGGCGCCCAGAATGAGATTCCCGATGAAAGCATCCTTTGCCGTTGCCCGCGGTGCGTTCGCCGCTGCGGGTTTGCTGCTCGCAGGCGCGTTCGCCGCGCCCGCCGCCTTCCTGCCCGAGGTCGCGCATTTCACGCTCGGCAACGGCATGCAGGTGGTGGTGATCCCGGACCGCCGTCAGCCGGTGGTCACGCACATGCTCTGGTACAAGGTCGGCTCCGCCGACGAGACGCCGGGCAAGTCGGGGCTCGCGCATTTCCTCGAACACCTGCTGTTCAAGGGCACGCGGAACAATCCGGCCGGACTGTTCTCGCAGACCGTCGCGACCCTGGGCGGACAGGAGAATGCGTTCACCTCCAACGACTATACCGGTTATTACCAGCGCGTCGCCAAGGAGCATCTGAAGGCGATGATGACCTTCGAGGCCGACCGCATGACCGGCCTCGTGCTCACCGACGAGGTGGTGAAGCCGGAGCTGAACGTGGTGCTGGAGGAGCA
>JBFWWQ010000331.1:0-3663 GCA_050246095.1 Pseudorhodoplanes sp.
CACACTTGCTCACGCACTGGGCATTTGCCTGCCCCCGACGGTCTATCGCCCCAACCTCCCGGTTCCGTGCAATAACCGCGCCTGAATCTGGGTAGGGCGAGGACCGCTCTCCGTTCGATCTGGGAGGGTGGACGATGCAGGACGGCGTGGTGGTCGTGGGTGCCGGGCAGGCGGCGGCGCAGCTTGCCATCAGCTTGCGGCAGGGCGGCTACCGGGGGCCGCTGCGCGTGCTCGGGGACGAGCCCTATCTGCCCTACCAGCGTCCGCCGCTGTCGAAGAAATTCCTGCCCGACCCGAAAAACCCGGACTCGCTGCTGCTGCGCCCGGCGGCGTTCTGGCAGGAGCAGGGCGTCGACATCGAAACCGGACAGCGCGTCGTGGCCCTCGACCGCGCGCGCCGGCAGGTCGCGACCGCGGACGGCCGCGCCATCGCCTACGATCATCTGGTGCTCGCGACCGGCACCGCCGCCCGGCATCTGCCGGTCCCGGGAATCGAGCGCCCCGGCGTGTTCTCGCTGCGCACGATCGACGACACGCTGCGCCTGCGGCCGGCGCTCGATGCGGCGCGCCGGATCGTGATCATCGGCGGCGGCTATATCGGGCTGGAAGCGGCGGCCGTGTTCCGCTCGGAAGGGCGCGAGGTGGTCGTGCTGGAAGCCGAGGACCGCGTGCTGAAGCGCGTCACCGGCGTTGCGATCTCGGATTTCTTCCAGCGCTATCATGCCGAACGCGGCGTCGTGCTGAAGCTCGGTGCGCGCGCCGCCGCGATCGAGGGCGAGGAGCGGGTCACCGGCGTCGCCTTGTCCGACGGCACGCATCTGCCCGCCGATCTCGTGCTCAACGCCACCGGCGCGCGTCCGAACGACGATCTCGCCAAAGCCGCCGGCATCGCCTGCAGCGACGGCATCCTGGTCGACGCGCATGCGCGCACCGACGACCCGCATGTCTTCGCCGCCGGCGATTGCACGCGCTTCCACAGCGCGCGCTACGGCCGCATGCTGCGCCTGGAAAGCGTGCAGAACGCCATCGACCAGGCCAAGGCCGCCGCTGCCGCGATTCTCGGGCAGCCGCAGCCTTACGACCCGGTGCCGTGGTTCTGGTCGGATCAGTACGAGATCAAGCTGCAGATCGCGGGGCTCGCCGACCGGCACGATGCCGCGCTGACGGTCGGCGATCCGGCCGGCGCGAAATTCTCCGTCGAGTATCGCAGCGGGGGAAAACTCGTGGCGGTCGACGCGGTCAATGACGGCCGCGCGCATATGATGGCGCGCAAGCGCATCGCGGAGGAACTCGCCGCCGCGCAGGTTGCCCCGGCCTGATGCGCGAACGCTTCTGCCTTTGTCCTTTCAATCGCCAGAGGTGACGGAATGAAGCTTGGCTTTTTCACCATGCCGATCCATCCGCTCGACAAGGATTGGCGGCTTTCGCTGCGCGAGGACCGCGAAGCCTTCATCCTGGCGGACGAGCTCGGCTTCGCCGAAGGCTATGCCGGCGAGCACGTCACCGACCGCGCCGAGAACATCACCTCCTGCGCCATGTTCCTGGCTTCTCTGGTCGACGCGACAAAGCGCATCAGGCTCGGCACCGGCACCGTCAACATGCCGAACGGCCATCCGGCCGCGATCGCCGCGCAGATCGCCATGCTCGACCACATGCTGGACGGCCGCTTCATCTTCGGCATCTCGCCGGGCGGCCTGATGTCGGATGCCGAGGTGTTCGGCAACCTCAAGGCCGACCGCAACGCCATGTTCCTGGAGGCGATCAACCAGGTACTGGCGCTGTGGGCGGGCGAGCCGCCCTACGACCTGCAGGGGAAGTACTGGACGATCGCGGTGCGGGAGCAGCTCATGCCGGCGATCGGGCAGGGCTTCATCCCGAAGCCGCTGCAGCGCCCGCATCCGCCGATCGTGGTGACCGCGGTCGCGCCTTTCTCCAGGGGCGTGACGGAGGCCGCCGCGCGCGGCTGGGATCCGATCTCCGCCAACTTCCTGATGCCGGAATGGGTGAAGAGCCACTGGCCGAAATATGTCGAAGGCTGCGCGCGCGCCGGCCGGCCCGCCGATCCCGCCAACTGGCGCGTGGCGAAGAGCATTTTCGTCGCCGATGACGACCGGACCGCGGCGGCCTATGCCACCGGCCCGGGCAGTCCCTACCGCTATTATTACAGCCAGCTCTTCACCAAGCTGAAGGCGGGCGGGCGCATCGAATTGTTCAAGACGCGCCGCGACCAGCCGGACCAGGAGGTGACGCTCGATTCCGTGTGCGAGCGGCTCGTCATCCACGGCTCGCCCGGCAAGGTCGCCGACGCCTTGCTGGCGTTCCGCGCCGAGGTCGGCGATTTCGGCACGCTGCTCTATGCCGGCAAGGACTGGAAGGACCGCGATCTCGGACGGCGTTCCATGCAGCTCCTGGCCGAGAAAGTGCTGCCGCGGCTGTGAGGCGGCACCGACCATATCGCAGGGCCGTCCCGGCATCGTGCGGGTCGATATTGCGCGCCGCGCTCGGGGCCGGCGCCGTGCTGCTCGCCGCCGCGCTCGGCGCCTGCGCGAAGATGGAAGGCCTCTATTATCAGGGAGTCGAGAAGGGCGAGCCGAATTTGCCGCCGCAGAACTGGCGCGCCGACACGCTCGCCTTCCTGCGCACCTGGCTGAACGATCCCGCCGGCGTGCGCGACGCCGCGATCGCGGAGCCGGAACTGCGCTCGGTCGCAGGCACGCAGCGCTATGTCGTGTGCGTGCGATTCAACGCGCGCAAGAGCGGCGGCGGCTATGAAGGGGTCAAGGACCGCCAGATCGTGTTCACCGCGGGCCGGCTCGACACCCTGATCGACGCGCGCAAGGACGATTGCGCCAATGCGCGGTTCCAGCCCTTCCCGGAGCTGGAACGGCTGACGCGCTGAGACCTTTTTTCAGGATGCGGCGCTGCGCCTGGCCGGCTGTTCGGCCGCGCGATAGACGGCGAGCGCGGCGTCGACGCCCGCGCCGGCTTTCGTCTGGAAGCCGCATTGCCGCAAGGCCGCCTCCAGCGCCCCGAGGCAGATCAGCACGTTCTCCTTGCGGCAGACATAGCCCATCGTGCCGATGCGCCAGATCTTTCCGCGCAGCGGCCCGAAGGATGTGCCGATCTCGATGCCGAAATCGTGCAGCAGGATCGCGCGCACGGCCTCGCCGTCGACGCCGTGCGGGATCACCACGCCGGTGACGTTCGGCATCTTGTTGGCCTGGTCGCCGAACAATTCCAGGCCCATTTCGCCGAGGCCCGCGCCGATCGCGCGGCTGGCGAGCCGGTGCCGCGCGAAGCCGTGATCGAGGCCTTCCGCCAGCACGATGCGGATCGCCTCGCGCGCGCCGTAGAGCATGGAGGCGGCTTCGGTGTGATGGTTGAGCCGGCTCTCGCTCCAGTAATCCATCAGCATGGCGAGATCGAAATAGTTCGAGCGGACGATCGGGCCGTCGCCCTCGACCATGCCGTCCGGCTTGATGCCGGCCTCGACATGCTTGCGCCTGGTCACGATCTCGACGACGCGCTCGCCGAAGCTGATGGGCGCCGAGCCGGGCGGACCGGACAGGCATTTCTGCAGGCCGGCGGAAACCGCGTCGATCTTCCAGGCATCGACGGGAACGTCGGTGCCGCCGAGCGTCGCGGTGGCGTCGGTGTAGAACA
>JBFWWQ010000332.1:0-3613 GCA_050246095.1 Pseudorhodoplanes sp.
CACCATGTCGCTGTTCATCGCGGGACAGGCTTTCCCGGTGCCGCCCGATTTCGCCGCCGCCAAGATCGCGGTGTTCGCGGCTTCGGTGGTGTCGGCGATGGCCGGTGTGGCGATCCTGTATATGGCGGGCCGGCCGGCGCGGGACGACGAGGAAGAGCCGCCGCCGGACGACGTCACCCCGGTGTGATCTGCGCGACCAGCCATACCGCGCCCATCAGGATCGGCTGGTGCACCAGGTAGACAAGCAGGCTGTGGCGGCCGGCGAGCGCAAGCGCGCGCGCGACGGGTGAATGCGGCTGCCACGCGGCCCAAGGCGCGCCCTGCGCGTGCGGCAGCACGAGGCGCGCCGCCACGATGCCGAGCAGCACGCAGCCGAACCAGGGCAGCAGCGGATTGTAGTCGTTGGAGGGGATCGGGTCGCTCGCCAGCCCGAGCCACAGCCAGCCCGGTGCATTGAAGTCGGGCGAGGCGAGAAGGGATGGGGCGGCGAGGCACGCCGCCGCAACCGCGGTCGTCAGCCACAGCGGCGCGCGCAGGAAGATAAGGCCGAGCAAACTGGAGACGGCGATGCAATGCAGGATGCCGAACCAGATGATGCCGTCCGGATCGGCGAAGGATGACAGGATTGTGATCGCGGCGGCGGCGGCGGCGACGACCGCCAGCCGGCGCAGGAATCCGCGCCAGCGGATGCCGCGGCCATGCGCCAGAACCAGGCTGACGCCGACCAGCGCGAGGAAACTCGCGGCGATCGTGCGCGCGAATGCAATCCACAGCAAATTTTGAGTAATCCCGAGCTCCGCCAGGCCGAAGAATTCGAGGTCCCAACTAAAGTGGTAGGCCGTCATGGCCGCGAGTGCCGTGCCGCGCAGCACGTCGAACAGCGCGATGCGCGCAACCGGGAGGGAAGGCGGGGTATCCGGGGGCATGCGATGCAATCAGGCCGGCGAGGCTCTCCCGCGTTCGCTGGAACCGCCGCTTCGGGGCGGACCGGTCCGATTCGGAGCCCGGGCAGTTTCGTCGGGAAATCCGGCGCGGCATAGGATTTCCTAACGGAATCGTCCTATACGGGTAGGGTTTTTCGGCTGTTCCACGAACGAACAGGGTCGTGTCGATGTCCGTTACACCCGATCGCGACGACGCGGAGATGGTCGATCTCGCGCCCGTCTCGCTTTGGCTCGAGGATTATTCCGCGGTCAAGTCCTTGTTCGACGAATGGCGCGCGGCCGGCATCGGGGATTTGCGCGCGCACCTGCTGGCGGACCGCCAGCGCGTCATGGCCTGCTCCGAGCGCATCCGCGTTCTCAAGGTCAACCGCAAGACGCTCTCGCTGTTCGACGCGCGCGATCTGTCGCACCTGATCGAGAATCTGGGCAACGTCTTCCGCGACGACATGCTGCACACGCATATCGAGGAACTGGCGCAGCTCTGGGACGGCAAAACGGAATTCTTCAGCAACACGACGAACTACACGCTGACCGGCCGGCGCCTGGATATCCAGCTCAAGGGCGCGATCCTGCCCGGTCACGAGCGGAACTGGAACCGGGTGCTGGTCGCCATCGAGGACGTGACCGAGCGCGAGACGGCGCGCCGCGATCTCACCAACAGCGACAATTACGCGCGCGGCCTGTTCTCGTTCTCTCCGGTCTCGCTGTGGGTCGAGGATTTCAGCGCGGTCAAGCGGCTGCTCGACGACGTGCGCGCGCGCGGGATCGAGGATTTCCGCGTGTTCACCGACGTGCATCAGGAATTCGTCGCGCGCTGCATGAGCGAAATCCGCGTCCTCGACGTGAACGAGCGGACGCTGGAGCTGTTCTGCGCGCCCGACAAGGAAGCCCTGCTGCGCAATCTGCCGGACGTTTTCCGCGACGAGATGGAGCAGCATTTCCGCGAGCAGCTGATCGACCTGTGGGACGGCAAGCTGTTCCAGCAGCGCGAGGTGGTGAATTACGCGCTCGACGGCAACAAGCTGCACCTGCTGCTGCAATTCTCGGTAATCCCGGGACGCGAGTGCGACTGGTCGCTGGTCCAGGTGGCGCTCACCGACATCACCGCGCGCAAGTAGGCGGAGGCCTATCTCGAATATCTCGGCACCCACGACGTGCTGACCAAGCTATATAACCGCTCCTTCTTCGTCGACGAGATGAACCGGCTGGAGCGCAAGGGGCCGCACCCGGTCACCGTCATCATGGTCGATCTGAACGGGCTGAAGGCGGCCAACGACGAACTCGGACATGCCGCGGGCGACGCGCTGCTGCGCCGGGCGGGGGAGGTGTTTTCCTCGCTGGTCGACCGCCCCTCGACGGCGGCCCGTATCGGCGGCGACGAGTTCGCGGTGCTGCTGCCCGCCACCGACTCGGGCGGCGGCGAGACGGTGCTGGAATCGCTCAGCGACCTGGTCGAGATCAACAACCAGTTCTATCCCGACCTGAAGCTCAGCCTCTCGACCGGCATCGCCACCAGCCGTCCGGGCGAGCGCCTGGAAGCGGTGATCAAGCGCGCCGACCTGCTGATGCTGGAAGCCAAGCGCGCGCATTATTCCGACCTCGCGCATGACCGCCGCGGCCGCGCCGCCGAGCACGTCAAGGGGCATTGAGGGCTTTTCGGAAAACCGGAATGAAGAAGATTTCCCTGTCTGAAGTCAAAGACGACCTGTCGCATTTCCTTCGCGAGGCCGCGAAGCAGGATATCGTCATCACACGGCACGGGAAGCCGGCTGGGGTGCCGATCGGGTTCGATTCCGAAGACGACTGGTTCGACTACCGGCTCGAGAACGATCCCCGTTTCCTGAAGCGGGTGCGGGACGCGCGCACGGGTTTGCGCGGAGGCCGGGGCGTGCGCCTGGAAGACCTCGATTGACCGGGTGACGGCCGGCTATGTGCCTGCCCTCGTGCCGGGGCGTCTCGCGCGGCGATGCGCCTCAAAGCATGGGTGCCGTGACCGCCGCATCCTTTGGGGCGCGTGCCCTTGGGCACGCGCCTGAGGATGAGCCCGGAATGCGCTACGCCGCCTTCTTGCGGTTGGCCTCGAGGCGCGTGTCGACCAGCGCCACCTGCGCATCGATCGCCGGATTGCTCAGATTCATCTGCCGGGCGATGAGTTGCACCAGCTTGTCGGCGCGCTCGATGTTCGGCGCGCCGTTGTTGAGCGCGCGCGCGGCCGAGGCGGGACGGGACAGGCTTTGCGCGGCGGCCGCGTATTTCTCGAACGGCACGAGATCGGTGGGCTTGGCGCCGAGTCTGACCACGAGGTCGTTGACGAAATTGTAGACCGAACGCGAGGTCTCGATGTCGGAATGCACCGCCTCCTGCGCGGTACGCATGCCGTCCGGCGTGACGCAGCGGTAATTGCCGGCCAGCAGCATCGCCCATTTGGCGAGCGGCACGAAGATCGAATCGTGCACCTTCAGCTTCACCGGCAGCTCGATTTTCTCCCCGCCGACGTCGTAGCGCACATTCTCGATGTCGGATTCGATCTGGCGCAGGATCGCGGTGTGCTGATCGCTGTCGAAGCGCGCGACCTTGAAATTCGTCGGCAGCGTGACCTGCAGCACGTTGACCTTTTCCTCCGGCGGGCGGACCGCCTGCGGGTCGGGGCTGCACAGGGTGAGACGGCC
>JBFWWQ010000333.1:0-3606 GCA_050246095.1 Pseudorhodoplanes sp.
CAGCTTGATCGGCCGGCCGATGCGCGAGGAGCGGTTCATGATCCTGCTGCGCCAGCGCACGGCCGATGCCGGCCCTGCGCCGACCGAGGCGGACGCCGCCTGATCCGAATGCCGGACGCGCCGGAAGCGCGTCAATGCGTCCACATTCCGCGCCGCGCGAATGCGAAATTGTCCGCATAGGCGATGGTGCGGCGGGTGCAATCCTTGGGCTCGGCGACGCGGTAGGCGATGCCGTGACGCTCGCAATAGGCCACCGCCTCCTCCTTGCTCGCGAAGGTCAGCCGGACCTGGCTGTTCATGTCGGTCGACGAGGTCCAGCCCATCAGCGGCTCGACGGCGCGCGCGGCTTCCGGCTCGTAATCCAGCACCCAGCGCCTGGTCTTGGCGTCGCCGGACTGCATGGCGGTTCGGGCCGGTTTGTAGATGCGCGCGACCATCGGACTTTCCTTCAAAGACAGGCGATTCCCGCCCGGTTCTGGCGGGCGCAATCTAGACAAGCACAGCCCGTACCCCAAGCGAATTCCGCCTGTCCCCGCCGCGCCCGTGCGCAACGCGCGATGCCCGCAAAGGACGCCGCGCCCATCTGGAACCGAGTCGTCGATCCGGGCGTTGAAGCCCGACGACAGGAGGAGATCATGGCGAACCATGCCGGAATGCAGCAGCCGTACCAGGACAATTGGCTCAACTATCTGCAGGACTACATCGCCGAGAATCCGCGTCTCGCCGCCGCGATCGCGTTTCAGATCGGCGTCATTGCCGGCGCCGCCAGCAAGAATGCCGGCCGCATGATGCGCCAGTCCGGCGCCACCGCGACGCTGATGCAGGCTTTGCCGGACTCGATCGCGGGCTTCCTGCCCGGCGCGCGCGGCAAGGCCGGCACCCGCCGGCGCAACGCCGCCCGACGGACGGCCCGCAAGACGGCCCGCCGCCGCAAATCCGCCTGAGCGAACGCCGCCGTGCACGACAGGCCGCCGCCGCAGGACGATCCGACAATGACCGACGCGATTTCCGGCATGCCCGGCCCGGCCGCTCCGCCGCACGATGCGCCCGAACGCAGCGGCGCGGGCGCAGGCTGGTTCGACCTCGTGTCGGATTATGTCCGGGAGCATCCGGCCCTGACGGCGGCGATCGCTTTTCAGATCGGCACCGCGGCCGGCGTGCTGACACGCTCGGCAGGACGCGGAAGAAGGCCGCGCGGTCGCGCCGGCGCATCGCGTCTCGCCGACGGGATCGCGCCGGCTTTGGCAGAGATCGCCGCGCTGTTCGCCTCGTCCGATCCCGCCCGACGCACGCCGCGCAAGGCATCGCGCCGCCGGCCGGCGGCGCGATCTCCCAAACGCAGAAAAACCCGCGCGCCTCGCCGGCACGCGGGTTGATGGCATCCAGGCTGAGCGGCTATTTCCAGCCGGACTTGCGCTCACAATCGCGCCGCGCGCCGGGATTGGCCTTTTCCCACTGCGTGACGGTCCGCGTTTCGTTGTCGTCCATCTTTTCGTTCATGCACATGCAATAGGCGCGCACGATCGGCGGGGTGCCGCCCGGCTCGTTCTTGTTGTCGCTGATGCACTGGTTGATCCATTTGAGGTCGTCGGCGGTCATCTGCTGCGCGGACGCCGGATAGATGCCGGCGATGCAGAGCAGCAGCGCGAAACCGAAAAGGCGAAGCATGACATTCTCCTCCCAGCCATTGGGCGAGGGACGCTACGCCGCCCCGCGCGCCAGGTCGATCCAGGTCGATAGATAGGGCGTACGGCGCCGGTGCGGCAGACAACCTGCGCGCGATCCTGGTGCATCGTGCCGCATCGCCTGCCTCACCCGGATCGCGCGTCCGGCGGCAAATTGCTCTAGGATAGATGCCGATCGTCGGCCGACGATCGAGGGGGCGCACGCATGCAACGGGACGGACAGCAGCCGATGGGCCGCGGCCTGCGCACCGTGGTCGCGCTGGTCTTTACGATCGGGACGCTGGCATGGCTTGCCAGCATCTGGTTCGTGTATTTCGCCGCGCCCTGAGCGCGCCGCTACGCCGCCTTGTTCTTGATGGCGCCGACGATAGCCGTCAGAAGCGCGCCGCCCGCGCCGCCCGCAATGGCATGCGAGACGATGCCGCCTATGCTCAGGTTGCCGGTCTGCACCGCCGCCATGACCGAAGGCAGCAACAGCGTCACGACCTGGCCCAGGACGCCGCCGCCGATCGCCCCGGAAATCAGGTTACCGATCATGCCGAGATCGAATTGCGGCGAGGCTTTGCCGGCACCGGCACCACCGAGCGCACCCGCGACGAGATTAATGAGAATCTGTTCCATGAGCCCCCTCCGGTTATTTTACCGCAAAACATTGTACAGTCTGCGCGCGCCGCCGTCGATGGGCAGCGCCGCATATGCCGCCACCGTTCATGCAGTCACATGTTGGGGCAGCGGGCCGGACAGCGAAGTGATGGTCGGGGCAGCAGGATTTGAACCTGCGACCCTCTGCTCCCAAAGCAGATGCGCTACCAGGCTGCGCTATGCCCCGACGGCCGGGTCCGTATACAGGATTTTCCGCCCCGATCCAGTTCAGTGAAGCCGGCCCTACCGGAAGGCCCGGAACCGCGGCCCGCTCAGCGGCGGAAGATCGGGTGCGCGACCGTGTCGCCCGGCGCGATGCCGAGCTTCTTCACCGTCCCCGCGATCACCTCGAAGACGCCGCGCACCGGGCCGTTCGACGGCACGATCTTGGTCGAGAGCGGCTCGGTATTTTCCGCGATCCGCCAGATGCGGCCGTCGGAGCGGATGAAAATCATGTCGAGCGGGATGTAGGTGTTCTGCATCCAGAACCCGACCTCCTGGTCGCGGTGGAAATCGAACAGCATGCCGTGGCCTTCCGCCAGCTCGCGCCGATACATCAGGCCGCGCGCGCGATCCGCCTCGGTGTTGACGAGCTCGACCGAGAAGACGTGCACGCCGTTCTTGGAGATGATCTCGAGCGTGCGCAGATCCGCCGCCTGCGCCGGCAGCGCAGCCACAAAAAAGGCGACCGCCAGCAGCAGCCGCCCATACAGGCCGAGATTCGAAAACGCCAAACGCGACACGACACACCTCAATGCGAGGCCGGCCCGTGCGGTCCCCCGTCCGGATGAACTTCGGCCGCCATCAATCCCTTGGGCCCCGGCCCGAACCGCACCAGCACCGTCTGGCCCGGGCGCAATTCGGTAAGACCGTAGCGCCGCAAGGTCTCCATGTGCACGAACACGTCCGGCGTCCCCGGCCCGCGCGTCAGGAATCCGAACCCGCGCAGGCGATTGAACCACTTGACCTCGGCGCGTTCCAGGCCGCTGGTCGCGGTGACGGAGACATGCGTGCGCGCCGGCGGCAATTGCGCCGGATGGATCGCGGTCGATTCATCCATCGAGAGCACGCGGAAGGCCTGCAGGCCCTTGGGCCGGTGCAGCACCTCGCAGACGATGCGGGCGCCCTCATAGGCGGTCTGGAACCCGTCGCGGCGCAGGCAGGTAACATGCAGCAGCACCTCCGGACCGCCATTGTCGGGAACAATGAATCCGATACCCTTGGACACATCGAACAAATTTATGACGCCGTACATTTCGGTGACGTTCGGCGCGGCATG
>JBFWWQ010000334.1:0-3588 GCA_050246095.1 Pseudorhodoplanes sp.
GATCCGAAGCGGCGCGACCCGGCGCTGGTGCAGCGCGACGTGGCGCTCGGCTATGTATCGCGCGACGCCGCGGCCACCGATTACGGCGTGATCCTGCGCGCGGACGGGACGCTGGACGTGGCCGCGCCCGCGGCCCGCCGCGGCGGGCAGGCGGCATGAGCGCGACGCGCCCCAGCGTCGTCGGCGTCGATGTCGGTGGCACCTTCACCGACCTCCTGATGTTCGAGGAGGCCACCCGTGTTTTCAAGACCGCGAAAGTGCCCTCGCAGCGCGGCGACGAGGCGGCCGGTTTCATGAACGGACTGCAGGCGCTGGGCGGTCTCGACCGTATCGCCTCGATCGTGCACGGCACCACGGTCGGCACCAATACGCTGCTGGAGCGCCGCGGCCCCAGGATCGGCGTCATCACCACGCGCGGTTTTCGCGACGTGCTGGAAATGCGCCGGCGCGACCGGCGCAGCACCTGGGGGCTGTGGGGCGATTTCACGCCTATCGCTGCGCGCGACATGCGCATGGAGGTTGCCGAGCGCACGCTGGCGGACGGCACGGTTCGCCAGCCTGTCGATCCCGATGCGGTCCGCCAGGCCGCACGGGCGCTGCGCGAGCGGGGCGCGCAGGCGCTCACCGTCATCTTCATCAACGCCTATGCCAATCCCGAGAACGAACAGCGCGCTCTCGCCGCCTTGCGCGACATCTGGCCGAACGAGCATGTTTCCGCCTCGCACCAGGTGCTGCCGGAAATCCGGGAATTCGAACGCTCGTCCACGACCGCGCTGAACGGCTATCTGCAGCCGGTGGTCGGCGACTATCTGGCCAAGCTGGAATCGGCGCTCGGGCGGGGCGGGTTCGGCGGCCAGTTCCACATCGTGCAGTCGAACGGCGGCGTGATGTCGACGGCGACCGCCCGGCGCTTGCCGGTGCGCACCGCCTTGTCGGGGCCCGCGGCCGGTGTGATGGCGGCGGCGGCGATCGCCAAGGCGGCGGGGTTTGAGAATGTCATCACCTGCGATCTCGGCGGCACGTCGTTCGACGTCTCGCTGATCGCGCAGGGCCGCGCTTCGCTTTCGGCGCAGACCACGGTCGATTTCGGACTGGTGATCCGCACGCCGATGATCGAGATCACGACCATCGGCGCCGGCGGCGGCTCGATCGCGTTTGTCGACCGCGGCGGGCTTTTACAGGTCGGGCCCGAAAGCGCGGGTTCGGTGCCGGGTCCGGCCTGCTACGGGCAGGGCAACGAACGCCCGACCCTGACCGACGCGCATGTCGTGCTCGGCCGCATCGATGCCGACAAGCCGATCGGCGGCAAGCTCGCCAAGCTCGATGCCGAAGCCGCGCGGCGCGCGATCCTGACCCATGTCGGCGAGCCGCTCGGCCTCGACGTGATGGCGGCGGCCGCGGCCATCGTGCGCGTGGCCGACGCGCGCATGGCCGGCGCCATCCGCCTGGTATCGATCGAGCGGGGACACGATCCGGCGAAATTCGCCGGCATGCCGTTCGGCGGCGGCGGCGCGCTGCATGCGGGCGCGCTGGTCAAGGAGATCGGCCTGCAATGCGCGCTGGTGCCGCGATTTCCCGGCGTCACCTCGGCGCTCGGCTGCGTGATCGCGGACCTGCGGCACGACCAGGTGCAGACCGTCAATCTGATGCTGGACGATCTGGATATCGGGGCGCTCGACGCGCGCATGGTTGCCGCCGGGCAGGAGGCGCACGGCGTGGTCGCGGCCAGCGGATTGTCGGTCGAGCGCATCGATGTCGGCTATGAGCTCGACATGCATTATCTCGGCCAGACGCATACGGTGGCGGTGGCGCTGCCGGTGACCCTGAATGCCGGCGGCACAGGCGTTTCGGCGGACGTGATCCGCCAGGCGTTCGAGCGCGCCTATGCGGCCTCGTTCAGCCGCCTGCTGCCGGGCATACCGGTGCGGATCGTCTCATTGCGCACGGTGGCGACGGGACGGCGACCCGCCTTCGACATGTCGGTGTTCGCCCCGCCGGCTGGCGCGTCAAAGGAAAAAGCCAGCAAGGGGACGCGCAAGGTCTGGATCGATGGCGGCTGGCGCGACACCACGATCTGGTCGCGCCTCGATCTGCCTGCCGGAATCGTCATCGAAGGGCCCGCCATCCTGGAACAGCCGGATGCGACGATCTATGTCGATCCGGGATTGCGCGCGCGCGGCGACGCGCTCGGCAACGTCATTATCGAGCGCGTGCGATGAGCGGAATTGTCCTCCTGCTGGTCGATCTGCAGAACGACTTTCTGCACCCGGAGGGGGCCTATGGCCGCGCCGGCCAAGGTGCGCCCGCGATCGCGGCTTTGCCGGAGCGGCTGAAACCGCTCGCCGATGCCGTCCGGCGCAAGGGCGGCACGATTATCGCCACGCAGTTCACGCTGGTGCCGGGCAAGGGCGGGGAGCCGATCATCGCGCCGCATCTGAAGGCGCTGCGTCCTTTCCTCGGCAAGGGCGATTTCGCGCCGGGAAGCTGGGGCCAGAAACTGGTCGATAGGTTGCAGCCGGCGGATTTCACGATCGAGAAAATCGCCTATTCCGCCTTCTACATGACCCGCCTGGAATGGGTGCTGCGCAAATGCGAGGCGCACCATCTCTATGTCGGCGGGATCGTCACCAATGGCGGCGTCGCCTCCACCGTGCGCGATGCGCATGTGCGCGAATTCGAATGCACGGTGCTTTCGGACGGCTGTGCCGCGTTTTCCGACGAGGTGCACCGCGCCGCAATCGAAGGATTGCGTCCGGTTGCGGCGATCGCGACCATCGACAAGGCCATGCGCGACATCGGCGCAGGATGACCGCGGTCCGGCCCGCCGCGGGCGTACCATTCGAGACGACATTGCCGGTGCTGATTATCGGCGCGGGCGCCGCTGGTCTTTGCGCGGCGCTGGCCGCGCGCGAAGCCGGTGCCGAGCCGGTGGTCGTCGAGCGCGATCCGGTGCCGTCGGGATCGACGGCGCTTTCGGCCGGCCTCATCCCGGCGGCGGCGACCCGCTTCCAGCGGGAGAAACGCATTGCCGACAGCGCCGATGCCTTCGCGCGGGACATCCTGCGCAAGTGCAAGAACGAAGCCGATCCGGCCGTCGTGCGCGCGGTGGCGGAAGGCGCGGGCCCGCTGGTGGAATGGCTGGCGGACCGGCACGGCTTTCCGTTCGACGTGATCGACGACTTCACCTATTCCGGCCATTCCGCCAACCGCATGCATGGATTGCCCAGCCGCAGCGGCGCCGAATTGATCGACCGGCTGCGCAGCGCCGCGGAACGCGAAGGCATCGCCATTCTCACCGGCAGGGCCGCCGACACGCTGTTTGCCGATGCGGACGGACGCATTGCCGGCGTCGGCCTGGCGCGGAGCGACGGCACGCGCGAGCGGATCGGCTGCGGGGCGCTGATCCTGGCCTGCAACGGCTATGGCGGGAATCCCGACCTGGTGCGCCGGCACATCCCGGAAATGGCGGACGCGCTGTATTTCGGCCATGCGGGCAATCGCGGCGACGCGGTGCTATGGGGCGAGCAGCTTGGCGCGTCCTTGTCCAGCCTGAGCGGCCATCAGGGGCTCGGGTCGGTCGCTACGCCG
>JBFWWQ010000335.1:0-3581 GCA_050246095.1 Pseudorhodoplanes sp.
GCAGCCCGTCGATGATCAGCACCGCGGCCATCGCGCCCCAGCCGCCGACAATCTTGCGCGCGGTCGCAAAGACCAGCGCGAAGGCCGCGAGCACGGCGAGCTGCGCCACCAGGTAATAGGCGAGGTCGGAGCGGAACACGCGGTAGAGGATTTCGACGATCCACCAGGGCAGCGGCGGCAGCTTGTCGTGGCCGAGCTGCCATTCGCGCCCGTAGACCAGGGCCTCGATCAGGTCGAGCGGCAGGTTCGGAAACAGCGCGGCCGGCAAAGCCGTCCATACCGCCGTATGCACCAGCGCGAAGGCTGTGAAGGCCGCTTGCGGGGAGGCGAAAATCGCGGACCAGAGGGAGAAGCGGCCCGGCGCGGGAACGGCCGGATCAATCATTGCGCAGGTAGCGTTGGGCGGCGCTGCGGGTAACGCTTGCGCGGCACGCGGGGCTCGTGGACAGTGACGGCCTGACCGGCGAATCGCGGCGCGCGCCGGCGGGGATCAAAGGTCGCTCGATGCTTCGGCTCACTGCCATCTTCATTGCCGTCTGTATCGTTCTGATTTCGGCGTCCTTGGGCGCGGTGGTCTACCTCATTTTCGGGTTGTCGGGGTGGGAATCTGCAACGGTCGCGGTCGGCGGCCTGACCGCGCTGGCGCTGGTCAGCACGGTCTCGGCGCGGCTGCGCGACCGCGGCGATGTCGGCACCCAGATCACCGACCTGTCGCGCGGCATGGCCGACCTCGCCCGCCAGGTCGCGGAAGTCTCCCGCCGCCTGGCCGCGGTGGAAATCGAGGCCGGCGCCTCCGAGCGGCGCGCGCGCGCGGTGACCCAGCCGCTGACCGGCGAGATCGGCGAGCTCGGCCATCTGGTGCGCCAGCTCGCCGAGAGCGTCGCCGCGCAGGAAGCAGCCCTCACCGCGCTGAAGGGCGGCGCCCCCGACGCGCCGGCGCCGGGAGGCGAAGGCGCCGAGATCAAGACCGCGGCCGGCATCCCGGTTTTCCGCGCGGCGTCATTGGCGCCCAAATCCGATACCAAGGCCGAGCCCAAAACCGAGCTTAAGCCTGTCGAACGGCCCGAAGCCGGAACCGGCTATTTCAAGGGCAAGAGCCAGGACGAAATCGCCGCCTTCATCCGCGCGGCGCTCGACGACAACCGGCTGGACGTGCATTTGCAGCCGATCCTGACGCTGCCGCAGCGCAAGGTCCGCCATTACGAGGCGCTGGCGCGTCTGCGCAGTCCCGACGGCGAGGTGATTCCGGCGCAGGATTTCCTCGCGCCCGCCGCGGCCGCCGGCTTGTGGCCCAAAATCGACAACCAGATGCTGTTCCGCTGCGTGCAGATCCTGCGCCGCCTGCTGGTGAAGGACCGCGAGATCGGACTGTTCTGCAATGCCTCGGCGGCGACCCTGGCGGATGCGGAAATCTTCCCGCAATTCTTCCAGTTCATGGAGGCGAACCGCGCCATCGCGCCCTCGCTGATGCTGGAATTTTCGCAGGAAGCCTTCCGCGGCATGGGCCCTATCGAGCAGGAGGCGCTGTCGGCTTTGGGCGAGCGCGGGTTCCGCTTCTGCATGGACCACGTGTCGGACCTGCGTCTGGAGCCGCGCGACCTGTCCGACCGCGGCATCCGCTTCGTGAAGGTGAATGCCGCGACGCTGCTGAACCGCGCGGCGGCGCCCGCCGACATCCACACCGCCGACATTTCCGACCTGCTCGGGCGCTTCGGCGTCAGCCTGGTCGCCGACCGCATCGAGAGCGAGGCGAATGTGGTCGACCTGCTCGACTACGACGTGCGGTTCGGGCAGGGCCACCTGTTCTCGCCGCCGCGGCCGGTGCGCGCGGATACGCTGCAGGGCGCCGGCGACCTGCGCGAGGGCGGCGCCCCTGCGGCCCCCGCCAAGCCGGCGCCCGCGCCCCCGAAGCGGGCCGCGATTTGACGCTGCGCGGCAAAATGGTCTAACCGCAGCGCATCCTGCCCACCCGCAAACCTGTCGTTTCCTTGACCGCGCTCACCGACCGCTTCCGCACGCTCGCGCCGCGCTACGACGTCATCCTGTCGGATGTCTGGGGCGTGACGCATAACGGCATCGCCGCCACGCCCGAGGCCTGCGACGCGCTGGCGCGCTTCCGCGCCGGCGGCGGCACGGTGATCCTGATCACCAACGCGCCGCGCCGCGGCGTCGCCGTGCAGAAGCAGATCGCGCATTTCGGCGTGCCGGCGGAGGTCTATGACGGCATCGTCTCCTCCGGCGACGTGACCTGCGGGGAAATCGCCAAGCGGCCGGGCCAGTCGATCTTCCATCTCGGGCCGCAGCGCGACATTTCCATCTTCGAGGGGCTCGACGTTTCCTTCGCGCCGGTGGAGCGCGCCGATTATGCGGTCTGCACCGGCCTGTTCCACGACGACACCGAGACGCCGGACGATTACCGCGGCACGATCGCGACCATGCGCGCGCGCGACCTGTTCATGATCTGCGGCAATCCCGACGTCGTCGTCGAGCGCGGCGACCATCAGCTGGTCTATTGCGCGGGGGCGATCGCCGACGTCTATCTGCATGCGGGCGGCGACGTGCTCTATGCCGGCAAGCCGTACCGGCCGATCTACGACATGGCGGTGGAGAAGGCCGCGGCGGCGCGCGGCCGGCCGGTCGCGCACGACCGGGTGCTGGCGATCGGCGATTCCCTGCGCACCGACGTGAAGGGCGCGCAGGCTTTCGGCGTCGACTGCCTGTTCGTCACCGCCGGCATCCATGCCGAGGAGCTGGGCGGACGCGACAATCCCGATCCGGCGATGCTGGCAAAGACGCTCGCCGCCGCCGGAGTCGATCCGGCCGCGGTCATGCGTCGATTGGCGTGGTGAGCGGACGCCGGTTCAGGCGGAGGGGCCGGAGAACACGGCCTCGATCTTGGTCTTCAGCGTCTGCGCGTTGAACGGCTTGACGATGTAATTGTTCACGCCGGCCTTCTTCGCCGCGATCACGTTCTCGGTCTTGGATTCGGCGGTGACCATGATGAACGGAGTCGTCTTCAGCTCGGGATCCGCGCGGACTTCCTTGAGCAGGTCGTAGCCGGTCATCGGCTCCATGTTCCAGTCGGAAATGACCAGACCGTATTTCTTGTCGCGCAGGCGTTCGAGCGCGCTGGAGCCGTCCGTTGCCTCGTCCACATTTTCGAAGCCGAGCTGCTTCAGAAGATTGCGGATAATCCGGATCATCGTGTTGTAGTCGTCTACAACGAGAATCTGCATCGACGGATCGACAGACATCGTAACAACCCCACTTCAAATCATTCGGCCGTTCTGGCGAAAACCGAAGGCAAATTAGCCACACCCTTTGAATAAGCGGTTAACCGCCGCGGCCCGCGCGCGCGGCCCCTCCCAACGGCCGATTGCGGCGGCGGCGGATTTGCGGCAAGGGGATCGCCATCCTTAACCGGCCGTTAAGCCAGCATGACCGCGCGACCCGCCAGACAAGCCGTCGATCCCCGCCAGGTGAAGAGCCTGTATTTCGAGGACCTTTCCGTCGGCATGCGCGAGACCATCATGAAATCGGTGATGGAGACCGACGTGGTCGGTTTCGCGCAGCTTTCCGGC
>JBFWWQ010000336.1:0-3578 GCA_050246095.1 Pseudorhodoplanes sp.
AGACGAATTCGGCGTCCTGCGTCTCCGGGGTCTCCCGCTCCTGCTTCGCCATGACCGGCGCCGCGGCGGCACGGGCCGCGTCCGGCTTGGCGCGCGAAACCGGTACCACGACCTCAAAGACCGTGCCGCATTTGGGGCACGCGATCGGGTCCTTGTTCAGGTCGTAGAATTTGGCGCCGCAGGCGGCGCACAGGCGCTTGGTGCCAAGCTCGGGCTTTGCCACTGTTCGTCAGTCCTAGCAGGGGTCGGAAAAGTGGCGCCTCGTTTGGCGCCTGGAATAGCCGCTGTCAATACCGGGCCCGGCGAATTCCCGGCACCGGCGCGGCGTGACGGCGCCGGAAAGCCCATGCTAGGAGGCGGGCCCCTGCCGCCGGAACCGATGCCTTGAGCCACGCCGCAACCGCCCTGATGCCGCTCTCCGCGCGCCGCCGCGCCGCGCTGAAGGGCGCGCTGCGTGTCCCCGGCGACAAGTCCATTTCGCACCGTGCGCTCATCCTGTCCGCCCTGACGGTCGGGGAGACCCGGATCGAGGGCCTGCTCGAAGGCGACGACGTGCTGAACACGGCCAAGGTCATGCGCGCGCTCGGCGCGCAGGTCGAGCGGACCGGCGAAGGCGCCTGGACGGTATGGGGTGTGGGCGTGGGCGGTTTCGCGCAACCCGGCAGCGTGCTCGATTTCGGCAATTCCGGCACCGGCTGCCGGCTGGCGATGGGCGCGGTCGCGGGCTGCCCGGTCACCGCGACCTTCGACGGCGATCCGTCGCTGCGCACGCGCCCCATGCAGCGGGTGCTGGACCCGCTGGCGCGGATCGGCGCCCGGGCGCTGCATGTCGGGGAGGGCGGCCGGCTCCCGGTCACCCTGAAAGGCGCGGCCGATGCCATCCCGATCGTGTACGAGCCGCCGGTCGCGTCGGCGCAGCTGAAATCGGCGGTGCTGCTCGCCGGCCTGAATGCGCCGGGCGAAACCGTGGTGATCGAGAAGGAGGCCACGCGCGACCACACCGAGAAAATGCTCGGGCATTTCGGCGCGCAGGTCCGCAGCGAACCGTTCGGCCCGCATGGCCGCCGCATCGTGCTGAAGGGCCAGCCGGAGCTCGTGCCGGCGCCGGTGCGCGTGCCGGCCGATCCTTCCTCGGCGGCCTTCCCGCTGGTCGCGGCGCTGATCGCGGAGCGATCCGATCTGGTGCTCGAGGGCGTGATGATGAACCCGCTGCGTACCGGCCTGTTCGCGACCCTGATCGAAATGGGTGCTGCGATCGAGGCGCAGAATGCGCGTCGCGACGGCGGCGAGGACGTGGCCGATCTGCGTGTGCGCAGCGCGGCGCTGAAGGGCGTGGACGTGCCCGCTGCGCGCGCGCCCTCGATGATCGACGAATATCTCGTGCTGGCGGTTGCGGCCGCGTTCGCGCAGGGCACGACCCGCATGCGCGGGCTGCAGGAGCTGCGCGTGAAGGAATCGGACCGTCTTGCCGCGACCGCCGACATGCTGCGGGTGAACGGCGTCGAGGTCGCGATCGAAGGCGACGATCTGATCGTGCATGGCCGCGGCCGCGTGCGGGGCGGCGGCACGGTCGCGACGCATATGGACCACCGGCTTGCGATGTCGGCGCTGGTGATGGGACTCGCCAGCGACAAGCCGGTCGCGGTCGACGATGCGCGCTTCATCGCGACCAGCTTCCCCGGCTTTGTCGAATCGATGCGCGCGCTGGGAGCCGATATCGGATGATCATCGCCATCGACGGGCCCGCGGCTTCCGGCAAAGGCACCCTGGCCAAGCGGCTGGCCGCGCATTACGGCTACCGTCATCTCGACAGCGGGCTGCTCTATCGCGGGGTCGCCAAGGCGGTGCTCGATTCCGGCAAGCGTCCGGACGATGCCGAAGCCGCCGTGGCGGAAGCGCGAGGCTTCGCGCCCGGGCGGTATCCGGACGAGGTGCTCAAGGGCGACGACATCGCCAAGGCGGCGTCCCTCGTGGCCGCGATCCCGCAGGTGCGCGAGGCCCTGGTCGCCTTCCAGCGCAGCTTCGCCCGGTCCAGGCCCGGGGCCGTGATCGACGGCCGCGACATCGGAACGGTCATCGCGCCGGAGGCGGAGGTGAAGATTTTCGTCACCGCGAGCGCCGAGGAGCGGGCGCGCCGCCGGGTCCTGGAACTGCAGGGGCGGGGGGAGGCGGCCGATCCCGCGGCCGTGCTGGCCGATATCCGCGCCCGCGACGCGCGCGATACGGGCCGCGCCGTGGCCCCCCTGAAGCCCGCCCCGGACGCGCACTTGCTGGATACCACGCATTTGGCTATAGAGCCGGCCGTCCGGGCCGCCATCGACATTGTCGAGGCCGTCCGCGCGGGCCGAAGGCGCGGTTGACCGCCCTTCGCGTTGGAGGAAAAGCCCGCTCCGCCGCCTCGTCAGGCTCCGGACCAAACCAACGTTCCAGACGGACGGCATTCGCGCCGGCCCGCCGCCTTGCGGCGGTTGCCAGGGGTCTTGGCAGGACCTTTGGCCCGTGCGTCTGGAGCCCCCCATCCAGCCCGCCGCGCGCCGCCCAACAGGAGTGTTCATGGCCACCGCTACGTCCGCCAATCCCACGCGCGAAGATTTTGCCGCGATGCTGGAAGAATCCTTCACGCAGGGAGGCCTGCAGGAAGGCTCCGTCGTCAAGGGCAAGGTCGTCGGAATCGAGAAGGACGTCGCCATCATCGACGTCGGCGCGAAGACGGAAGGGCGGGTGGCGCTGCGCGAATTCACCGGTCCCGGACGGGGCAACGAGATCAAGCTCGGCGACGAGGTCGAGGTCTATCTCGAGCGCGTCGAGAACGCGCTCGGCGAGGCCGTGCTGTCGCGCGACAAGGCGCGCCGCGAGGAGAGCTGGGGCAAGCTCGAAGGCGCCTTCAAGAACAACGAGAAGGTCAACGGCATCATCTTCAACCAGGTCAAGGGCGGCTTCACCGTCGATCTCGACGGTGCGGTCGCGTTCCTGCCGCGCTCGCAAGTGGACATCCGCCCGATCCGCGACGTCACCCCGCTGATGAACGTGCCGCAGCCGTTCCAGATCCTGAAGATGGACCGCCGCCGCGGCAACATCGTCGTGTCGCGCCGCACGGTGCTCGAAGAATCGCGCGCCGAACAGCGCCAGGAGCTGGTGCAGAACCTCGAAGAGGGTCAGGTCATCGACGGCGTGGTGAAGAACATCACCGACTACGGCGCCTTCGTCGATCTCGGCGGCATCGACGGCCTGCTGCATGTCACCGACATCGCCTGGCGGCGCGTCAATCACCCGACCGAAGTGCTCAATATCGGCCAGCAGGTGAAGGTGAAGATCATCAAGATCAATCACGAGACGCACCGCATCTCCCTTGGCATGAAACAACTGCTCGACGACCCGTGGCAGGGCATCGAGGCCAAGTATCCGATCAGCGCGCGCTTCAAGGGCCGCGTCACCAACATCACCGACTACGGCGCGTTCGTCGAGCTCGAGCCCGGCATCGAGGGGCTGATCCACGTCTCCGAAATGTCCTGGACCAAGAAGAACGTGCATCCGGGCAAGATCGTCTCGACTTCGCAGGAAGTCGAAGTGCAGATCCT
>JBFWWQ010000337.1:0-3572 GCA_050246095.1 Pseudorhodoplanes sp.
ACCGAATCTGGGTCTAACGGACGACAGCGACCGGCCCCGCGCCGGGCGCGCCGCTCTGCCAGAAGCGCACGACGCGCTGGGCCGTGGAAGCCGACAGCCGGTCGAAATTCCCCGCCGCGTGCTCCAATCCTGCATTCGTTTTCCCTGCCGCTCCCGGCCGCAGGAGAATGAGCGCCTTGGCGGTGGTCCAGGCGAATCCGAAGGCCTTGCAGAGAATGAGAACCGGGTCCGGCCGCTCGCTTTTCATCAGACGGTCCACGACACCGAGCGGCACCTCGGTCAGCGCCGCGAGCGTCGCCACAGCTTCTTCGTAGCGTCCGGCTGCGGCGGATTCGGCGATCGCGCTCTCGTTTAGACCGCCGCCGATGCGCAGCCGCGCGGCCTGCGCCTGCGCATCCGAGAAATCGTGCGAACGAACCGCGACTTCCACCACGGCCGTCGAGACATCGGCCAGCACGCGGCGAATCTCCGACTGCGTTTCCGGCTTGGCCGTCGCCAGCAGCCGTTTCTGCACCACCTCGGTCGCGCGCGTCACCAATTCCCGGAACAGATCGTCCGGCATGTCTTCGCGGCGGATCACTGTTTCGGCGAGGATGCCGTCGCGCTCGGCGCGCCGCACCAGGCTGGAATAGCCGCTATCCGACAGCCGGGCGCCCGGATTTCCCGCCACCAGGCGTACGACATCGTGATCCCCGCGCGCGATCAGGATATCGGTCAGGGCTTCCTGGATATGGCTTCGGCCGGAAATGGCGACCAGATGCGACTGCCCCTTGCGGCTCGCAATGTCGATCAGATCGGCTTCGCCGAGTCGCTGCGATTGCGACAGAACCGGTCCCGACACCGCAATGTCGTCATCCTTTGCCAGCCGGCGGATGACTTCCTGCGGCGCGTTGCCGATAGGAGCGAGACGGCGGGCGAGTTCGGCCCGGGCTCGGACTTCGATCTCGTTGACCAGCCGCACCAGCACGTCATCGAAGACGTGGATCTGTTCCTCGCTGAATTTCGGCGATCCCTGGAGGAACAAGGTGGCGATCTGGCGCGCCATATTGCTGCGCCGCTCCGGGGTGCCGGACTGCACCGCCTGTTCAAGCTCGGGGATCAAGGCTGCGGCGCTGGGCATGGCGATCGGGGGCAAAAAATTACAGGGGAACCGGCCGGATTTGCCGAATTTAGGGGGCGATTCTGAACGAAGCGTTAGCCCGGCCGGGTGCGCAGACTTGCATGGGGCGGGTTTTACGCTATATGTGCCGCGTCTGTTTATGGACGTCTCATAACAGTCGGATCAGTCCGGACGGTTGTTGAGAGTGGGCCCCGCCCGGGACCCGCTCTTTTTTATTACCCGAGGGCCGGGGCGGGTATCCGCCGGTCCGGACCGGGTGCTTGAGCCAGAAATGCCGATGAATGCCATGCCCGAGGGCAAGATCGTGAGCGAAAAGCGGCTGATCGTGGAGCCGGGCCTTGCCGCGCGCGTTGCGGCGATCGCGACGCCGGTGATCGAGGCGCTGGGTTACCGGCTGGTCCGCGTCCGCATTTCCGGGACCGACGGCGGCACGCTGCAGATCATGGCCGAGCGCCCCGACGGCAGCATGTCGGTCGACGATTGCGAGGCGGTGTCGCGCGCGCTCTCGCCGGTGCTCGACGTCGAGGACCCGATGGACCATGCCTATCGTCTGGAAATTTCCTCGCCCGGTCTCGACCGGCCGCTGGTGCGCCGATCCGACTTCGACCGTCATGCCGGGCACCTGGTGAAGATCGAGATGAGCGTGCCTGTCGATGGCCGCAAGCGTTTCCGCGGCAGCATCCTGGGAACCGACGGCGATGCCGCCCGCATCCGCCGCGACGACGCAGCGACCGGCGAGCCGAACGACGTGCTGCTGCCGATCGAGGACATGGCGGAAGCGCGGCTGGTGCTGACCGACGCGCTGATCGCCGAATCGCTTCGCCGCGGCAAGGCGGCGGAACGCGAGGCCCGGCAATCGCAGGATGACGTCCGCATGCACAGGTCCGACAATCGCGGAACGGGCAGCCGTTCCGTCGCCAACAAGCCGAAGGCATCGCGCGGCGCCAGCCGCCGCGCCGCCCAGAACGAGGGAGAGTAACCGATGGCCGTCAGCGCCAACCGGCTCGAATTGCTGCAGATTGCCGACGCAGTCGCGCGCGAGAAGTCCATCGATCGCACCATCGTCATCACCGCGATGGAAGATGCCATCGCCAAGGCGGCACGCTCGCGCTACGGCGCGGAGACCGACGTGCACGCGGAGATCAATGCGAAGACCGGCGAGCTGAGATTGTCGCGCCACCTGCTCGTGGTCGAGGCGGTCGAGAACCCCTCCAGCCAGATCAGCCTGGAGGATGCGCGCCGCCGCAATCCGGCCGCGCAGGTCGGCGACACCATCGCCGACGCGCTGCCGCCGCTGGAATACGGGCGCATCGCCGCGCAGTCCGCCAAGCAGGTGATCGTGCAGAAGGTGCGCGAGGCCGAGCGCGACCGCCAGTTCCAGGAATACAAGGATCGCATCGGCGACATCGTCAACGGCGTGGTCAAGCGCGTCGAATACGGCAACGTGGTGGTCGATCTCGGCCGCGGCGAGGCGATCATCCGGCGCGACGAGATGCTGCCGCGCGAGGTGTTCCGCAACGGCGACCGCGTGCGGGCATATATCTACGACGTGCGCCGCGAGCCGCGCGGGCCGCAGATTTTCCTGTCGCGCACGCATCCGCAATTCATGGCCAAGCTGTTCGCGCAGGAAGTGCCGGAGATTTACGACGGCATCGTCGAGGTGAAAGCCGTCGCCCGCGATCCCGGATCCCGCGCCAAGATCGGCGTCATCTCCCGCGACTCCTCGGTGGACCCGGTCGGCGCCTGCGTCGGCATGCGCGGCTCGCGCGTGCAGGCCGTGGTGAACGAGCTGCAGGGCGAGAAGATCGACATCATTCCGTGGTCGATGGACACCGCGACCTTCGTCGTCAACGCGCTGGCCCCGGCCGAAGTCGCCAAGGTCGTGCTCGACGAAGAGCGGCAGCGCATCGAGGTCGTCGTTCCCGACGCCCAGCTTTCGCTCGCCATCGGGCGCCGCGGCCAGAACGTGCGGCTCGCCTCGCAATTGACCGGCTGGGACATCGATATCCTGACCGAGCAGGAAGAATCCGAACGCCGCCAGGCGGAATTCCAGAACCGCACGCAGACTTTCGTGCAGGCGCTGGATGTGGACGAGGTGATCGCCCAGCTGCTGGCGTCGGAAGGCTTCACGTCGGTGGAGGAACTCGCGCTGGTAGACAGCAAGGAAGTGGCCGGCATCGAGGGCTTCGACGAGGAGACTGCAACCGAATTGCAGAACCGCGCGCGCGATTATCTCGCCCGCATCGAGGAAGAATTCGACGCCAAACGCAAGGAGCTCGGCGTGGCTGATGAACTGAAGGATGTCCCCGGCGTCACCACGCCGATGCTGGTGAAGTTCGGCGAGAACGACATCAAGTCGGTGGAGGATCTCGCCGGCGCCGCGACCGACGACCTGGTCGGCTGGAGCGAGCGCAAGGACGGCGAGACCACGCGCCATGCCGGCATTCTCGAC
>JBFWWQ010000338.1:0-3473 GCA_050246095.1 Pseudorhodoplanes sp.
CCTCGGTCGTGTTCGCTTCGAAAGCCGCGGTGCGCGCGGGGGTCGGCAGGAAGCTCGGCATCCGGAAGGAGCTCGTGGCGGTGTCGAATACGCGCGGCGGCATCTCCAAGAAGAGCATGGTCCACAACGGCGCGACGCCGAAGCTCGATATCGACCCGGAGACCTACGAGGTGCGGGCGGACGGCGAGCTCTTGACCTGCGCGCCGGCCGACGTGCTGCCGATGGCGCAGCGGTATTTCTTGTATTGATCCCGTGCCGGTCGTCCCCGCGAAAGCGGGAACCCATAGCCACAGGCGGTTCTGTTGTTGCAAGCGCCGCGGTTATGGGTTCCGGCCCTCGCTTCGCTCGGCCGGGACGACAGAGTAGTGTTTCGCATGCACCGCGTTTCCTGCATCGCTCCCGCCGGCCGGTGGACCGCCCCCGTGCGCGATCGTGTCGTGCTCGATGCCGACGACCGCCAGCGCCGCCGCATCGTGCTGACGGGCGAGAAGGGCACGCAGGTGCTGCTCGATTTCGAGAAGCCGGTGACGTTGCGCGACGGCGACGGCCTGGTGCTGGAGGACGGCTCGGTGGTCGAGGTCCGCGGCCTGCCGGAGCCGCTGATCGAGATCGCGCCCTCCTCGCCGCAGGATTTCGTGCGCCTCGCCTGGCATCTCGGCAACCGGCACACCGATTTGCAGATCGTCGGGCAAAATATCCGCATTCGCCGCGACCATGTGCTGGAGGCAATGCTGCAGGGCTTCGGCGCCGCGCTGACGGCGCTCGATGCGCCGTTCGATCCGGAAGTCGGCACGGGGCACAGCCATCACGGTCATCGCCATGACTAAGCGCAGGAAGACCGTGCCGCTGACGAAGGGGCGGGGGGAGCGGAAACGCTCTTCGCCAACCCTCCCCCCGCGTAGCGGTGGGGTGGGTCGCCGCGAACGCTGCGTGCGTGGGGGTGGGGGGCTTGGTGCATCGCCCCCCACCCCCAACCCCTCCCCACCACTCGCTTCGCTCGCGGGGGGAGGGGAGAACAACGCCCTCTACCGTCTCATGGCCTGGCTCTCGCCTTCCTATCCGGTCGGCGCCTTCTCCTATTCCAGCGGCATCGAATGGGCGGTGGAGGCGGGCGACATCCGCGACGCGGCGACGCTGCAAAACTGGCTCGCGGCGATGATGGCGGACGGCGCGGGCTTCTGCGATGCGGTATTCTTCACGCAGGCGCACTGTGCCGTCGTGGAGAACGACAAAAAGCATCTGCGCGCGGTCGCGGAATTGTCCGCGGCCTTCGCCCCGTCGAAGGAGCGGCATCTGGAGACGACGGCGCAGGGCAGGGCCTTCATCGAGGCGACGCGCGCTGCCTGGCCGTGCGCCGCGCTCGACACGCTCGCGAAAGCCTGGGACGGTCCTGTGCCCTATCCGGTTGCGGTGGCGGTCGCTTCGGCCGGTCATGGCATCGACGTCGGCGCGGCGCTGCACGCCTATCTGCATGCGGTGGCGGCGAACTGGATTTCCGCCGGGATACGGCTCGTGCCGCTCGGGCAGACCGACGGCCAGCGGGTGCTGGCGGCGATGGAAGAGACGGTCGCGAAGACGGCCGCGCGCGCCCTCGCGGCGACGCTTGAGGCGGCGGCGAGCGGCACCTGGCGCGCGGACATTGCGAGCATGCGGCACGAGACGCAATATACGAGGCTATTCAGGAGTTGAGGGCATGTCCCGGAGGCGATGCAGCACAAGAGCGCGTTCACGCGCGTCTTCTACGCGCGATGCAAAGCGAAGTGCTGCATCGCTGATCCGGGACCGTTCCAAAGAATGCGTTTGCAACGATCCCGGGTCTGCGGCGCATCGCTTTGCGCTGCACCGCGCCCGGGACACGAGAGATAGACAATGAAAAACCCCCACGGCCCTCTTCGTGTCGGCGTCGGCGGCCCGGTCGGCTCCGGCAAGACCGCGCTGATGGATGCGCTGTGCAAGGCGCTGCGCGAGAAATACGAGATCGCGGCGATCACCAACGACATCTACACGAAATGGGACGCCGATTATCTGGTGCGCTCCGGCGCGCTCGCGCCCGAGCGCATCGCGGGCGTGGAAACCGGCGGCTGTCCGCACACCGCGATCCGCGAGGATGCTTCGATCAATCTCGCCGCGGTCGCCGACATGTGCCGGCGTTTTCCCGATCTCGATCTGGTGCTGATCGAATCCGGCGGCGACAATCTCGCCGCCACCTTCTCGCCCGAGCTTGCGGACCTGACCATCTACGTCATCGATGTCGCCGCCGGCGATAAAATCCCGTCCAAGGGCGGGCCGGGCATCACGCGCTCGGACCTGCTGGTCATCAACAAGATCGACCTCGCTCCTTACGTCGGCGCCTCGCTCGAGGTGATGGAGCGCGACGCGAAGAAGATGCGGGGGCAGCGCCCCTTCGTGATGACCAATCTGCGGGAGGGTAAGGGTATCGCCGCCATCGCGCGGTTTATCGAACAGAAAGGCGGGCTGGGAAGCTAGAGTCCTTGCGCCGGCGCATTTTCCTGACGCGAGCCGGTGTCCGCTTTGCACGAAAATGCCGTAGATCCCGGACAGGACGCGGAGAAAGACCCGGCGCGATCCGGAGCCTCGTCTCTAACTATCGAAAAAACATGCGTTTTTTGCGACTGCGCCGGGGCGCGCTGACGGTGCCGCGCGTGTTAATCCCGATCCCCGCCGCCCCTATCTGCCCGCCCGGCCATCGGCTATGGTCGAGCCCACAACCAATCGCGCGGGGGCGGTGACTTTCAGCCGCCGCCCGAGGAATAAGAAGTCAGGAGGAAATGCCGATGCAGAAAGTCTTGCTCGCGGCCGTGGCCGCATCCGCGCTTGCACTCGCGATGCCGGCGCAGGCGCAAAGTCCGATCGTCATCAAGTTCAGCCACGTGGTCGCGCCGGATACGCCCAAGGGCAAGGGCGCCGAGAAATTCAAGGAACTCGCCGAGAAATACACCAACGGCAAGGTCAAGGTGGAGGTCTACCACAACTCCTCGCTGTACAAGGACAAGGAGGAGCTGGAAGCGCTGCAGCTCGGCGCCGTGCAGATGCTCGCGCCCTCGAACTCCAAGTTCGGCCCGATCGGCGTGAAGGAATTCGAAGTGTTCGATCTGCCCTTCGTGCTGCCGGACAAGGCCGCGCTGCGGCGCGTGACCGACGGTCCGCTCGGCAAGAAGATGCTGAAGCTGCTCGAGCCGAAGGGCATGATCGGACTGGCCTATTGGGACAACGGCTTCAAGCAGTTCTCGGCCAACAATCCGCTGCGCACGCCGGAAGACTTCAAGGGCAAGAAATTCCGCATCCAGTCGTCCAAGATTCTGGAAGCGCAGATGCGTGCGCTGGGCGCCCTGCCGCAGATCATGGCCTTCTCGGAAGTTTACCAGGCGCTGCAGACCGGCGTCGTCGACGGGCAGGAGAACACGCCCTCGAACATGTACACCCAGAAAATGCACGAGGTGCAGAAATACACC
>JBFWWQ010000339.1:0-3451 GCA_050246095.1 Pseudorhodoplanes sp.
GAGATTGAGGATCACGCCGACGACCGCCGCGGTGATGGCTGCGAGCGCGCCGGTAAGGCGGCGGTTGCGGCGCAGGTCCTCGATGTAGGGCGCGCCGACGAAAATCCAGAGCATCGAAGGCACGAACGTCACCCATGTCGTCATCGCCGCGCCGAGAATGCCGGCGGCGACCGGCGCGAACGGCGCCGCCTCGCGAAAGGCGGCGAGGAAACCGACGAACTGCGTGACCAGGATCAGCGGGCCCGGCGTCGTCTCGGCCAGTCCCAGCCCGTCGACCATCTCGCCCGGCGCCAGCCAGCCGTGCTGCTCCACCACCTGCTGCGCCATATAGGCGAGCAGCGCATAGGCGCCGCCGAACGTCACCACGGCGAGCTTGGAGAAGAACAGGCCGATACCGACCAGCACATGCGCGCCGCCCAGCAGGAGAAAGGCGAGCGCAACCGGCGCCCACCAGATCGCGAGGCCGCCGATCGCGGTCGCGACCGCGCGCGGCCAGCGCGCCGATCCTGCCGGCGCGGCGGCCGCCGGCTCGTTCGCGAGGCCCAGCATGAGCGGCGCCCGGCGCGCGACCAGGTAGCCGATGCATCCGGCGCCGAGCACGATCAGCGGGAAGGGGATGGACAGGAAGAAGATGCCGACGAAGGCTGTGGCCGCGAGCGCGACCAGCAGGCGCGTCTTCAGCGCGCGTTTGCCGATGCGGATCAGCGCCTCGACCACGATCACCAGCACCGCCGCCTTGATGCCGAACAGCGCGCCCTCGACCAGCGGCACGCCGCGCGCCAGCGCATAGATCAGGCTGAGCGCGAGCATCACCAGCGCGCCCGGCAGCACGAACAGGATGCCGGCCGCGAGGCCGCCGCGCACGCCGTGCAGCAGCCAGCCGGTATAGGTCGCGAGCTGCTGCGCTTCCGGCCCGGGCAGCAGCATGCAGAAATTGAGCGCGTGCAGGAAGCGCGGCTCGTCGACCCATTTCTTCTCGTCGACCACGATGCGGTGCATCAGCGCGATCTGCCCGGCCGGACCGCCGAAGCCGAGGCAGCCGATCTTGAACCAGATCCCGACCGCCTCGCCGAAACCCGGCTTCGCGCCTTCCGCGGGCATGGTGTCCACGCTCATGTCACGCCGCCCTGGCCGGCCAGTTATGATGCTCCGCGGCCGCGAAGCGCAGCCACGCATAGAGCCCGTCATAGACGACAAAGCCGCGCTCCAGAAGGCCGTGGGCGTCGTCGCCGGCGCGTGCCAGACATCCTGGAGATAAAGAAGCGCGCAGACATGCGTCTCCTCCCTGAGCGAAGGAGACGGTGCTTGGGCCTTGCGAGCCTTGGAGGGGCGGGACGACCGTCGCAGGCCCCGCGAGCCACACGCTACAGCACCGGGTCGGCGGGAGCAACGGCGTTGCCGGCAATCCCGCCTTGCCGCGCGGCCCTCTCGTCAGGCGCGGTCCGCTTCGCTAGCCTTGGGCAAAAATTTGGGGAGGACAGGCATGCCGAACAAGATCGACCTCGCGGGCAGGAAGGCCGTCGTCACCGGCGGCGCGCAGGGCATCGGACGGGCGATCGTGGAGCGGTTCCTCGCCTCCGGCGCCGCGGTCGCGATCTGGGATTTCGATGTCGCGCTGGCCAAAAAGACCGCCGACGAACTGAAATCGCAGGGTCAGGTCGTCGCCGTCGCGGTCGACGTGACCAAACTCGCCGATATCGAACGCGCCCGCGACGAGACCGTGAAGGCGTTCGGGCGCATCGATATCCTGGTCAACAATGCCGGCATCGCCGGCCCCAATGTGAAGACCTGGGACTACAAGCCGGAGGACTGGGCGCAGGTGATGCGCGTCAATCTCGACAGCCAGTTCTATTGCTGCCGCACGGTGGCGCCGCTGATGATCGCGCAGAATTACGGCCGCATCGTCAACATCGCCTCGATCGCCGGCAAGGAAGGCAATCCGAACGCGCCCGCCTATTCCGCCTCCAAGGCCGGCGTCATCGCGCTGACCAAGTCGCTCGGCAAGGAACTGGCAGGCCACAACATCTCGGTCAACTGCCTCACTCCCGCCGCCGCCCGCACCGCGATTTTCGACCAGATGACCAAGGAGCATATCGACTACATGCTCTCGAAAATCCCGCGCGCGCGCTTCGTGGAGGTGCACGAGATCGCGGCGCTTGCCGCATTCTGCGCGTCCGACGATTGCTCGTTCACGACCGGCGCGGTGTTCGACATTTCGGGAGGTCGCGCGACCTACTGAGAATGGAACTCGACGAAGAGCGATATGCCATCGAGCAGCAGCGGAAGGTGCGGCGCGGCCGCCTGACCGGCATTGCGCTGATGTGCGCCGCGCTCGCATGCTTCTCCTGCCTCGATACGACCGCGAAATATCTCAACATGCACATGGACACGCTCCAGACCATCTGGGCGCGCTACATGAGCGCGTTCGTGCTCGCCTTCTTCCTGTTTAACCCGCTGTCGCGGCCGGGTCTGCTGCACACCAAGAAGCCGTTCCTGCAATTCGTGCGCTCGACGCTGCTGCTCGGCTCGACGGCGGCGAATTTCTACGCGATCAACTATCTGCAGCTCAATCAGGTGCTCTCGATCATGTTCTCGACGCCGCTGCTGGTCGCGGCGGTGGCGGGGCCGCTGCTCGGCGAATGGATCGGCTGGCGGCGCTGGGTCGCGATTGCGGTCGGCTTTTCCGGCGTGCTGCTGGTGACGCGGCCGGGGGCCGGCGGCATCCATCCGGCTGCCTTGCTCGCGGTTCTCGGCACCATCTGCTACGTCTTCTACATGATCGCGACGCGCGTGCTCTCGCGCTACGATTCCAGCGAGACGACGCTGTTCTATTCCAACCTCGTCGGTGCTGTCGGAATGTCGTTTATCGTGCCGTTCGTGTGGACGACGCCGGACAGCCTGTTCATCGTGTTCCTGATGCTCGTCTGCGGCGCGTTCGGCAGCTTCGGGCATTACCTGCTGATCCGGGGGCACCGGCTTGCGCCGGCTTCGACGCTGGCGCCCTTCATCTACACGCAGATCGTCTGGACGACGCTGCTGGGCTTCCTGGTCTTCAACGAAATCCCGAATGCCTGGACGATTTCGGGCGCGGCCGTCGTCATCGCGTCCGGGCTCTATCTGCTCTACCGTGAGCGCACGGTCGGCCCGCGCACGACCTCGTAGCGGGGGTGTTTCCGGCTTGCCCCGAACGTGCGGTGCCTGTGCGGCCGGCGGAAGGGGCTTTTGTGCGTCGATCCACCTGCTACGATGGTCGAAGGCCCAACCATCTGCATCCTGCCGGGGTAGTCATGCTGGACAAGTCGAAGGCCGCGGGCGGCGCGGGCATCAACGACGATATCGGCGAGGCCATGCGCCTGGAGATTTACCGTCTGCAGGTTGTGATCCGCGAAGCCGAGCAGCGCGCCTTCGATCTGTTCCTGCAGAATCTGGTCAAGGGCACCAGCCATCTCTC
>JBFWWQ010000340.1:0-3447 GCA_050246095.1 Pseudorhodoplanes sp.
CGGCAACCTGATCGGCCATCACCGCTCCACCGGCATCGGCCGGCCGCGCTTCTGGGACCGCGCGCGCTATTACGGCGAGGAAAAGCGCCTCGCCGCCGCGCTCGACGCGGCGGAAGCGATCGGCGAGACGGCGTGAGGGCGCGGCGATGAAGATGCAGACGCTGGCGCTCGCCTTCCTGGCCACCGTCGCGGTCGGCGGGCTGGCCTGGGTGTTCCTGCTGCCGATCCTGTCCGGCGAGCGCAAGATGGAGCGGCGCAAGGCGAACGTGGCGCGCAGCGAGGCTCCCGCCGCGCGCGTCTCCCGCGCCACCCAGCGCACGCGCCGCGACCAGGTCGAGGAGACGCTGAAGGAGCTCGAATCCAAGCAGAAGACCGCAAAGCGCCCGCCGCTCGCCGCGCGCATCGAGCAGGCGGGGCTGAGCTGGTCGAAGCGGCAGTATTTCCTGATCTCGGCGGGGCTCGGGATTTTTGCGTTTCTGGCCGTGCTGCTCGGCGGCATGGGCATGATGTCGGCGGCCGGAATAGGCTTCGCCGCCGCCTTCGGCGTGCCGCACTGGCTGCTCGGCTTCCTGAAGAAGCGGCGCGAGAAGAAGTTCCTGTACGCATTTCCGGATGCGGTCGACGTCATCGTGCGCGGCATCAAATCCGGACTGCCGCTGCTCGACAGCCTGAAGATGATCGCGGCCGAAGGACAGGAGCCGCTGAAGAGCGAGTTCCGCCGCATTCTCGAAACCCAGACCATCGGCATCCCGCTCGGCGAAGCCTGCACCAAGCTCTACGACCGCATGCCGCTGCCGGAGGCCAATTTCTTCGGCATCGTCATCTCGATCCAGCAGAAGGCCGGCGGCAATCTCTCCGAAGCGCTGGGCAACCTCTCGAAGGTGCTGCGCGACCGCAAGAAGATGAAGGCCAAGATCGTCGCCATGTCGATGGAGGCGAAAGCCTCGGCGGCGATCATCGGCGCGCTGCCGATCGCGGTGATGATGCTCGTCTGGATCACCAGCCCGAACTATATCGAGCTGCTCTGGACCCACCCGATGGGCCAGATGATGCTGGTCGGCTGCGTCACCTGGATGACCATGGGCGTCCTGGTCATGCGCAAGATGATCAATTTCGATTTCTGACAGGCCGCGCGATGTTCGATTTCATCATCAGCAAGCTGCACGACACGCGCTTCCTCACCATGCTGTTCGCGGCGGTGGCGGCGGGTGCCACCGTGATCACGCTCGCCATGCCGCTGCTGGCCGGCGACGCGCTGCCCAAGCGCATGAAATCGGTGGCGCAGGAGCGCGAGAAAATCCGCCAGCGCGAGCGCGAGCGGATGGCGCGCGGCGAGAAGGTCGCGCTGCGGCAATCGCCCAAGCAATACATGCAGCAGGCGGTGGAGCGCTTCAACCTGCGCAAATGGGTCGGCCAGGAAGAGGCGCGGATCAAGCTGGTGCAGGCCGGCTATCGCGGCGAGGCGCCGTATATCGCCTATCTGTTCTTCCGCATGGTGACGCCGGTGCTCGCGGTCGCCTTCGCCGTCTTCTACCTGTTCGTGATCGTCAAGATCGACCAGCCGCTGATGATCAAGACCGGCATCTGCATCTTCGCCGCCTATATCGGCATGCATCTGCCGTGGATGTTCCTGAAGAACAAGATCCAGCGCCGCCAGCTCTCGATCAAGCGCGCGTTTCCCGACGCGCTCGACCTGCTGCTGATCTGCGTGGAATCCGGTATGTCGATCGAGGCCGCGTTCAAGCGCGTGGCGCAGGAAATCGGCTCGCAGTCGATCCCGCTGGCCGAGGAGCTCACGCTCACCACCGCCGAATTGTCCTATCTGCAGGAGCGCCGGCAGGCCTACGACAATCTCGCCAAGCGCACCGACCTGGAAGGCGTGAAATCGGTCTGCGTCGCGCTGCAGCAGGCCGAACGCTACGGCACGCCGCTGGCGCAGACGCTGCGCGTGCTGGCGCAGGAAAACCGCGACATGCGCATGTCGGAGGCCGAGAAGAAGGCGGCCGCGCTGCCGCCCAAGCTCACCGTGCCGATGATCCTGTTCTTCCTGCCGGTGCTGTTCGTGGTCATTCTCGGCCCGGCGGTGATCCGCGTCATGGCCGTGCAGTGACGGCCCCGTCCGCCGATGGCGAGGGTGCGCGCGGCAAGGCGCGCCTCAGATGCGGCCGGACTGCTTGAGCGCGCCGTCGGCGCTGCTGATCTTCTTGATGTCCTTCTGCGCCAGCATCTGCCGCAGATAGGCGACGTTCGCCGCCGCCTCCTCGCTCGACAGGTCGCCGCGCGCGATCGCCTCGGCCTCCGCAAAGCGCCCCTGCAGGCCGACCACCAGCGCCAGATTCTGCCGCACGCGCGGCTCCGCCGCCCGGTTCTCGCTGGCGCGCCGCAAGGTCTGCTCGGCGCGCGGCAGGTCCTTGCCGAGCGCGTAGGACAGGCCGAGATTGGACAAGACCGACGGCTCGTCCGGCACGATGTTGAGCGCGGTGGCATAGTGGCGCTGCGCGTCCTCGTGCCGGCCCATCTGGTCGAGCACGGCGCCCTGCGCCGACAGGATGCGCCAGTCCGGCTGGTCGGGGGTATGCGCGCGGGAGAGCACGTCGAGCGCCTGCTTGTGGCGGCCGACATCGGCCAAGGCCCGGCCATAGGCGCCGAGCAGAGCGTTGTTCTTCGGATTGGCGATGGAGGCCGATTCCAGCACGGCCACCGCCTGCGCCCGCTGGCCGGTCGCCCGCAGCGCGGCGGCGTAACGCATCGCCGCCTCCGCATCGCCGGGATTCTTCCGGTAGCGCTCGCCCCAGACGTCGATTTCGCGCCGCCAGTCGGCCTCGCTATAGGCCACAGGCGCCGCGGCGGTGCCGGTGATATCGGTGCCCCGGCTGGCGCAGCCGGCGACGGACAGGGAAAGCGCGGCGAAGGCCGCCGTCGTCAGGAGCCGCGTCCGCGAGGATTTGCTCATGGATTGTTCACTCGGCTGCAGGCGGCATCGGCCCGCCTGCCGGCATCAATAGTTGGTTAACCCTAATGGAGGGTTAACCGGTTACCCCTCCCCCCGGCGGCGAGAGGTGATGGCCGCCCGGCTTCATGCTAGGGTGTGATGCGCCGGTGTGAGGCGATGATGTCGCTACTACAACGGTCGGTTCCCTCTCCCCTTTGGGGAGAGGGTTAGGGTGAGGGGGGATCAAAGCGCAGCGATACACCATAACCCCTCACCCGCCCGCGTTGCGGGCGACCTCTCCCTAAGGGAGAGGTGAAAGGCGGTGCCCCCCGCCCGATTCAACCTGCACTCATCCCGCTTTAGGGGCACCGCATGCACCCCGCCTTCGGCACCGCCACCCCCGACGCCATCCCGATCTGGTTCGTCAGCAGCGCCTCGTGGCCGCAGACCCGGATGCAGCTCGACCCCGCCGCCCGCGCCTTTGCGGACGCCGCCGGCTACGAACCCAAGCCCGG
>JBFWWQ010000341.1:0-3426 GCA_050246095.1 Pseudorhodoplanes sp.
GATCGTCATGCCGTAACCCTTCCTGGCATTCAGTTCGGCGAGCTGATGGATGCTGGTGGTGCCGGCGGTGGACACCACCGTCTTGCCCGCCAGGTCGTCGAGCGAGGCGAGATTGCTGTGCGCCTTGACGACGAAACGGTTGCCGGCGATGTAATGCGTGACCGAGAAAGCCACGCGACGTTGCCGCTCGACGGTGTTGGTGGTCGAACCGCACTCCATGTCGATGGCGCCGCTCGCGACCAGCGCGATGCGGTTGGCCGGCGTGACCGGGATCAGGCGCACATCGAGCTTGGTCAGCTTCAGCTCCTGCTTCACCGCCTCCACGACGCGACCGCACAGGTCCATGGCGTAGCCGACCGCGCGCTGCTTGCCGTCGTAATAGGAGAACGGCACCGAAGATTCGCGGTGACCGAGCGTGATCGTCCCGGTCGCCTTGATCTTCTTCAGCGCACCGGTCAGCTCCTGCGCGCCGGCCTGCGACAGGCTGCCGCACAGGAGCCAACCGATCGCGATCCCCGTCCCTACCCGCATCGTCCGTCATCCCTCTCGCGCGCCACCGTCCCGGCGGCCGCACCCCGTCTGCTGGACAAATCTGCCTCGCGTTGCCGTATTATTCCAGCCCGCGCATCCGGCAATGCAAGAACAATGCAAGCATGATGTTCTCGCGTGATCACAGCCGCAAATTGGGCCTGCCGCGCGGCGCCGTCGTCGTGCTGCTGCTGCTGGCGGCGGGCGGAGTCCTGCTCTCGCTCTATACCGGGCAGCGGGAGGCCGGTCAGTACCGCGCGCTGGAACGGCTGCGCATGACGGATGCGATCGATGTGCATTTCGGCAAGCTGGCCGACCATCTCGCCGCGCGCGAGAATCTCGCGGGCATCGTGGCCAGCCTGTTCGATCCGCCGCCGCTGTCGGCGCCGCGGCCGCTCGGGCGCTTCGGCGAGCACGTGATCGCGCTGGCGCCGGAGATCGCCACCGCCGGCTGGCTGCCCGAAACGCCGGCATCACGCGCCGGCGAAGCGCTGCGCTCGCTTGCCGAATCCGGGGTGAGCGATCCGCAATTCCAGGGGCCCGGCGGCCTCCGGGTGGTGCCGGAGGGCCTGAACCGGCCGCTCTATCCCATCCTCGACATCGTGCCGCCGAAGAACCGCTTCGTCCTTGGCGTTGATGCCGGCGCCTTTCCCGACCGCCTGGCGGCGATCGAACGGGCGCGCGACAGCAAGGATGTCGTTCGCACCGACCCGCTGCCCCTCGTCCAGTCGCCGAACAGCAACGCGATCCTGCTTTACGCGCCGGTCTTTTCCGACGGTCGCTTCCGCGGCGTGATGGGATTCGGATACCAGGTCGAAAGTCTTTTCCGCACGGCGGTCGCGGCGGCACCGCTCAACCACGCCGTGAGCCTGCGCGTCTATCAAGGCAATACGGCCGAGCCGATCTATAGCGCCGCCGGCAGCGACGGCGCGGTGCCTGTCGCCGCGACGGAGATCGAACGCGAAACGATGTTCGGCGGGCGGCCGCTGCGCGTCGTCTACGCGGTCCCGCGCGATCTCGGCTATGAGGGGTTCTGGCGCGGCGTCGGCATTGCCAGCATCGGGCTGCTGCTCACCGCGACCGCCGTCACGCTGCTCGGCTTCATGGCCAACCGCACCGGCGCGCTGGCGCGCGAGGTGCGCAACCGGCGCTCGGCGGAAGACCGGCTGAAGGTGCTGATCCACGAACTCAATCATCGCGTGCGCAACGTCATGTCGGTGGCGCAGGCGATCGTGCGGCTCAGCTTCACGGCGGGCGCCAGTTTGCCGATCGTGCAGAAGACCTGCGAAGGCCGGCTGCAGGCGCTGGCCAATGCGATGACGCTGCTGACCGCAAGCGACTGGAAGAATATCGGCATCCGCAGCCTGATCACCGAGGACATCCTGCCGTTCTCCGAGCGGATCGAGACGGTCGGTCCGGACCTTTCGCTGAGCGCGCGCGCGGCGCAGACCATCGCGCTGCTGCTGCACGAGCTCGCCACCAACGCGGTCAAGCACGGCGCGCTGTCGGTGCGCGGCGGCAAGGTGCGGCTGAGCTGGCAGGTGGAGCGCGGCGAAGGCGAGCCGGTGTTCCGTCTGCAATGGCAGGAATCGGGCGGGCCCGACACCCGGGCCCCGACGCATCGCGGCTTCGGCGAATTGCTGGTGAAACGCATCGCCCCGCGCGATCTCGCCGGCCGCGGGACGGCGCATTACGAAGCGCCGGGCTTCCGCTACGAACTGGAAGCCCCGCTCTCCGAAATCACCCGCACCGAGATCAAGGAAGGCGCCGCGTAGGCGCTCATGCCTTGAACCGCGCGGCCAGCGCATCCGCCGCGCGCGCGAGCAGCCCGACATCGGAGCCCACGCCCACGACCAGCGCGCCGAGGCCGAGCCAGCGCCGCGCATTCTCCTCGCTGTCGGCGAGAATGCCCGGTGCCTTGCCGGTCTTGACGATGCGGCGGACGGCATCGTCGATCATCGGCATCACGTCCTTGTGCGAGCGTTCGCCCGGATAACCGAGCGAGGCATGCAGGTCGCCCGGACCGATGAAGATGCAGTCGACGCCCTCGACTGCGGCGATGGTCTCGATATTGTCCAGCGCTTCCCTGGTCTCCGCCTGCACGATCGTGCAGATCTCCTCGTGCGCGATCTTGAAATAGTTCTTGATGCGCCCGAACCCGGTGGCGCGCGTCGCCGCCGCCACCCCGCGCACGCCGGCCGGCGGATAGCGCGTATAGGCGACGGCCTGGCGCGCCTCATCCACCGTGTTGATCTGCGGGATCAGCAGACTCTGGATGCCGATGTCGAGATAGCGCTTGATCGTGACCATGTCGCTCCACGGCACGCGCACGATCGGCGTCGTGGGATAGCGGGCGATCGCCTGCAGCTGGCCCATGACGTTTTCCATGTCGGCCGGCGAATGCTCGGTGTCCACGACCAGCCAGTCGAAGCCGGCGCCGGCAACCGCTTCGGCGGTATAGTTCGAGGACAGACTGGCCCACAGGCCGATCTGCGGCTTGCCGGCGGCAAGCGCATGCTTCAGGTTGTTTTTTGGATTGTCCATCGGGCCTCCTCAGAATCCGTAGAGCCGGGCCGGGTTGTCGGCCAGGATTTTGCGCCGGGTCGCCTCGTCCGGGACCCAGTCGAGCAGCATGTCGAGCAGCAAGGCGTCGTCCGGCTTGTTGTCCGCCGGCGCCGAAGGGTGCGGGAAATTGCTGGCCCAGAGCATGCGCTCGGGCGCCGCGCGCACCAGCGCCTTTGCCAGCGCGCCGACATCGTCGTAGGTGGGCGGGCCGAGCTTCGAGGTCTCGTAGGGCGCGGCGAGCTTCACATAGGTGCGACCCTCCCCGACCAGCCGCAGCAAAGCCTGGAAATTCGCGTCCTCGACCGGCACCGGCTCGAGGAATTTTCCGACATG
>JBFWWQ010000342.1:0-3413 GCA_050246095.1 Pseudorhodoplanes sp.
CACCCTGAGCAGCGTGCGCAGCTTCGGGTCCATCGTGGTTTCCTTGAGCTGGCTGGCGCGCATCTCGCCGAGGCCCTTGAAGCGGCCGATCTCGACCTTGCCGCGCCCGGTGAACTCCTTCTTCATGAGCTCGTCCTTGTGCGCGTCGTTGCGCGCATACATGGTCTTGCCGCCCTGGCTGATGCGGTAGAGCGGCGGCACGGCGAGGTAGAGGTGACCGCCGCGGATCAGTTCCGGCATCTCCTGGTAGAAGAAGGTGATGAGCAGCGAGGCGATGTGCGCGCCGTCGACGTCGGCGTCGGTCATGATGATCACGCGGTCGTAGCGCAGATCGTCCTCGCGGTATTTCGAGCGGGTGCCGCAGCCGAGCGCCTGGATCAGGTCGGCGATCTGCTGGTTGGCGGTCAGCTTGTCGTGCCCGGCGCTGGCGACGTTGAGGATCTTGCCGCGCAGCGGCAGCACCGCCTGTTTGGCGCGGTCGCGCGCCTGCTTGGCCGAGCCGCCGGCCGAGTCTCCCTCGACGATGAAGATTTCCGCGCCGGCCGCGGCGTTCTGCGTGCAGTCGGCGAGCTTGCCCGGCAGGCGCAGCTTGCGCACCGCGGTCTTGCGCGAGACCTCCTTCTCCTGCCGGCGCCGCACGCGCTCGTCGGCGCGCTCGATCACCCAGTCGAGCAGCTTCGAGGCTTCCTGCGGGTTGTCGGCGAGCCAGTGGTCGAAGGGATCGCGCAGCGCCGTCTCGACGATGCGCTGCGCCTCGATCGTGGCCAGCCGGTCCTTCGTCTGGCCGACGAATTCCGGCTCGCGGATGAAGACGGACAGCATGCCGGCGGCGGAGATCATCACGTCCTCGCTGGTGACGATCGACGCGCGCTTGTTGCCGGTGAGTTCGGCATGCGCCTTCAGCCCGCGCGTGAGCGCGTTGCGGAAACCCGCCTCGTGCGTGCCGCCTTCGCCGGTCGGGATGGTGTTGCAGTAGGAATTGACGAAGCCGTCGCCGCCGAACCACGTCACCGCCCACTCGACCGAGCCGTGGCCGCCCTGCTTCTCGCTCTTGCCGGAGAAGACCTCGCGCGTGACCTGCATCTCGTCGCCGAGCGAGGCGGTGAGGTAGTCCTTCAGCCCGCCGGGGAAATGGAACACCGCCTTGGCCGGGGTCGCATCCTTTTCCTTCAGCAGCGAAGGCTCGCAGGACCAGCGGATCTCGACGCCGCCGAAGAGATACGCCTTCGAGCGGGCCATGCGGTAGAGCCGCGCCGGATCGAATTTCGCGCCCTTGCCGAAAATGTCGGCGTCGGGATGGAAGCGCGTGCGCGTGCCGCGGCGGTTGTGCACCTCGCCAAGCTGTTCCAGCGGCCCGAGCGGCTTGCCGCGCGAAAAACGCTGGCGATAGAGCTGGCGGCCGCGCGCCACCTCGACCTCGAGTTCGTCCGACAGAGCGTTGACCACCGAGACGCCGACGCCGTGCAGGCCGCCGGAGGTCTCGTAGACCTTCGAGTCGAACTTTCCGCCGGAATGCAGCGTGGTCATGATGACCTCGAGCGCCGACTTGTTCTTGAACTTCGGATGCGGATCGACCGGGATGCCGCGGCCATTGTCGGTGACGGTCAGGAAACCGTCCGCCGCCAGTTCGATGTCGATGAAGGTGGCGTGGCCGGCCACCGCCTCGTCCATCGAATTGTCGATGACTTCGGCGAAGAGGTGGTGCAGCGCCTTCTCGTCGGTGCCGCCGATATACATGCCGGGTCGGCGGCGCACCGGCTCCAGCCCTTCCAGCACCTCGATGTGGCTGGCGTCATAGCCTTCGCTGCCGTCCTTCGCGACAGGCGCCTTCCTGGCGGCGCGCACGATCGGATCCGCCGCACGCGCGACCCCGCGCACCGGCGTCGCCGGCTTGTCGAAATTGCCGAAAAGGTCGTTGCTGTCATCCATCAGGAAAGTCCGCCGAATCGTCTGCCATACTGCCACGGAACGCCTGTCGCGTGACAGGGCTGGTTCCCGTTACGTTCAACTTTGCGCCCGGGCAGGTGATCGGTTTCTCGATAAGCGAAACTTCCGGATTCAGTCAAATTTGCGCGATTCCCCTGCCGGATTGTTCAGGTCTCGCCCTTAGCCTCCACAAGCAAGAGCTAAAAAAGACGAACGGGGCCTGGGCGCGTTGAATCGTAAAGCGATCACCATGATCGGCATTGCCGCCGTGTTCGGCGCATTGTCGATCTTCGTCGCGGATATCTGGCTGAAGAGCCAGGCGAGCGCGCGCAGCCAGGAAGTGGTGCGCGAGGTGCGGGTCGAGCCGGCCGCGCCCGCCGTCGAATTCAAGACCATCGTCGTCGCCAGCGCGCCGCTGCGCTTCGGCATGGAGATCGACCGGGGCCAGCTGACCGAAATCCCCTGGCCGCAGGAATCGCTTCCCGCCGGCGCCTTCGCGAGGATCGACGAATTGCTGGGCGCCGGCTCGCGCGTCGTGCTGTCGCCGATCGAGCCGAACGAGCCGGTGCTACTCGCCAAGCTGTCCGGCCCGAACGGGCGGGCCACGCTCTCCAACCTGCTCACGCCGGGCATGCGCGCCGTCACCATCAAGACCGACGAGATCGCCGGCGTCGGCGGCTTCGTCGCGCCGGGCGACCGCGTCGACGTCGTGCTGACGCGCGACGCCGGCGCGATCGAGGAAGTGGCCAGGAACGCAGAGGGCGCCTCGGGCTCTTCGATCGCCACCGAGATCGTGGTCGAGAACGCCAAGGTGTTGACCGTCGGGCAGGGCGCCGATGAGCGCCAGACCGGTCCGCAGGTCGTCAGTTCGGTCACCATAGAAGTGACCGCGGAGGGCGCGCAGAAAGTGGCGCTCGCCCGCAATGTCGGGGTGCTGTCGCTGTCGCTTCGGGCTGCCGGCGGCGACGGCGCCTCCGGCGCGGGCCTGACCACGATTTCCGCCTTTGGCGGTTCGGTCGGCGAAATGATCGCGCCGGTCGCCGACGAGGCGGTCGCGTCCATCGGCGAGACCGCCGCGGAGCCGGACGAGCCGGTGCTGAAGACGGTGATCGTGACGCGCGGGCTCGACCCGCAGACCTATCAGGTGATGTCGGAAAAGGGGAGCGACGACCGCTGAACGGCGGCATCGTTGGGGGACGATGTTTGGGTTGATTTCGGGATTGAAATGGCGGCCGCCGCTTGGCCTGCCACGGGCCGCCGCGCTGGCGATTGCGCTGGCTGCGCTGCTGCCCTCCGTCGAGGCTTCGGCGGCGAGCCGCGTGATCAAGGTGTCGTCGGAAAAGACGACGCAGATCAGCGTCGCCAAGGGCAAGCCGCAGACGCTGCGCACGTCGACGCCGTTCTACGAGATCGTCATCGGCGATCCCGAGATCGCCAACGTCAATCCGCTCACCGACAGCTCGTTCTACGTGCTCGGCAACAATCTC
>JBFWWQ010000343.1:0-3409 GCA_050246095.1 Pseudorhodoplanes sp.
AAAACGGCCTGCGCGTCATGGTGCCGCCTTTCATCACCACCGGCGAGAAGGTCGTCGTCGACACCAACGAAGTGACCTATATCCGCCGCGCGGAATAACCGCGATTCTTACCCTCTTCCCTTGCGGGAGAGGGTGGCGAGGACCAAGCGAAGCGAGGTCCGAGCCGGGTGAGGGGTAATGCCCTCGCCTTCGATAACCCCTCACCCGGTCGATTCTCGCTTTGCTCGAATCGACCACCCTCTCCCGCAAGGGGAGAGGGTCACGGCGTCCGCGGCTGCATGCTCCACTCCGCCCTGCTCAACGTCATGATCAAGGCCGCGCGCAAGGCCGCGCGCGGGCTGGCGCGCGACTTCGGCGAGGTGGAGAAGCTGCAGGTCTCGCTCAAGGGGCCGGCGAATTTCGTCTCCGCCGCCGACCGCCGGGCGGAGGAGACGCTGCGCGAGGAACTGCTCGCCGCGCGTCCCGGCTATTCGTTCCTCGGCGAGGAAGGTGGCCGGATCGAGGGCCCGGACAAGACCCATACCTGGATCGTCGATCCGCTCGACGGCACCACGAATTTCCTGCACGGCATCCCGCATTTCGCCATCTCGATCGGACTCGAACGCGAGAACATTCTGGTCGCGGGTCTCGTCTACAATCCGATCAGCGACGAGATGTTCCTCGCCGAACGCGGCAAGGGCGCCTTCCTCAACGACCAGCGCCTGCGCGTCGCCGGCCGCAAGAACATGAGCGACGCCGTCGTGTCCTGCGGCCTGCCGCATCTCGGCCGAGGCGGGCTGGAGGAATTCCGCAACGAGTTCGCGATCGTGCAGGAGAAGGTCGCCGGATTGCGGCGGTTCGGCGCAGCCGCGCTCGATCTCGCCTATATCGCGGCGGGGCGATTCGACATCTATTGGGAGCGCAACCTGTCGCCCTGGGACATGGCGGCGGGCACGCTGCTGGTGCGCGAGGCCGGCGGCTTCGTCACCGATCTCGACGGCGCCGATTCGATGTTCGCCAAGCGCCATATCTGCGCCGGCAACGAGGCGCTGCAGGCGGAATTGCTCAAGCTTCTCAAGAGCGCGCGCGCGGCCTGAGCGGCGGCCGGCGGCGGCGCCGGCGGTTCCGGCGCCGCCCTCCCCCGCGCTGCGCCGGCGACGGCGCCCGCCGCGCAACTTCTCTTTCCGCCGGGCTGTGCCATATTGCGGTCATTGGCGCACAGGATAGACCCCGCATGGCGCGCGACGTCGACCCGTTCAAGCTCTCCTCGCCCCGCATTTTCCTGTTGCGGATGCTGGTGTTCCTGATCCTGTGCGGGCTGCTCGCCTTCATCCTGTACAAGCAGGTCCTGCTCGCCTTCATGGCCAATCCCGGGCTGAACGGGCTCATTCTCGGCGTGCTCCTGATCGGTATCCTGCTCTCGTTCCGGCAGGTGCTGCGGCTGTTCCGCGAGGTGCATTGGGTCAACGGCTTCCGGCTCGCCGATCCCGGCATCGCGGTCGAGCGCCCGCCGGTGCTGCTGGCGCCGATGGCCGCCATCCTCGGCGACCGGGTCGGCCGCATGGCGATCTCCTCGCAGACCATGCGCAGCATCCTGGATTCGATCGCGATGCGCCTGGACGAGGCGCGCGATCTGTCGCGCTACATGACCGGACTGCTGATTTTCCTCGGGCTGCTCGGCACCTTCTGGGGCCTGATCGAGACCGTGGGTTCGGTCGGCCGCGTGCTCGAGGGGCTGAAGCCCGGGGGCGATGCCGCCTCCATGTTCGAGGGATTGAAGGAAGGACTGGCGGCGCCGCTCGGCGGCATGGGCATCTCGTTCTCGTCCTCGCTGTTCGGGCTGGCCGGCTCGCTGGTGCTGGGCTTTCTCGACCTGCAGACCAGCCAGGCGCAGAACCGGTTCTACACCGACCTGGAGGACTGGCTGTCCACCACGGTCAGCGATATCGGCGCGCCCGCGGCGGCGGTCGCGGAGACCGGCGCCGTTCAGCCGGCGATGAGCGGCGAACTGAAGAGCGCGATGGACCGGCTGCGCGAGGCGGTCGCCGAAAGCGGCGGCAACCGCGCGGCGACCAGCGCCATGGCCAATCTGGCGGAAGCGATCCAGGGCCTGGTGCAGCACATGCGCAGCGAGCAGCAGATGATCCGCGACTGGGCGGAGGCGCAGGCCGAACAGCACCGCGAGATGAAGCGCGTGCTGGAGGTGCTGTCGCGGGAGCGCACCTGAGATGGCGCTGGCACGCGGCAGGCGCGATCGCGCGGTCGATTACTGGCCGGGCTTCGTCGACGCCCTTTCCACGCTCGTCCTCGGCATCATCTTCCTGCTCACCGTGTTTGCGGTGATGCAGTTCTTCCTCGCGCAGGAGATGACCAACAAGGACACCGCGCTTTCGCGTCTGAACGCGCAGATCGCGCAGCTCACCGAGCTGCTTTCGCTGGAGCGCGGCAGCAAGACCAATCTCGAGGAACTGCTTTCCACCTTCCGCTCCAACCTGGAGGTGACGGAAGCCGAGCGCGACCGCTATCGCGGCCTCTATGAGGGCGCCGGCGGGGCCGGCGCGGCCGGCGCGCAGAGCCGCGTCGGCGAATTGTCGACCGCCCTCGACAAGGAGAAATCCGTGACCGCGCGCGCGCTGGCGCAGGTCGAAATCCTCAACCAGCAGATTCTCGCGCTGCGCCGGCAGCTCGCCGCCATCGAGGAGGCGCTGCAGGCGTCCGAGAGTCGCGAGAAGGATTCCCAGTCGCGCATCGCCGATCTCGGGGCGCGGCTCAACGTCGCGCTCGCGCAGCGCGTGCAGGAATTGCAGCGCTACCGCTCCGACTTCTTCGGACGGCTGCGCGCCATTCTCGGCAACCGACCCGACATCCGCGTGGTCGGCGACCGCTTCGTGTTCCAGTCGGAGGTGTTCTTCGATCCCGGCCAGGCGGTGATCCGGCCGGAGGGCCTGGTCGAGATCGACAAGCTCGCGGGCGCGCTGCTCGAGCTCAACCGGCAGATTCCCGCCGACATTCCCTGGGTGCTGCGCGTCGACGGCCATACCGACGTGCGGCCGATCGCCAATTTCCAGTTCCCCTCCAACTGGGAGCTCTCCGCCGCGCGCGCCATCGCCGTGGTGCAATACCTGATCGGCAAGGGCATCCCCGCGCAGCGCCTGGTGGCGGCGGGATTCGGCGAATACCAGCCGATCGAGCCCGGTTCGACGGAAGAGGCTTACCGCCGCAACCGGCGCATCGAGCTGAAGCTGACGGAGCGCTAAAGCACGTTCGTTTTACATGGAATCGGAACGTGCTTTAGATTCTTTTATTTGATCGCATTTTCTTGACGCGAACCGGTACCCACTTCGCTCGAAAATGCTCTAGAATCTTAATGCCGGAAGCACGATGCTATGGCGGTGAAGGTGGATTCCCTCTCCCCTGTGGGGAGAGGGTT
>JBFWWQ010000344.1:0-3392 GCA_050246095.1 Pseudorhodoplanes sp.
ATGCGCGAAGAGGCGGCGCGCCGTACGCAGATCGCCAAGACCATTCTCGGCTCCGCGCTGCCGTCGAACCAAAGACCCAGCTTTCACATCTGGATCGGCATGTCGCCGGAGGACGTCGCCCGCACCACCAATTACGCGCGCCGGCACGGCGTGATCACCACGCCGATGTCCGCCCCGATCGTCGATCAGAACCTGATCTGCGGGTTGCGGGTATCGATCGGCGCGCCGGAAAAGATCGAGAATCTGGAATGGGCGCTGAAGGTCCTGGTCGCCGGCATGCAGGATACCGTCGAGCACCATTCCTCGATCATCTGACCGCGCTTTTCCCGCACGCCCGAAAGCGTCGCGGCCGGGATGTCCCGGCCGCGATCGCCGTGCGTCGTATCGTGCGCTCTTACGGCCGCAGCGTGAAGCGGGCGGTATCGAGCGAGTATTCGGCGACCCGGAACCAGGAATTCGAGTCGTCGTTGAACTTGCGCCAGGAGTCGTAAATCTTCTTGAAGTCCGGATTCTTGTCCGCGAGTTCGTCGGAAGTCTGGACGCTGGCCTTGTAGGCGGCTTCCAGCACCGCGCGGGGGAAGGATTTCAGCACCGCCCCGTTCGCGATCAGACGCTTCATCGCGTCCGGATTCTTGGCGTCGTAGCTTGCCACCATCAGCAGCATCTGTTCGCGCGCGGCGGTTTCGAAGGCGAGACGGTAGGCGGCCGGCAGGCCGTCCCACGCTCCCTTGTTGACCAGCGACGTGATCTGCGCGCTGCCTTCCCACCAGCCAGGCGTATAGTAGAACTTCGCGACCTTGTAGAGGCCGAGCTTCTCGTCGTCATGCGGGCCGACCCATTCCGCCGCATCGATGGTGCCGCGTTCGAGCGCGGGATAGATTTCCGAAGCCGGAATCTGCTGCGGGACGACACCGAGCTTGGCGAACACCACGCCGCCGAGGCCGCCGACGCGGAATTTCAATCCCTTCAGGTCGTCGAGATTGTTGATCTCCTTGCGGAACCAGCCGCCCATCTGCACGCCGACATTGCCGACGGGGACGTTGACCAGGCCGGCCTTGGCGAACAATTCGCGCGTCGCTTCCAGCCCGCCGCCGTAATACATCCAGGCCGCCTGCTGGCGCGTGTTGAGGCCGAACGGCAACCCGCTGTCGAAGGAATAGGCGGTGTTCTTGCCGAAGAAATACGAGCTCAGCGTGTGCGAGCATTCCACCGTGTTGTTCGCGGCCGCATCGAATACCTGCAGCGGCGGCACGATCTCGCCGCCCGCAAACGGCTGAATCTGGAACTTGCCGTCGGTGAGCTGCCCGACCCGCTCGCATAACGCGGCGGCGGAGCCGTACAGAATGTCCAGGCTCTTCGGCCAGCTCATGGCCATGCGCCACTTGACTTCGGACGACTGCGCGATTGCGGGCGCGGCGATGGATGCACCGATCACGCCGAGGCCTGCGCCCTTCAGAAAACTGCGTCGCTTCATGGTCTACGTTCTCCCGTAGCTGTGCGTTTGCTTGCCTGCGGTGTTCTTTGTAGCCAGCGAAGCGCGACACCGTTGCAGCAGTTTATGACCCCCGATTGCTGGCCCTGTCCGTTCCGGCACGTCGCCGGTGCATGCCGATCCCGTCAAGGGATCAAGATCGCGCGCCCCACCTGCTTACCGTTGCGGAGATCGAGCAGCGCGTCATTCACTTCCCTCAATGGTCGTTTGGTGATCGGGATCGGCTGAATCTTGCCGGTATTGGCGAGCGCCAGCAACTCCTTCAATTCCGGCCGGCTACCGACAAAGGAGCCGAATACGGTCAGCGCCCGCAGCGGAATTGCCGGCAGCGACAGCATGGTCTCGCCCCCATACAGCCCCACCATCACATAATACCCGCCCTTGCTCAGGGTGGCGAGCGCGAGGCCCCAGGAGCTGGGCCCACCGACAAAATCGATGACCGACCAGAGCGGGCCGCCGGCCGCCTTTGCAACCTGCGCGGCAGCGTCCGCCGCCCCGGCATCGACGACGGCCAGCGCCCCGGCGGCCTTCGCCGCCTCGCGCTTGACCGGGTCGATATCCGCGACAATGGCGCCGCGCCCGCTCATGGCGCGCAGCAGCGACAGGCACATCAAGCCGAGCCCGCCGGCACCGACAATCAGGATCGGCTCCGCCAGCCGCTCCCTGCCCAGCTTCTTCAACGCCGAGAAGGCGGTCAGCCCGGAACAGGCATAGGGTGCCGCCTGCTCCGGCGACAGCGAGCCGATGTCGACGAGATAGCGCGGATGCGGCACCAGGATGTGATCGGCATAGCCGCCGTGCCGGAAGACGCCGAGATAGCGCGGCGACGGGCAGAGCTGCTCGGTGTCGGCGCGGCACACGGCACATTCGCCGCAGCCGATCCAGGGATAGATCAGCCGCACGTCGCCCGGCTTGACCTCGGTGCATTGCGGACCGAACGACACGACCTCGCCGACGGTCTCATGCCCCATCGTGTGCGGTAGCTGCTGGCCGCGGTCGGCCATCTTCAGCATCTTGCCGCTGCCCATGTCGTAGCCGCCGTCCCAGATGTGCAAATCGGTATGGCAGACGCCGGCAGCCCGTACTTTAAGCAGAATCTCGGTGCCCTGCGGTGCCGGCGCGTCGGTGCTGAATTCCTTCAGCGCGTTCCCATAGGTTTCGATGCGAAAGCTCTTCATTGCCGTTTCCTTCCCTGGGCTGCGCGGGCGCTCGGCGACGCGGCTCACGCCGCCTTGTTCGCCTCTGCGCCGAGATAGATGTTGATGACCTGCGGGTCCTTCGCGATCGCGTCGGCCGGTCCCTCGGCCAGCAGCTTTCCGCGATTGAGCACGACCACGTGCTCGGCAAGATTCTTCACCAGCTCAAAATTGTGTTCGACCAGCAGCACGCCGATCCCCTTGCGGGCCATGGCGCGGATGGTCGCCGCCAGAATATCCTGTTCGGCGGACGACAGGCCCGCCGCCGGTTCGTCGAGCAGCAGGTAGCGGGGCTTCGCGGCGATCGCGCGCGCGACCTCAACCAGGCGGATCTGTCCCATCGGCAATTCGCCGAGCGAGACGTCGGACAGATCGAACAGCCCCATCGCGCGCGCGATCGACTCGTATTCCGCATGCGCTTCGCGCTCGTCGCGCCGGATCGCGGGCGTGCGCAGCATGCTGGAAAGCAGTTGCGCGCGCAGCCGCGGATAGAAGCCGCAGGTGACGGCCGTCCGCACGTCGATCTGGGGATCGAAACGCGGGGTCTGGAACGTGCGCGCGAGGCCCGCCTGCACACGCTCAGTCGCCGATTTCGGCACGATGTCGGTGCCGTCGATCGCAATCGCACCGGCCTGCATCTCGACCAGGCCGGAAATCGCGTTGAATACCGTACTCTTGCCGGACCCGTTGGGTCCGATGACCGA
>JBFWWQ010000345.1:0-3366 GCA_050246095.1 Pseudorhodoplanes sp.
ATTTTCATGACCGTCCCGATCGCGGTGGTCGATCGCGGCGGCCTCAGCCTGACCGCGACTTCGGGGCCCGCCGCGCATGCCTTCGCCCGCGCCCGGCTGCCGGAAGCGCAGGCGCGCGCGCTGGCCGGGCACGCGCCGCCGGCCTGGGTCTACCTGCACGGGGTGAAATCCGACCTCTCCTCCACCGCCTTGCGAAAAAAGGAACCGGCGGGAGTTGAAACCATGAACGGCCAGTGACTACATTTGCGACGTTGAGTCTCGTGGAATACCGGGATTACTGAAAGGAAAGGGCCCCTGACCACACCGACCATCTCCCGGGCGCGCCCGCGTGCGAAGCCCGAAGCCGTCCCCGCGGTGCAGGCGCGTACCGCAGAGACCTTGCAAACGGTCCTTGAGAGCCTCGAAGACATGAAGGCCGAGGACATCGTCACCATCGACCTCAGCAGAAAATCCTCGATCGCGGACAGGATGGTTGTGGCCTCCGGCCGCTCCAGCCGGCATGTCGGCTCGATCGCGGACAACGTGGTGGAGGCGCTCGGCGAAGCCGGCATGAAGGGCCTGCGCGTCGAGGGCCAGCCGCATTGCGACTGGGTGCTGATCGATGCGGGCGATGTGATCGTGCATGTCTTCCGACCCGAAGTGCGCGACTTCTACAATCTCGAAAAGATGTGGGAGCCGGGCCGTCCGGCGGGGCGGCGCGCGAGCTGATCGCGGGAGGCGGAGATGCGGGTCGTGGTGCTCGCGGTCGGCCGCCTGAAGGATGCCGAAGGCGCACTCGCGGAGCGCTACCGCAAGCGCGCGGCGCAGTCCGGCCGCTCGCTCGGCTGGCGCGATGTCGAGATACTCGAGATCAGGGAAAGCCGCGCCGCCGAAATCGACAAGCGCCGCACGGAGGAATCCATCGCCATCGCGAACGTAATTCCCGCGGGCGCGGTCACCGTGATCCTCGACGAGCGCGGCGAGAATCTGGGCAGCGTGGCTCTGGCCGAGAAGATCCAGGGCTGGCGGGCGGGCGGCATCCACGCGCTGGTCTTCATCGTCGGCGGGGCGGACGGCCTCGCCGACAGCCTCCGGGCCGCGGCGAAGCTGAAACTCTCCTTCGGACTCGCCACCTGGCCGCATCAGCTTGTGCGGATCATGCTGCTGGAACAGATTTACCGGGCAGCCACGATTCTGTCCGGGCACCCCTACCACCGGGCCTGACGGTCTTAATCCCGCCACCGGATGGCGCGAGACTTGCTTCACTGAGGCTGGAACGAGAGCCTGATGCTGTCCCCCACGCTCCGAGACCTGCCGCGGCGGCACAGGCCCGCGACGCTGGCCGTCGCGCTGACGCTGGCCGGACCACTGGCTATGTCGCCCCTGCAGGCGCAGGCGCCGAAGGGCGGCGCCGGCGCCGACCTGCTCAAGCAGCGCGAACAGGAATTGCAGGCGGCGCGCGCCGACCAGCGCAAGGCCGCCGAGAACGAGAAGAAGCTGCGGCAGGAGATCGAGTCGCTCGGCAACGATCGCCGCAAGTTCAATCAGGCCCTGCTCGACACCGCCGGCAAGCTGCGCGACGTCGAAAAGCGGCTGGCCGCGGGCGAGGTACGGTTGCGCACGCTGGAGCAGCAGGAGACGAAATTACGCACTTCCCTCGCCGAGCGTCAGGCGGTGATCGCGGAGGTGCTGGCGGCGCTGCAGCGAATCGGCCGGCGGCCGCCGCCGGCGGTGCTGGCGCATCCGGAGGACGCGCTGCAATCGGTGCGCACCGCGATGATGCTCGGTGCGGTGCTGCCGGGCATGCGCGAGGAGGCGCAGAAGCTCGCCGCCGATCTCGGCGAGCTGGTCCGCCTCCGCACCGGCATCGCCGAGGAAAAGACCGCGCTGACCCGCGATTTCACCGACCTCACCGCGGAGCGGCAGCGCATGGCGGCCCTGGTCGAGGAGCGGCAGCGCAAGCAGGCGGAAGCGGAAAAATCGCTGGAATCCGAACGGCAATCGGCGATCGCGCTGGCGCGGCAGGTGGACAACCTGAAGGACCTGATCGGCCGGATGGAACAGGGCCTCGATTCGGCGGCCAAGGCGGCGCGCGCCGCCCGCCTTGCCGAGGAACACAAGCCCGGGGAGAAGCCGAACCTGGCGGCCCTCAAGGACCCGGGGCGGCTCGCCCCGGCGGTTTCCTTCGCCTCGGCGCGGGGGATGCTGCCGCTGCCCGCAAGCGGGGTGAAAACCCGCGATTTCGGGGCCCCGGACAGCCTCGGCGGAACCGAAAAGGGCATTTCCATCGTCACCCGGCCGGGAGCGCAGGTCACATCTCCGTGTGACGGCTGGATTGTCTATGCCGGCCCGTTCCGGTCCTATGGGCAACTCTTGATCGTCAATGCCGGCGGCGGATATCATGTTCTTCTCGCGGGAATGGAGCGGATATCCGTCAATCTCGGCCAATTTGTCCTGACCGGAGAGCCCGTTGCGGCTATGGGAGGCGGTGCACAAATAGCCTCTACCGCCGGCGCCACCGGCCCAGGACAGCCGGCTTTGTATGTGGAATTCCGTAAAGACGGCACCCCCGTCGATCCCGGTCCGTGGTGGACCACAAGCGAAAACGAAAAGGTTCGCGGATGATGCGCAAGACATTCCTGGTTCTTCTCGGAGCGGTTTCCGGCGCGGCTCTGACGCTGATCGCGGTACAGCCGCAGCTCGTCCTTTCCGGGATGAGCGCCACGGCAAAGGCCGCCGGCAACGCCGACACCTATCGCCAGCTCAATCTGTTCGGCGATGTGTTCGAGCGGGTCCGCTCCGACTATGTCGAGCGCCCGGACGACAGCAAGCTGGTCGAATCCGCGATCAACGGCATGCTCGCCGGCCTCGACCCGCATTCCAGCTTCATGGACGGCAAGAGCTTCCGTGACATGCAGATCCAGACCCGCGGCGAGTTCGGCGGGCTCGGCATCGAAGTCACGATGGAGGACGGCCTGGTGAAGGTGGTCGCCCCGATCGACGACACGCCCGCCGCCAAGGCCGGCATCCTCGCCAACGACATCATCACCCATCTCGACGACGAGGCGGTGCAGGGCCTGACCCTCAACCAGGCGGTCGAGAAGATGCGCGGGCCGGTCAGCACCAAGATCCGGCTGAAAATCATGCGCAAGGGCCAGGACAAGCCGATCGAGGTGTCGATCACGCGCGACATCATCCGCGTGCGCGCGGTGCGCTCGCGGCCCGAGGGCGAGGACATCGCCTATATCCGCGTCTCGCAGGTCAACGAGCAGACCACCGACAATCTGCGCAAGGCGATCGCCGATCTGTCCAACCAGATTCCGGCGGAGAAGCTGAAAGGCTTCATCATCGACCTGCGCAACAACCCGGGCGGCCTGCTGGATCAGG
>JBFWWQ010000346.1:0-3331 GCA_050246095.1 Pseudorhodoplanes sp.
GCGCTTCGGTTGACGTAAATCCATTGGCGTAGGCGCCGACGGCGCCGCCAAGCGCCTTCAGTGAGCGCAGGGCGGAATCGACCGTTTCCGGACGCGAGCAATTCACCAGCTTGGCGGCGATCGGCAGGTGGGAAACGGCAGCGGCTGCCTGCTGGATCGTCTCGCCACTGCGCAAATTTGCGGAACCATCGTCCGCGAGAGTCCACGCAACCCAGACCGGTTTGCCGCTCTCCGCCGCGGCGGTCGCCGCCGCGAGGCCTTCCTCGGCCGAGGCCATGGTCTCGCAAAGGAAAAGGTCGACCGCATCAGCCGCTTCCGCGACGATCCTGCGATAGAGAGCCAATGTTTCGTCGAAGGATAGCGTCAGCCGGGGCGCATAAGACCCGAACAGCGGCGGCAGGCAGCCTGCGATAGCGCAATCGCCGGCTTCGTCGCGCGCTGCCCGTGCCAATTCGATGCCGCGTTTTTGAAGTGTCTGAAACAGGTCGCCGACACCTTCGCGTTCCAGGCGCTCCGGCGTGGCGGCGTATGTGTTCACGGTGATGACCCTGGCGCCGGCGCGGATGAAGTCGGCATGCAGTTCGCGCACCAGATCCGGCTCGTCGATGAGCACGCGCGCCGACCAGAGCGGCGTCGGTTTCGCGCCGGAACGGCGAAGCAGCTCCTGCCCCATGCCGCCGTCGGTCAGGATCACGCCCGTCATGAACGCAGGCGCTCGTTGTCAGGGTCCCACAGCGGCTTGTCGCCGTGGACGAGGGCGGGGCGCATCTCGCCGAAGATCTCGACCTCGACGCCGGTCCCGGGTTCGGCCAGTTCCGATTTGAGCATTGCCAGCGCGATGGATTTGTCGACCCGGTAACCCCAGCCTCCGGACAGCGTCTCGCCGACGATCTTGCCGCCGTGCCAGATGGTCGACATGTAGGGCGCATCGCAGGCGCCGGCGTCGACGGTGAGGATGGTGAAGCGCTTGGCAACGCCCTGCTGCTTCTCGTTCTGCAGTGTGCGCTTGCCCTTGAAGTCGGGCTTGTCCCATTTGACGAAGCGCTCGAGCCCGCCCTGCAGCACGGTGTAGTCGGTGGAGAGCTCGCTCTTCCAGGCGCGGTAGCCTTTCTCCAGCCGCAGTGAATCCAGCGCGAACATGCCGAAGGGCTTGAGGCCGTGCTTCTGCCCGGCCGCCCAGACCGCATCGAAGATCGCGGCCGTGTCCTCGACCTTGGTGTGGATCTCCCAGCCGAGTTCTCCTGCGAAGGAAACGCGGACCAGCTGGCACCAGCGGTCGGCGATCCTGCAGGACTGGTGCGACAGCCAGGGCTTTGCCAGGTCGGCATCGGTGACGTCGGCCAGGATCTTGCGCGCGTTCGGACCGGTGAGAATCTGGCAGGTGAAGCGGTCGGTGACATTTTCCAGAGTCACCTGAGCGCCTTGCGGCAGGTGCTTCTGCAGCCACTCGAAGTCGTGCCACTCGGCGACGGCGGCCGTGATCAGGAAGAACAGGTCCTCGTCCAGCGCCATCACCGACATCTCGGTGACGATGCGGCCGCTGTCGTCGGCGAAGTAGGCGAGGCCGATGCGGCCTGGCTTGGGCACTACACCGGTGATCAGCGTCGACAGCCAGGCGCGGGCGCCGGGGCCGGCAAGGCGGAAGCGCGAGAAGCCCGGCAGGTCGAGGATGCCGGCGGCGTCGCGGACGGCAAGGCACTCCTCGCGCACGCGCTTCTGCCACGGCCCGTCACGGTCGAAGGTCTGGGTCGACGCTTCCGAGGTGTCGTCGCCTTCCCTCGCGTACCAGGTGGCGCGCTCCCAGCCATTATAGGGCGCGAACTGCGCGCCGAGCGCGGCGACGCGGTCGTGGATCGGCGAATGCTTGCGGTCGCGTCCCGCCGGCCATGCATGCCGCGGGAACCCGATCGCATATTCGTGGCCGTAGATCTCCATGCCCTTGGCCACGGCGTAGTCCGGCGCCGCGGCGAACGACGTGAAGCGGCGCGGGTCGCAGGACCACATGTCCCATTCGGTGCGCCCCTCGGTCACCCATTCGGCCAGCACCTTGCCGGCGCCGCCGGCCTGCGCGATGCCGAAGGTGAAGACGCAGGCCTCGAAGGCGTTCGGCACGCCGGGCATGGGACCGATCAGCGGGTTGCCGTCCGGTGCGTAGGGGATGGGCCCGTTGATGACCTTCGAGAGGCCGGCGGTTCCGAGGATCGGCACGCGCGCGATGGCGTCGTTGAGATACCACTCCAGCCGTTCGAGATCGTCGGGGAAGAGCTGGAAGGAGAAATCATCCGGCATCGGGTCGTCATCGGTCGCCCAGTGCGCGCGGCAGTTGCGCTCATACGGCCCGAGATTCATCCCGTGCTTTTCCTGGCGCAGGTAATAGGAGGTGTCGACGTCGCGCAGCAGCGGCAGCTTGCGGCCATTTTCCTGCGACCACGCCTTCAGCTCCGGTATCTCGTCGAACAGGATGTACTGGTGGCTCATCACCATCATGGGGATGTCGCGGCCGAACAGTCTGCCGACCTCGCGGGCGCGGTAGCCGGCGGCGTTGACCACGTACTCGCAGCGGATCGTACCCTGCGCCGTCTCGACCACCCATTCGTTCCTGTCGCGCCTGACGCCGGTGACCGGGCAGAAGCGCACGATCTTCGCGCCCATGTCGCGCGCGCCCTTGGCCAGCGCCTGGGTCAACTGCGCCGGGTCGATGTCGCCGTCATTCGGGTCGTAGAGCGCGCCGGCGAGGTCGTGCAGTTCGATGAAGGGGTAGCGCTTGCGGATCTCGGCCGGCTCGATCACGTCGATCGCCATGCCCTGGTAGCGGCCCATGCCCCTGGCGCGCTGGAATTCGCGCAGCCGCTCCTTGCCGTGGGCGAGGCGCACCGAGCCGGTGACGTGGTAGTTCATCGGATAGTCGACGGCCTGCGCCAGGCCGCGGTAGAGCTCGGCCGAATAGCGCTGCATGTTCATCAGCGACCAGGACGAGGAGAAGGTCGGGACGTTGCCGGCGGCGTGCCAGGTGGAGCCGGAGGTCAGCTCGTTCTTCTCCAGCAGGACGCAATCGGTCCAGCCTGCCTTGGCGAGATGGTAGAGGGAGGAGACGCCGACGGCTCCGCCGCCAATGATCACCACCCGCGCCGTTGCGGGGAAGTCGGCCATGTTCCCTCCCGGTGAACCGTCAGTAGATCGACGGCGACGTCACCCAGACGAGAATCGCGGCGTTCTTGCCGGGATTGCGCCAGCGGAAGGGCTTGCCCTTGAAACGGAAGCTGTCGCCTTCGCCGAGCCGGTGCCAGGTGCCGTCGATCTCGATATCGAAGCGGCCGGAAACCACGAAACC
>JBFWWQ010000347.1:0-3327 GCA_050246095.1 Pseudorhodoplanes sp.
GCAGAACTATCTCGCCGCCTTCGGGCAATGGGTGATCGTGATCCAGGGCGTGATTTTCGTCGCCTGCGTGATGCTGTTCCGGCGCGGCATCGTCGGCGAAGTCGCGCACCTGCTGAAGATCAAGCTGTAGCGCCGGGTTTGTATTTTTCCCATGTCGAAGCTGTTCTCGCCGTTCCGGCTCGCGGATCTGGATCTGTCCAACCGCCTCGTGGTCTCGCCGATGTGCCAGTACAGCGCCGACGACGGCTGCGCCAGCGACTGGCACATGGTGCATCTCGGCATGCTGGCGAATTCCGGCGCGGCCCTGGTCGTGGTCGAGGCGACCGCGGTCGAGCGCATGGGGCGCATCACGCATGGCTGCGTCGGACTCTATTCCGACGACAACGAGGCGGCGCTGGCGCGCGTGATCGCCAATGCGCGCCGCATCAGCCGCGCCAAGTTCGGCATCCAGATCGGGCATGCCGGCCGCAAGGGCTCCTCGCAGCGGCCGTGGGAAGGCGGGCACGGGCTGAAAGCGGACGAGGACCCGTGGGAAACCGAGGCGCCGTCCGCCATCCCGTTCGGCGCCGACTGGCCGGCGCCGCGCGCGATCGCGCGGGCGGACATGGACCGCATCCGCGATGCCTTCGTCCATGCCGCCAGGCGCGCGCTGCGCATCGGATTCGACACGATCGAACTGCACATGGCGCACGGCTATCTGCTGCATTCCTTCGTCTCGCCGATCGCCAATAAGCGCGGCGACCGCTACGGCGGCACGCTGGAAAACCGCCTGCGCTATCCGCTCGAGGTCGCGCGCGCGGTGCGCGCGGCGGTTCCGCGCGGCGTGCCGCTGGGCGCGCGGCTCTCCGCGCATGACTGGCGCGATGCCGACGGCGGCCTCTCGGCGGCGGACGCGGTGGCCTGGGCGAGTGCCCTGCGTGCCGAGGGCCTGGATTTCATCTGCACGTCCTCGGGCGGGGTCACCGCCGATACGCGCAATCCGAACGCCCCCGGCTACAATGTCGGCCTGTCCGAGCAGATCCGGCGCGAGGCGAAAATCCCGACGCGCGCGGTCGGCCTGATCACCACCGCGCGACAGGCGGAGGAGATCGTCGCATCGGGCAAGGCCGACATGGTCGCCCTGGCGCGGGCGATCCTGGACGATCCGCATTGGGGATGGCGCGCCGCGCAGGAACTCGGCGCCGAAGTTTTCATCCCGCCGCAATATCTGCGCGCCGGCCCGAAGTTCTGGAAGCCTGCGGAAGTCCTTCGGGCCTGACCCCGGCGTCCCGCGATGGAATCCTTCGTCTTTGTCGCGGTGCTGATCGGCGCAGCCTGCCATGCCGGCTGGAACGCGCTGATCAAGATCCGCATCGATCCGCTCGCAGCAACATCGCTGGTGGCGATCGCGGCTGGTGCGATCGCCTGCGCGCTGATGCCGCTGACCGGCCTGCCGGCGCGCGAATCCTGGCCCTGGGTCGGTCTCTCGATCCTGACGCACCTGTTCTATTTCATCGGGCTGATCGAGAGCTACCGAGCCGGCGATCTCGGACAGGTCTATCCGATCGCGCGCGGATCGGCGCCGCTGATGACCGCGCTCGCCTCGGCGTTCCTGCTCGGCGAACGGCTCGCGCCCGGCGCGTGGGTCGGCATCGTCGTGCTCGCCGTCGGCGTGATGGTGCTGTCGGCGCGGGGAGGGCGCGATCTTTCGCGCCTGGATCGCCGCTCGGTCGGCTTCGCGCTGTTCACGGCCGCGACCATCTGCGTCTATTCGCTGGTCGACGGTATCGGCGGCCGCGCCGCCGGCAACCCGCATGCCTATACGCTGGTGCTGTTTGCCGGCGACGGTCTGGTCATGGCGCTCTATGCCTGGCTGCGCGGGGGCGCGCGCGTGTTTGCGGCGATGCGCCCGCATTGGGGCCTGGGGCTCGCCGGCGGCGCCTTGCAGTTGATTTCCTACGGGATCGCGATCTGGGCGATGACGCTGGCGCCGATCGCGCTGGTAGCGGCCTTGCGCGAGACCAGCGTCCTGTTCGGCGCGCTGCTCGCGGTGGTGCTGCTGAAGGAGCCGTGGCGGCCGGTCCGCCTGCTGGCGGCGCTGACGATCGTCGCCGGCATGGTGCTGATCCGATTGTCGTGAGCGTTCAGACGAGGCCCTCGATCAGGCGGGCCTCGACCAGGCGTTCGTAGTCGGCCGGCGCGTCCACGTCCCAGAGCGGATCCAGCACCAGACTGGACAAGGCGGCGTCCGCGATGCGCCGGCGCGTGTGCGGCATGACCGCCGCCGTGCCCCAGGGCATGTCGGCGAACAGGATGGGCTGCGGCTGCCGCAGGCCGATCAGCACATAGCCGCCGTCCTGCGCCGGTATCACCACCACGTCCGTGCCCGCCTGCAGCGCGCGCGCGGCCCCGCGCAGATGCTGCGGCGTCAGCGCCGGGCAATCGGTGCCGATCACCAATGTCGGCCGGCCGGAAGCTGCGACCGCCGCCAGCATGCGCGCGCCGAGATCGCCGGCGGGCTGGGCGCGCAGCGTGATCCGTGCCGATGCGACGAGATCGCGGAACGCGCGATGACGAATGTCCGGCGTGCCCCAGAGCGTGACCGGTCCGATGCCGGCGGCGCGTGCCGTCGCCACGGCGTGTTCCAGCATGCGCTCCGCCGCATAGGCCGCCGCATGCGCGCCGAGCGCGGGAATGAGGCGCGTCTTGGCGAGGCCCGCGACCGGCGCCTTCGCCAGGATGGCGACCGCTGCTTCATCCTTCGCGCGGAGCATAGCCGTATCGGCGCGCCAGCCCGGCCGGCGCGGCGCCGCAGAAATAGGCGAGCCGCAGCCGCCACATGGTCAGGATCGTGCGCAGCACGCCGCGCCTCTCCCAGCGCCGGCCCGAGGTGACGACCTTGTCGCGCAGGCAGAGCGGCGGCGAAAGCGCTTTCAGCCGGCGGGACATTTCGATGTCTTCCATCAGCGCGATGTCGGCAAAGCCGCCGACGGCTTCGAAAGCTTGTCGGCCAGCGAACATCGCCTGATCGCCGGTCGCGATACCCGACAGCCGTGAGCGCGCGTTCATCAGCGCCGCGATCAGCGGCAGCAGCGGATGACGCCCTTCGATCCGTACGTCGAAGCGCCCCCAGACCCGGTTCGATTGCGCGAGCGCTTCCTGCACGCGCCGGTCGGCGCCCTCGGGCAGGCGGGTATCGGCATGCAGGAAAATCAGGATGTCGCCGCGCGCGGCGGCCGCTCCGGCATTCATCTGCGCGGCGCGTCCGCGCGGCGCGGTCAGGACGCGGCTCGCGAGCGACGCGGCCAGGCCGGGCGTGCCGTCATCGCTGCCGCCGTCGACCACGAT
>JBFWWQ010000348.1:0-3299 GCA_050246095.1 Pseudorhodoplanes sp.
CCCAGCATCCGTGGGCGGGTGCCGTACTCACGCTTACGCTGATCGCGCGCGACGAGGCCGGCAATGAAGGCAAGAGCGAGCCGCAGGACCTGACGCTGCCGCAGCGGATCTTCGTCAAGCCGCTGGCGCGCGCGCTGATCGAGCAGCGCCGCACGCTGGCGCAGGACGCCGAGACCAAGCCGCTGGTGCTGGAAGCGCTGGACGCGCTCACGCTGGCGCCGGAACGCTTCACGCCGGAGGCCGGCATCTACCTCGGCCTGCGCTCGATTTACTTCAACCTCGTCAACGCCAAGAGCGACGACGCGCTGCGCGACGTGGTCGCGCGCATGTGGGACATGGCGTTGCAGATCGAGGACGGCAACGTCAGCCAGGCCGAACAGGCGTTGCGGCAGGCGCAGGAAGCGCTACGCCAGGCGCTCGAGCGTGGCGCCAGCGACGAAGAGATCAAGAAGCTGATGGATCAGCTTCGCGCGGCGCTCGACAAGTTCATGCAGGCGCTGGCCGAGGAGATGCGGCGCAATCCGCAGCAGCTTGCGCGTCCGCTCGACCGCAATACGCGCGTGATCGACCAGCAGGACTTGAAGAGCATGCTCGACCGGCTCGAGCAGCTCGCCCGCTCCGGCAACAAGGACGCGGCGCGGCAGTTGCTCGAGCAGCTCCAGCAGATGCTGGAGAACTTGCAGATGGCCCGGCCCGGCGCCGATCAGGACGGCGACGACGACATGATGTCGGCGCTCGACGAACTCGGCGACATGATCCGCAAGCAGCAGCAGTTGCGCGACCGCACCTACAAGGAAGGCCAGAACCAGCGCGGACAGCAGGGGCAGCGGGGCCAGCGCGGACAGCAGGGCCAGCAACAGCTCGGCGATCTGCAGCAGGATCAGCAGGCGCTGCGCGACCGGCTCAACAAGCTGCTGGAGCAATTGCGCCAGCGCGGCATGGGCCAGCCGGGCCAGGACCAGCAGCAGGGTCAGGGCGATCCGTCGGATCAACTGGGAGATGCCGGCGACGCCATGGGCCAGGCGGAGGGCGAGCTGGGCGACGGCGACGCCGACGGTGCGGTCGGCAGCCAGGGCCGCGCGCTCGACGCCATGCGCAAGGGCGCCCAGGGGCTCGCGCAGTCGATGCAGCAGCAGCAGGGCATGGGGCAGGGTCCGGGACCCGGCCAGCCCGGCCGCAGCGGCCGGCAGCGCGCCGACCAGAACACCGATCCGCTCGGCCGCCCGCTGCGCGGTCGCGACTACGGCGACGACACCACGGTGAAAGTCCCTGGCGAGATCGACGCCCAGCGCGCGCGCCGCATCCTCGAGGAACTGCGCCGCCGCTTCGGCGAAGGCTTCCGGCCGCAGCTCGAACTCGATTACATCGAGCGGCTGCTGAAGGACTTCTAGAGTCTGATCTATTCAGATTGAAGCAAACTCCGCTCATTCCCGCGAAAGCGGGAATCCAGCGTTCTTGGCTCCTGGGTCCCCGCTTCCCGCCTTCGCTAACCCTTCGGCGGGCTCACGCATCAACCCGTCGGAGCCCTTGGCGAAGACGGGTCGCGGGGACGAGCGGACAAGATTGATTCGCGCTTTGCGAATCAGACCCTAAGCGCCGCGCCTTCCGCCTGGACGTGCCGCGCACGGCCCTCTAGCCTTGCGCGGCCATGCCGGGCTCGACCGATATCCGCAACTACGACGAGCTCTACCGCGCGTTCCGCTGGGCGATCCCTGCGCGCTACAACATCGGCGTCGACATCTGCGACCGCTGGGCCGCCCAGGATGCCGGCCGCCTCGCTCTGCTGAATGTGCACGCCGACGGCCGCGAGGACCGCGTCACCTTCGGCTGGCAGCGCGACACCTCCAACCGCCTCGCCAACGTGCTGCGCGCGCAGGGCGTTGGCCGCGGCGACCGCGTCGCGATCTATCTGCCGCAGGCGCCGGAAGTCGCCGCCGCGCATGTCGCGATCTACAAGCTCGGCGCGGTGGCGCTGCCCATCGCCATGCTGTTCGGGCCGGATGCGCTGTCCTACCGCTTGCAGAATTCCGGCGCCAAGGCGCTGCTGACGAACGCGCAAGGTCTCGCCAAGCTCGCAGAGGTGCGTGACGAGGTCCCCAGCCTCGCTTGCGTTTTGTCCGTCGACGGCGCCGGCGAGGGCGCGGCCGGCCTGCACGATCTGCTGTCGCGCGCCGCGTCGGACTTCACGCCGGTCGACACGGCGGCCGACGATCCGGCGTTGATGATCTACACCTCCGGCACGACCGGCCAGCCGAAGGGTGCGCTGCATGCGCACCGCGTGCTGCTGGGCCATCTCCCCGGCGCCGAGCTGCCGCATTACCCGTTCCCGCAGGCCGGCGACAGCTACTGGACGCCGGCCGACTGGGCCTGGGCCGGCGGCTTGCTCGACGTGCTGCTGCCGAGCCTGCACCACGGCGTGCCGGTGATCGCGCGCCGCTTCGACAAGTTCGATCCGGAGGAAGCCTTCGCACTGATGGCCAGGACCGGGCTGCGCAACGCCTTCATCCCGCCGACGGCGCTGCGCATGATGCGCGCCGCCGCGCATCCGGGCGGACGCCATGCGTTCAAGCTGCGCAGCGTCGCCTCGGGCGGCGAGTCGCTCGGCATCGAGGCGCTGGAGTGGGGCCACTCCGCGCTCGGCGTCACCATCAACGAGTTCTACGGCCAGACCGAATGCAATCTCGTCATCGGCGCCTGCGCCCAGCTCGGAATGATCAAGCCCGGCGCCATGGGCAAGCCGGTGCCCGGCCATAGCGTCGCGGTGATCGACGATGAAGGGCGGCCGGTGCCGGCGGGCACGCTCGGACAGATCGCCGTGAAGCGGCCCGACCCGGTGATGTTCCTCGAATACTGGGGCCGGCCGGACGCGACGCGCGAGAAGTTCATCGGCGACTGGATGACGACCGGCGACCAGGGTGTGGTCGACGACGAGGGCTACATCACCTTCGTCGGCCGCGACGACGACGTCATCACCTCTGCCGGCTTCCGTATCGGCCCGGGCGAGATCGAGGACTGCCTGATCCGCCATCCGGCGGTGGCGCTCGCCGCCGCGGTCGGCAAGCCCGATCCGATCCGCACCGAAATCGTCAAGGCCTTCGTCGTGCTCAAGCCCGGACACGCCGCCACCGACACGCTGGCGGCCGATATTCAGACTTTCGTGCGCACGCGGCTATCGGCGCACGAATATCCGCGCGAGGTCGCTTTCATCGAGGCGATGCCGATGACGACGACCGGCAAGGTGATCCGACGGTTGCTGAGGGAGAAGTGTTAGATTCTTGTCGTCACCGGGCTTGTCCCGG
>JBFWWQ010000349.1:0-3297 GCA_050246095.1 Pseudorhodoplanes sp.
GTGCTGGAGCCGGTGCGCGACTACAAGGCGCGGCACGCCTCGACGCTGCTCACCTTCGACGCGGTGGTGTCGGCGATCGACCAGATCGAGCGCAAGCGCGCGGGCGGCTGATCGCCCGCGGGACGCTACGGCGCGCGCAGCGCGGCTTCGCGCGTCTGCGCGCAGCTCCTGGCGAAAGCGGGGAACGCCGCCGCCGCCCCGCTATTGCCGATGCGGATCGTGACCGGCTCCTTGCCCGCCGCGGTGACGGTGAGCGAGCGCGCGGTGCCGTCGGCGAAGGCCTTGAGCAGCGCCGCCGGGATCGCGCCGGTCGCCAGCGATTCGCGCACGCCGCGCTGCGCCGACTGCGCCGCAACCTCGACGGTCAGCGCCAAATTCTTCTGACCGAGCCGCATCTCGACCGACTTCAGGCCCGGCGCAGCCTGGCCGTCCTCGGCCGGACGCCGGCTCTCGCGATAGATCAGCCGGTATTCGCCGGGCCCGGTGCCGCAGGCGAGCTGCACCTGCAATTGCCCGATCTCCTCGCCCTCGACGGTGAGCGGATGGCGGCGCGCGAGCAGCATCTGGCCGCCGCGCTCCACCAGCGACCAGCCGCGTTCGCCCGACAGCGATATCTTGCGCGGCGCGCTGCCGGTCGAGCGCGATTCCTGCGGCTGCGCCGGCGCGGATTTCGCCTCGGCATTGTCGCTCGCCGGCGCGTTGAACCCCATCCGCTGCAATTCCTCGCGCGTCAGCAGCCGCATCGGCTCCCAGGGCGGAATGCGCAGCGACAATTCCAGCATCTCGACGGCGCCGCCCATGTCGGCGGTGTATTGCGCGAGCTTGCCGATGTCGCGCTGCACCAGCACCAGGTCCTCGGCCGAATAATTCGCCGCCGCCGCGTCCTCGCGCCGGTCGCCGAGCCAGATCTGGTGCACGCGCACGCGGCCTTCCGGCGCCACGATCCGCGTCGCGCCCGCCAGCAGCACGAAGGCGCACATGGATTCGCAATCGGCGCGCGGGTTGATGCCGGCGCGGCCGCCCGGCAATTCCTGCACGCGGCCGACCGCGGTGGTCATGCCGAGCTTGCGGATGGCGCGGCCGAAGGCGAGCGCGCCGAGCACCGAGCCGCCTTCCGATTCCAGAACGATGGTGGCGCCGCGAATGTCGTTCCTCGCCGCGAAGGCCTCGAACTCCGCCGGCGTCTCCGGCTTGATCGTGCCCGAGGCGGAAACCAGCACGCGGCAACGATCGCCGCAGCTTGCGGCCGGTCCTTCCATGCGCCAGGAGAATTGCATCGCCTGCGAACGCGGAGGCGCGTCACCGGGCGCGGCCAAGGCGGCCACGCTGCACAGCACAAGCATGTACGCGGACGCACACAAGCTGCGTCGCATTCGTCGGTCTCCCCGTGCGGACCCTGCAGCGATGCTTGCAAGAAGCAGTCCGGCTTGTTCGTGCGCCGGTGGATCGCCGGGCCTTCGCCCAAGCGCTTTTTTAATCGGTGGTATGATTCTGGTCCAGTGCGGCGCCGCAAATAGCCGGCCTTGCGCGGGCGCCCGCATCGGGTTCCATGCCGGTTCCATGCGACGCAGCAAGGCCCTGCGCGAACGGATGGCGGTGCGGCCACAGTCGCGCACATATTGTTTCAGAGCGGAAGGGGCGCGGCGATGGCAGGCGAGCAGGCGCGTTGGACGGACGGGTTGCGGCGCGCCCCGCGGCGGCTCGGCCGCACGCTGGTGCGGCTCTATCGGCTCACGCTGTCGCCGCTGATCGGATTCCATTGCCGGCACTTGCCGACCTGTTCCGACTATGCCGACGAGGCGCTGGCGCGGTACGGCCTGTGGGGCGGCGGATGGATGACGCTGGCGCGGCTGTTGCGCTGCCATCCCTTCGGGACGTCCGGTCTCGATTTCGTGCCGCCGGAAAAACCCGCCGGCGCCGCCTGGTGGCGGCCGTGGCGCTATGGCCGCTGGCGCGGCACCGACGCGCGCGGACGCGACGCTTCATCGTAAGCATGCAAGGCTGCGGGGTGGGACGGCGTGCCCTTCCATCCCACCCCTTTCGCGCCCAGCTTCTGCTGCGACGCGCGCCTCCCCTTCCCCGAAGAGAAGGGTGAACCGGTCAGCTCCCGCGGGGAGGGGGGACGCGGGCATGCGCCAGCATGCGCGCGTCCGGATGGAGCTGTCGTGAGGCTTGCAAGCGAGAGCGGGGGTGCTTGCGACGGCCTGCCCCACCCCGCACGCCGGTGTCTCTGCGGCTGCGGCGTGCGCCCCTCCCCACGGAAACGGAAAATCTCCTGCGCCTTACTTCCCCCAGCGCGCCAGCGCTTCCAGGCGGAGCGCGGCTTCCTTGGAGCCGAGGTCGCGCGCGCGCTCGTACCAGAGGTGCGCCTTCTCGGTGTCGCCGCTATGCCCGACCACCGCGATCTGCTTCAGCACCACCGGATCGTAGGTGGCGGCGAGCGCGAAGGCGGCGCCGGCATGGCGCGCGTCGGCGGCGCGCTGCAGCAGCAGGCGGGCGCCGGCGAGATCGCCGGTGCGCGCAAGCTCCTCGCCCCGGCGCAGCATGACCACGATTTCCGCCGGATCGAGCTTGCGCGCGGGCGGCTCGGCGGCGGCGTCGGAAGCGCCTGACGCGGCGCGCGGCGGCAAGGCCGCGAGCGCGACATTGTCGGGCTGGCGCTGCGGCGAGACCGGCGGCGTCGCGCGCGGCTCCTTCGCCTCGCTTTGCGGCACCGCCTGCACCGGCGAGGCGGAAGCCAGCGCGAAGCGCGGGCTCACCACGTCGAGGCGGATCGACTTGCGGTCGACCACCACGGCATCGCTGCGGCGCAGCTCGACGGTCAGATCGCTGGAGCCTGCGACATGCGGCGGCACATGCAGGCGCAGCTTGCCGAGATCGGCGAGTTCGATCCGCCACCCGGCGGCGCCGAAATCCTGCCCGACCGACAAAGTGGTGCCCGCCGGCAGGCCGGAAATCACCGCATCGCCGCCCGCCGGCGCGCCTTCGGCGCCGACATCCGCCGCGATCCAGTCGCCGGCCACGCCGCGCAGGTCGCTCGCGATCAGGCGCGGGGCGGCGGCGAGGCGTGCGCTCTTGGCGGCAACCGGCTGCTCCGCCGCGCTGTCTGAGAAGCGCGCATCCAGCACCTGCATCACCATGTCCGGCGGCCCGTAGACGAACAGATAGGCGCCGATGGCGGCGACGCCGGCCAAAGCCACGGCGCGCCGGGCATGGCCGATGCGCTGGCGCTGCGGCGCCTCGATCGGCGGCAGCGGCATGCTGACCGGCTCGAGCGAGCGCGCCTTCTTGTGCATC
>JBFWWQ010000350.1:0-3295 GCA_050246095.1 Pseudorhodoplanes sp.
CGCTTCCAGATATTCCGCGATCTTCCAGGAATCCGGGACCACCGTGTCGCCGTCCTTCAGGATCGGCACCTTGTCCTGTCCGCTGAAGGCGATGGCGGCCTTGTCGCTGACGCGCACCGGCTGGCTTTGCCAGTCGATCCCCTTGTGCGCCAGCGCCAGGCGCGTGCGCCAGGAGAACTGGCTGTAATGCCGGCCGTTAGGGCCGCCGAGCTCGTAGAGAATCACTTTTGTCGTCGCCAAGTGCCGCTCCAGATCCTTATCTGCAGTTATTTGAAGCTTAAAATAACCGCAAGCCGGCCGGCGATGCAAAGCCGTCAGCGCGACTGCGCCGCCGCATAGGTCTGCGCCAGCGCGTCCGGGGTCGTCACCGGCAGCGACCAGCTTTCCCCGCTGCAGATAAAGGCAGCCGGTCCGGCGGCGGCCCTGATTTTGTCTTGCGCCGGATGGGTCGGCGGCACGGCGCCGGGATCGGGCGCGCGCAGCACGCTGCGGCTGAGGAAGGGCAGCCGCAAAGCGGCCTGAACCAGCGCCTCGGCGCCGGTCCCGACGACCACCACCTCGGCCAGTCCGATGCGCATGTCGACGGCATTGAGCAGGCCGAGCTGCGCGAACAGATTGTTGCCGGCCGCCGCCAGCACCCCCTCGATCAGCGCATCGGCCCGTTCGCGCCAGCCCGCGTCGCCGGTGAGAGCGGCCAGGCGAATCAGGTTCTGCGCCGCGATGGCATTGGGATTGGGGATGGCATCGTCGGCGGTCGATGCCGGCCGCACCACCAGACCTTCGGCATCGTCGGCGGTGAGGAAATAGCCGCCGTTGAGCCGGTTAGCGTAGTGGCGGTCGAAGGCGGCCTGCCAGGCGATGGCCTGCGTGAGATAGCCCGCTTCCCCGGTGACTTCGTACAGCGCCAGCGCCGCCTTGATCATGGCCGCGAAGTCGGAGGCGAGACCCGGAAACAGCAGGCGGTCTTCCCGCCAGGAATGTCCCAGTCTGTCGTCGCGGGTCATGGCCGTGACGATGAAGGCGAAGGCCCTGCGGGCCATCCCCAGCCAGCCGGGTTCCTCAAAGGGCAGCGAGGCCTGCGCCAGAGCTGCGATCATGAGCCCGTTCCAGTCGGCCAGGACCTTGTCGTCCAGTCCCGGCCGCACCCGCTCTTCGCGCTTTTGCTGCAGCATGGAGCGCAGCATGGCCATGCGCGCCTCGATCTCCGGACCATTCTCTAAGCTATTGAGTTTATTGACGATATTATGACCTTCAAAATTTCCGCCCTCGCTCACGTCGTATTCTGCAGCAAAGACTGCAGCATTTTCCTCGCCCAGGACCGCGCGGATCTCGGCCAGCGACCAGACGTAGAACTTGCCCTCCTCCCCCTCCGAATCGGCGTCGAGCGAGGCGCAGAACGCGCCTTCGGGCGTGGTCATTTCGCGCGCCAGCCAGCCGACCGTCTCGCGCGCCCGCCGGGCGAAAAGCGGCCGCCCGGTCTTCAGGAAGGCGACGGTCAGCAGTTCCAGCAGCTGGGCGTTGTCGTAGAGCATCTTCTCGAAATGCGGCACCAGCCACCGCTCGTCGACCGAATAGCGGGCGAAGCCGCCGCCCAGATGGTCGTAGATGCCGCCCTGGCAGATGCGTTCGAGCGTCAGCGCGACGAGGTCGCGGAAATTGCCGCGCTCGACCTGCCGCTGCGCGCTGCCGTCGCGCGGCATCACCCATAAATCGTTCGGCCGTTCGCCGGCGCGCCAGAGGAATTCGAACAGCGCGCATTGGGGAAATTTCGGCGCGCCGCGGATACCCCCGTCCCGGGTGTCGATCAGGCCGGCGACCTGCATCGCGAACTGGTCGAGCTCCTTCGCCCCCACAACCATGCGTCCTTGCGGGCGCGCCACCTCGGAAAGGCGCTGCATCAGCGCCGAGCGGTTCTGCGCGATCTTGTCCGGCTCCTCGCGGAACAGGCGCGCGATCTCGCGCAGCACGTCGACGAAGGCGGGTTTGCCGTAGCGCGAGGTCTTGGGGAAATAGGTGCCGCCCCAGACCGGCTCGCCGGCCGGCGTCAGGAACATGGTCAGCGGCCAGCCGCCCTGCTCGCCGAGATGGTGCAAGGCCGACATATAAATCTGGTCGATGTCCGGCCGCTCCTCGCGATCCACCTTCACGTTGACGAACAGCGCGTTCATCACCTGCGCGGTGGCGGCGTCCTCGAAGCTCTCGTGCGCCATGACGTGACACCAGTGGCAGGCGGCATAGCCGACCGAGAGCAGGATCGGCTTGCCGGTGCGTTCGGCTTCCGCCAGCGCCGCCGGTCCCCACGGCCACCAGTCCACGGGATTGTGCCTGTGCTGCAGGAGATAGGGCGAAGTCTCCTGTGCGAGACGGTTTTCGGGACCCGATGCCGGCTGTGTCATGACGCCATTCTGCCAGTCCTTGCACGTTCCTGCATGCCCCTCCGGCGCAGGGATGCGAAAGTTCGATGGTGCATAAACGCGCGTGCGCCGCTAAAGGTCGCGGGCATGCTCACCGTCGTCCTTGTCGTCATCGCTTATCTGCTGGCCGGATGCGTCAAGGGCGTGGTCGGCATGGGCCTGCCCACGGTTGCGATCGGCATCCTGGCCATCGTGCTAACGCCGGCGCAGGCGGCCGCCATCCTGATCGCGCCGTCGCTCGCCACCAATATCTGGCAGGCCCTGGCGGGACCGCATTTCGCCGCGCTGCTGAAGCGGCTCACCGGCATGCTGGTCGGCCTCTATGTCGGAGCCTGGCTCGGCGCCGGCATCCTCACCGGCGCGAATGCCGGACGCGCCGCGCTGGGCCTCGGGCTCGCGCTCATCGCCTATGCGGCGCTCGGCCTGTCCAACTTGCGGTTCTCGATTGCGCGCAAAACCGAGATCTGGGTCGGGCCGCTGGTCGGCGTCGCCACCGGCATCGTCATGGCCGCGACCGGCATCTTCGTCATACCCGCTTTGCCCTATCTGCACGCGATCGGGCTGGAGAAGGACGAGCTGGTCCAGGCGCTCGGAATCCATTTCACCATTTCGACCTTCGCGCTCGTGGCCGTGCTGTGGAGCGGCAACGCCTTCGACTCGGGCCTCGGAATATTGTCGCTCGTGGCGATCGTTCCCGCCATCGCCGGCATGATGATCGGGCAGCGCGTGCGCAAGAATGTGAGCGTGGCGACGTTCCGGTTCTGGCTTTTCATCGCGCTGCTGGTTCTCGGCGGGCAGCTCGTGTTCCGGCATCTCTTCTGAGTCCGGTTCGGCATCGCGGGCGGTTGTGCATTTTCGAGCGAAGTGGGTACCGGTTCGCG
>JBFWWQ010000351.1:0-3267 GCA_050246095.1 Pseudorhodoplanes sp.
TGCGCCGATCCTGCTGGAAGGCCGGGATGTGGAGGACACGTACGATCTCGGCGGCGGCTTCTTTTCGGGGCCTCCCCCCATCCTGCGCGCGGTCGACAGGATTTCGATCCGTCTGAAGCGCGGACAGACCAACGGCATCGTCGGTGAATCCGGCTCCGGCAAGTCCACTCTTGGCCGCGCCTTGCTGCGCATGCTGCCCAGCGACGGCGTCATCCGCTTCGACAATCGCGACATTTCGAATGCCGACCGCCGGCAGATGCGGCCGCTGCGCCGCGAACTCCAGGTCGTGTTCCAGGACCCGTTCGGCTCGCTCTCCCCCCGCCTGACGGTGGGCCAGATCATCACCGAGGGCCTGCTCGTCCACGAGCCGTCCCTGACGGCGAAACAGCGTGACCAACGCGCGATAGAGGCATTGCGTGAGGTCAACCTCGATCCGGTGATGCGCAACCGTTATCCGCACGAATTCTCCGGCGGCCAGCGCCAGCGCATCGCCATTGCGCGCGCCATGATCCTGAAGCCGAAGGTGATGGTGCTGGACGAACCGACCTCGGCTCTCGACCGTTCCGTGCAGAAGCAGATCGTCGAGCTTCTGCGCACGCTGCAGAAGACCCATGACCTGTCTTATCTCTTCATCAGCCATGATCTGGCCGTCGTGCGCGCGATCGCCGACCACATCATCGTCATGAAGCAGGGAAAGATCGTCGAGGAAGGTCCGACCGAGGATATTTTCGATCATCCCCGCGATATCTATACGCAAACGCTGATGGCCGCGGCTATCGACAAGACGCGCTTCCGCAAGACCGCCGCGTAAGCGCTGCCCTCGCAGGCGAGGATACGGCCGCCATTGACTTGCGATGACACCTCGGCGATCCAGCGGCATGCGCATCCGGGCCAATCGATGAAGCGGCTTTTCGATCTTCTGGCGTCTGGCGCCGGGCTTGTCCTGCTAAGTCCCGTCATGCTGTGGATCGCCATACAGGTTCGGCGTTCGTCGCCCGGCCGCGCCGTCTTCGTGCAGGAGCGCGTCGGAAGACATGAACGCGTATTCAGATGCTACAAGTTCCGGACAATGTTCACCGCCGCTCCCAATGCGGGCTCGCATGAGGTCGCCGGCTCGTGGGTCACGCCGCTTGGCGCGAAGCTGCGCCGCTATAAGCTCGATGAGTTGCCGCAACTCTGGAACGTGTTGCGCGGCGACATGAGCCTCGTCGGCCCTCGCCCCTGCCTGCCCTCGCAGCACGATGTCATCGCGGCACGCCGGGCCGCCGATGTCTTTTCCGCCAGACCCGGCATCACCGGGCCTGCGCAACTCGCGGGCATCGACATGTCCACCCCGGAAAGGCTGGTGGGCGCCGACAAGCGTTATATCGAGACCCGCAGCTTCCTCGGCGACCTGGCGATCATCCTCGCGACGGCGACCGGAAAAGGCGCTGGCGACGCCGTCAAGGGCTGACGAACGCGTCATCGTGCGCAGTTTGCGCCATCCGGCTTGCCGTAGCCGCGTTGCTTTTCCATGTATTGCGTTATACCTAGCTCCGTCAGAGCTGAGATCTTGGCCGGCGGGCGGGAAGCGACAAAGGCGATATAGACGTGGCTTCGATTCTAGCCTGGCTGATTGCATTGCCGCGCCGGCGCAAAAGATTGCTGCTGGCCACGATCGATTTCCTGATCCTGCTCTTCGCCCTGTGGCTGAGCTATTCGCTGCGTTTCGGACGCCCGTTCATACCGAACCAGACGCAGGCCGTCGTCATGGCGCTGGCGCCGGCGATCGCCATTCCGATCCTTGTCCAGTTCGGCTTCTATCGTGCCGTCATCCGCTACGTGTCCGAGGCCATGCTCTGGTCGATCGGCAAGGCGATGGCGGTTGCGGTTCCGGTGTGGCTGGTCATCGTTTTCATGACCGAGACGCGCGGCGGGGCCGGAGTGCCGCGTTCCGTGCCGGTCATCTACTTCGCCGTCGGCACCGTGCTTCTCGCCTTCAGCCGCTTCGCCGCGCGCCGGCTGCTGCAGCAGGCTTTCGACGCCGCTACGGCTTCGAAACGCATCATCATCTATGGGGCGAGCGGCGCCGGCGTGCAGCTTGCCGCCGCGCTGCGCCTCGATCCGCAGACCAATCTGGTGGCCTTCGTCGACGACAGCCCCGCGCTGCAAGGCGCGGACATTTCCGGAGCGCGCGTGCATCCCCCCTCACGGCTCGGTTCGCTTGTCGAGCAGTTCGACGTGCAGGAGATCGTGGTCTGCTCCGACAGCGTGACCAGCGCCTCGCGCGCGGCCATGCTGCGACAGACGAGCAGCACCGGTGTCAAGATCAGCTTCCTGCCGACCATCGCAGCCGGTTGGGAAGGAGACCTCCGAAGTCGCGTGCGCGACATCGAGCTTGGCGATCTGCTCGGCCGCCCGGCCGTGGCTGCCGACCCTGCTCTTCTCCGCCAGCCGGTGACTGGCAAGACCGTTCTCGTCTCCGGCGCGGGAGGTTCGATCGGCTCCGAACTCTGCCGGCAGATCGTCACATTGTCGCCGCGCAGGCTGATCCTCTTCGACGTCGACGAATTCGCCCTCTACGAGATCGAGCGCACGCTTCGCGACGGCAGGGATGTCGATCTCATGCCGATTCTGGGCTCCGTGACGGACGAGAAGCTGGTGCGCCGCGTCTTCGAGCAGCACGCGATCGACACCGTTTTCCATGCGGCCGCCTACAAGCATGTTCCCATGGTCGAGATGAACATGCTTTCGGGCATCGCCAACAACGTCTTCGGCACATGGACGATCGCGGAGGCCGCGTTCGATGCCAGGGTCGAGTATTTCGTTCTCATTTCCTCCGACAAGGCCGTCCGGCCGGCCAACGTCATGGGCGCTACCAAGCGCTGGTCGGAGATCATCGTCCGCAGCTTCGCCAACCGTCCGCGCGAGGCAGGCGAGAAACAGCGTTTCTGCGCCGTGCGCTTCGGCAACGTGATCGGCTCGCAAGGCTCCGTTGTGCCGCTATTCAAGGAACAGATCGCCAAGGGCGGCCCGGTCACGCTCACCGACGAGCACATGACGCGCTACTTCATGTCGATCCGCGAGGCGGCCGAGCTCATCATCCAGGCGGCGAGCCTTTCCGAGAACGGCGACGTGTTCCTTCTCGACATGGGCGAGCCAGTCGCCATCCGCGATCTTGCGGAAAACATGATCCGCTTCGCCGGCCTGACGCTCCGGGACGCCGCCCATCCAAAAGGCGACATCGAGATCAAGGTCGTAGGCTCGCGTCCCGGCGAGAAGATTTTC
>JBFWWQ010000352.1:0-3255 GCA_050246095.1 Pseudorhodoplanes sp.
GCGCGCTGGAAGCGGGCGGCATCGCGCCCGATGCGGCGCGCGCGCTGATCTTCTTCCGGCTTTCCGCCGACGCCGACCAGTTCATGACGTTGGCGAAGTTCCGCGCCGTCCGCAGACTATGGGCGCGCGTCGAGGAAGCCTGCGGGCTTGCGCCGAAGCCGGCCTTTGTCTCCGCCGAGACCGCGTGGCGGATGATGACGCGGCGCGACCCTTACGTGAACATGCTGCGCATGACCATTGCCGCCTTCGCGGCCGGCCTCGGCGGGGCGAATGCCGTCAGCGCGCTGCCCTACAGCCAAGCGCTCGGGCTGCCGGACGACTTCGCGCGGCGCAATGCGCGCAACACGCAGCTGATCCTGATCGAGGAATCGAACCTCGCGAAGGTCGGCGATCCCGCCGCCGGCTCCGGCGGCATCGAGGCGCTGACCGACGCACTCTGCCGCGCGGCCTGGATTCTGTTTCAGGAGATCGAGGCGGCGGGCGGCGCCGCCGCCGCCATCGACAAGGGCCTGATCCAGACCAAGGTCGCGGCCACGCGCGGCGAGCGCGAAATGGCCGTCGCCACCCGCCGGCAGCCGATCACCGGGACCAGCGAATTCCCGCTGATCGGCGAAGCGCCGGTCTCGGTGCTGCTGCCCGCGCCGCCGGCCGAGGCAAGGGCGGCCGGCGCCTTGGCGCCGATCCGCCTGGCCGCGCCGTTCGAGACGCTGCGCGATGCTTCCGATGCGATGCTGAAGAAGACGGGCGCGCGCCCGAAAATCTACCTGGCGGCGCTCGGCAAGCCCGCCGACTTCATCGCCCGGGTCACGTTCGCGAAGAATTTCTTCGAAGCCGGCGGCATCGAGGCGGTCGATGGCAACGTCTAAGCCTTCAAGGCGTCGGGCGCGAAACTCGCCTGCCTGTGCTCTTCCGACGCGGTCTATGCCGCGGACGCGGTCGCTGCCGCGAGAGCCATGCAGGAAGCCGGCGCGATGCATGTCTATCTCGCCGGCCGGCCGGGCGAATTGGCGGCGGCGCTGGAGGGGGCCGGCGTGAAATCCTTCGTCTATGCGGGCTGCGATGCGTTGGCGACGTTGCAGGCGGCGCATGATAGGCTGGCGGCGCTATGATCTCCGTCATGCCCGGGCTCGTCCCGGGCATCCCGGTCAGGGACGCCTATCGCCCTTGCAAGCGGGATCGCCGGGGCAGGCCCGGCGATGACAGATGAGGAAATCGATGACGCATATTCCCGATTTTGCGCAGATCGATTTTACGGACACGCGGAGTCCGCCCGCAGGCCCGTCTCCTTCTCCCTGGCTGACGCCGGAAGGCATTCCGGTGCAGCCCGCCTATGGCGCGGGCGACGTGCAGGGCCTCGATTTCCTCGACACCTTCCCCGGCATCGCGCCCTATCTGCGCGGCCCCTACCCGACCATGTATGTCAACCAGCCCTGGACCATCCGGCAATATGCCGGCTTCTCCACGGCGGAGGATTCCAACGCCTTCTACCGGCGCAATCTCGCGGCGGGCCAGAAGGGCCTGTCGGTCGCCTTCGATCTCGCCACGCATCGCGGCTACGATTCCGACCACCCGCGCGTCTCCGGCGATGTCGGCATGGCGGGCGTCGCGATCGACTCGATCTACGACATGCGCACGCTGTTCTCCGGCATCCCGCTCGACCAGATGACGGTGTCGATGACCATGAACGGCGCGGTGCTGCCGGTGCTCGCGCTCTATATCGTGGCGGCGGAGGAACAGGGCGTCGCGCCGAACAAGCTCGGCGGCACGATCCAGAACGACATCCTCAAGGAATTCATGGTGCGCAACACCTATATCTACCCGCCGACGCCCTCCTTGCGCATCATTTCGGACATTTTCGCGTTCACCTCGCAGAACATGCCGAAGTTCAACTCGATCTCGATCTCCGGCTACCACATGCAGGAAGCCGGCGCGACGCAGGACCTCGAACTCGCCTATACGCTCGCCGACGGCATCGAATATGTGCGCGCCGGCATCGCTGCGGGAATCCCCATCGACAAGTTCGCCCCGCGGCTGTCCTTCTTCTGGGCGATCGGCATGAACTTCTTCATGGAAGTCGCCAAGATGCGGGCCGCGCGGCTGCTCTGGGCGAAGCTGATGAAGGAGTTCTCGCCCAAGGACGCGCGCTCGCTGTCCCTGCGCACGCATTGCCAGACCTCCGGCTGGTCGCTCGCGGCGCAGGACGTGTTCAACAATGTCGCGCGCACCATGATCGAGGCGATGGCGGCGACGCAAGGCCACACCCAGTCGCTGCACACCAACGCGCTCGACGAAGCGCTCGCGCTGCCGACCGACTTCTCCGCCCGCATCGCGCGCAACACCCAGATCGTGCTGCAGCAGGAAAGCGGCACGACCCGCATCATCGATCCGTGGGGCGGCTCGTTCTATGTCGAGCGCCTGACCTATGAGCTCGCGCGCAAGGCCTGGGGGCATATCCGGGAAGTGGAAGAGCTCGGCGGCATGACCCGGGCGATCGAGGCCGGCATCCCGAAGCTGCGCATCGAGGAAGCCGCCGCCAAGACGCAGGCGCGCATCGATGCCGGCGCGCAATCGGTGATCGGCGTTAACAAGTACCGCCCGAAATCCGAAGCGCAGATCGACGTGCTCAAGGTCGACAATTCGACGGTGCGCACGCTGCAGCTCGATAAATTGTCGCGCCTGAGGAAGGAGCGCGATCCGAAGCAGGTCGAGGCGGCGCTCGCCGCGCTGACCAACGGCGCCGGCGGGGGCGGCAACCTGCTCGCGCTCGCCGTCGACGCCGCGCGCGCGAAAGCGACGGTCGGCGAAATCTCATCCGCGCTGGAAAAGGTGTTCGGCCGCCATCGCGCGGAGATCAAGGCCATTTCCGGCGTCTACAAGCGAGAGGTCGGGAACATGTCCGACACCGTGGAGCGCGTGCTCGCGCTGGTGCAGAAATTCGAGGGCGACGAAGGCCGCCGCCCGCGCATCCTGGTCGCCAAGATCGGCCAGGACGGGCACGACCGCGGGCAGAAGGTGATCGCATCGGCCTTCGCCGATCTCGGCTTCGACGTGGATATCGGGCCGCTCTTCGCGACCCCGGCGGAAGCGGCGCGGCAGGCGGTCGAGAACGACGTGCATGTCGTCGGCGTCTCCTCGCTGGCCGCCGCGCATCTGACGGCCGTGCCGGAATTGAAGGCCGAGCTCGAAAAGCAGGGGCGCCCCGACATCATGATCGTGGTCGGCGGCGTCGTGCCGCCGCAGGATTTCGACGCCGTG
>JBFWWQ010000353.1:0-3245 GCA_050246095.1 Pseudorhodoplanes sp.
GGTCGCGACGCCGCACAACATCCTGATCACCTGGGCGGTGATCCTGGAGGGTGGGTTCCAGGTCAATCGCGACGGGCAGCGTTTCAACAACGAGGCGCTCGGCTATTCCGAACAGGCGGCGGAAGTGCTGCGGCAGCCGGACGGCATCGCCTTCGATATTTTCGATGCGCGGATCGCGGGCATCGCGCGGCAGTTCGAGGATTTCAGGAATGCGGAGAAGGCGGGTGCGCTTCTCTCCGCCGATTCGCCCGCGGCGCTCGCCGCCCGCATCGGCGTGGCGCCGCAGGCGCTGACGGAAGCCTTCGCCGGCGTCTCGGCGCTGAAGGCTTCGGGTTCGCCGGATCGCTTCGGACGCTCGTTTGCCGGCCTGCGCCAGCTCGCGCCGCCGTTTCATGCCATCAAGGTGACCGGGGCGCTGTTTCACACCCAGGGCGGGCTCGCGATCGATGAGACCGCGCGCGTGTTGCGGGCGGACAGAACGCGCTTTCCGAATCTCTGGGCGGCAGGCGGCGCGGCAGCGGGCGTATCCGGCCGCACGGCGGCGGGTTACCTGTCGGGCAACGGCCTGCTCACGGCCACCGTGCTCGGCCGGCTGGCCGGCGCCGAGGCCGCCGGCTTGGTCGGCGCGTGAGCGCTATTGCGGATTACGCTGGATCGAGCTTCGGCGGTTTCAGGCGATAGCTCGCCTGGCTGCGGCTCATCTTGATCGGCGAGCCCGTGCCCTTGTACTCGTCGATCTCCACCATCATGCCGCGGTGGATCGTGTGCGGGTCGGCCAGCACCTGATCGATCGTGCGCACCGCACCGCAGGGCACGCCGCTGCGGATCAGCTTTTCCGCCAGTTCGTCGCAATCCCACGACGTCAGCAGGGCTTCCAGCTCGACCCGGAGCGGGTCGCGGTTGACGACGCGGTCGGCATTCGACTTGAAGCGCGGATCGCTCGCGAGCGCGGGCTTTCCGAGGATGTCGAGCATCTTGCGGAACTGCCGGTCGTTGCCGACGGCGAGGAAGATCGGGCCGGTCCGGGTGCGGTAGGTGTCGTAGGGCGAGATATTGGGATGCCCGTTGCCGACGCGGTGCGGCACCTTGCCCGAATAGATGTAGTTGGGCGCATAAGGATGCAGCACCGAGATGGCGCTGTCGTAGAGCGAGACGTCGATCGACTGTCCGCGCCCGCTGCGCGCGCGCTCCTGCAGCGCCAGCAGGATGCCGATGGCGGCGTTCATGCCGGTGACGATGTCGACGATCGGAACCCCCATGCGCGTCGCCTCGCCCTTGGCATCGCCGTTGACGCTCATCAGGCCGGCGGCGGCCTGCACGGCCGCATCGTAGCCCGGCAATCCGCCGAGCGGGCCATGCGACCCGAAGCCGGACACGCAGCAATGCACGAGGCGCGGAAATTTCTGCGACAGGACATCCTTGTAGCCGATCCCCCATTTCTCCAGCGTGCCCGACTTGAAATTCTCCACCAGCACGTCGGCGTCCTGCAGCAGGTCGAGCAGTTTCGCGCGCCCGCTGTCGCTGGCGAGGTCGAGAACGATGCCGCGCTTGTTGCGGTTGACGCCGAGAAAATAGGCGGCGACGCCGTTCTGGAACGGCGGGCCCCAGGTGCGGGTCTCGTCGCCGCCGGGCGGCTCGACCTTGAGCACGTCGGCGCCGTGGTCGCCCAGAATCTGCGTGCAATAGGGACCCGCGAGAACCCGCGTCAGGTCGATCACGCGAATGCCTTCGAGGGCGCCGCCGTTTGGCGTCATGACCGGCCTTTCGTTCAGTAGGACTTCGGCAGGCCGAGCGCCTTCTCGGCCACGAAGTTCAGGATCATCTGCGGACTGATCGGCGCGATCCGCGGGATGAAGGATTCCCGCAGGTAGCGCTCGACATGGTATTCCGCCGAATAGCCCATTCCGCCATGCGTGAGAATAGCCGTCTGGCAGGCTTCGCTCGCCGCCTCGGCCGCAAGATATTTCGCGCTGTTGGCTTCCAGCCCGCATTCCTGGCCGGCATCGTAGAGCGCGGCGGCCTTCATCACCATGAGGTTGGCCGCCTCCACCTGCATCCAGCTCTTGGCCAGCGGATGCTGGATGCCCTGGTTCTGGCCGATCGGCCGGTCGAACACGACGCGCTCGCGCGCATAGGCGGCCGCGCGCCGGATCGCGGCGCGTCCGATGCCGACCGCTTCCGCCGCAATCAGGATGCGCTCGGGGTTGAGCCCGTGCAGGATCATGCGAAAGCCCTCGCCCTCCGGCCCGATGCGGTCCTCGGCAGGCACCTTCAGCCCGTCGATGAACAGCATGTTGGAATCGACGGCGTGGCGTCCCATCTTGTGGATGGTGCGCACTTCGACATGCGTGCGGTTGAGGTCGGTATAGAACAAGCTCATGCCGTCGGTCTTGCGCTTGACCTGCTCGTACGGGGTGGTGCGCGCCAGGATCAGCATCTTGTCGGCGACGCGCGCGGTGGAGATCCAGATTTTCTGCCCCGAGATCAGGTAATGGTCGCCCTGGCGTTCGGCCTTGGTACGGATTTTCGCGGTGTTCAGTCCGGCGTCGGGTTCGGTGACGGCGAAGCAAGCCTTGTGCTCGCCGGCGATCAGCGGCGGCAGCATGCGCGCCTTCTGCTCGGGCGTACCGAACACGACGACGGGGTTGAGCCCGAAAATGTTCATGTGCACCGAGGACGCGCCGCTCATGCAGGCGCCGGATTCGGAAATCGTCTGCATCAGCACCGCGGCTTCCGCGATGCCGAGACCCGAGCCGCCGAATTCCTCCGGCATCGCGATGCCGAGCAGGCCGGCATTGGCGACCGCGCGGTAGAATTCCTCGGGGAATTCCGCGCTCGCGTCCTTCTCGGCCCAGTAGGATTCCTCGAACTTGCCGCACAGGCGCTCGGCCAGCTCGCGCACTTCGCGTTGTTGCGGGGTCAGGGAGAAATCCATGCTCGTCGTTCCGTGCGGTGCCAGCATCGCTTCAGGCGGCCTTCGGCTTCTGATCGTAGGGGAAATAGGGCGGGATGGCACCGATGGATGCGACATCCACCTCGACCAGCGAAGGCCCGGCCGCGTCGAGGGCCGCTTTCAGGGTCTGTTCGAGCGTGGCGGCCTTGGAGACGCGCCAGAACGGGATGCCGGCGAGCTTGGCGACCCCCTCCAGATCGGGCACCTGCAGGTCCCCATAGACGTGCCGGCCGCCATATTGCGCATCCTGGATCTGGCGGATGACGCCATAACCCTTGTCGTTCATCACCAC
>JBFWWQ010000354.1:0-3241 GCA_050246095.1 Pseudorhodoplanes sp.
CAGCTCACGCCGGCCTTTGGATTGCTGGTCGACGCACTGCGCTACCGGCGTTGATGCTCCTTGCACACTCCCGGACTCACCAAATAGCGAATATCGGCGTGCCGATGACGTAGCGATGGAAAACCGTCGCCAGCAGCACGTACAGCACGCTGCCGCCGACCACCGCGACCACGTCGGCATGCCGCCCGCCGACCGGAATCGGCGGGCCGCCGGCGTCGCTGCGGCGCTTCAGCGAGATTCGGTCATAGACCGCCCAGGCCAGGATCGCGCCGAACAGGATGATGGAACCGAGATCGCCGTTCGCCATCAGGTGCGCGAGCGCCCACAATTTGGTACCGGCGAGCATCGGATGCTTGAGCGCCCGGTAGATGTGGCCCCGCGCATAGGCCGCGACCATCATGATCATGGCGGGCCAGATCAGGAGCACTGCGAAATGCCGCAGGCCGACCGGCGGATACCAGACATCGATCCAGCCTTCCGCGCGGTAGCGCGCGAAGCCCCAGGCGATCAGCCCGATGCCGATGGCGGAGATGACGGAAAACGCGATCTTGTAGGTGTTCTCGCCGAGACGGGCGATCAGCGCCGCGCGTTCGCCGCGCATGGTCACAAAGACATGCGCGCCGATGAACACGACAAGGCCGAGGATAAGGATCGCAAGGCCCATCTGCCCCTCCTGGAAGAATTCCAATCTGGCCGATAGAGCATTGCGCAATCCGAGGCAAGGCGCATACCGCCGCGCCCGTTGCGCGGCCGCGCGGGAATTGACTTGCGTCAACCGAATGGCGGAACGTGCGGCCGTGCCGGAAACCTTCATCCACGAACCCGCCCGCGATATTCCGCTCTACGGCGAATACGAGGTCGTCGTGCTGGGCGGCGGGCCGGCCGGCATTGCGGCGGCTGCGGCAGCCGGCGCGGCGGGCCGGCATACGCTGCTGATCGAGCGCTACGGTTTCCTCGGCGGCATGGGGACGGCTGCGGGCGTGACCAATTTCTGCGGGCTACATGCCAATGTGTACGGCGAAATCCGGCAGGTGGTGCACGGCATCGCCGACGATCTGCTGGCGCGGATCGCGCGGCTCGGCGGCCTCAACGAGCCGCACCTGATTTTCGGCAAGACCAAGGCGCAGGCCTACGACACCGCCGCCTATAAATGCGCGGCCGACGATCTGCTGCTCGCCGGCAAGGTCGAGATCCTGTTTCACGCGCTGGCGGCGCAGGTGCAAAAGGAGGACGAGCGGATCGCGGCGTTGTTCGTGGAGACGAAATCCGGGCGCGTCGCCGTGCGCGGGGGCATCTTTATCGACTGTTCCGGCGACGGCGATCTTGCCGCCTTTGCCGGCGCGCCGTTCGAGATCGGCGACGGCGACGGCAACCTGCTCTATCCGACCCTGATGTTCCGCCTCAACGGCGTCGATCCTGCCGCGGCAGGAGAGGCCTGGGCGACGATCCCGCAGATCATGGAGGAGGCCGCGCGGCGCGGCGTGGCGTTTCCGCGCAAGGGCGCGATCGTGCGCCCGCAGAAGCATCCGGTCGAATGGCGGGTCAACGTCACCCAGCTCAAGAGCGGCAACGGACGCGCGCTCGACGGCAGCAATACGCAGGACCTCACCCAAGGTGAGATCGAGGGCCGCCGGCAGGCCATCGCCTTCTTCGATTTCCTCAAGCACAATGTCCCGGGCTTTGCGGATTCCTACATCGTCGACATCCCGCCGCAGATCGGCATCCGCGAAACGCGCCGCATCTGCGGCCGCTACCGGCTGACCGGCGACGACGTGATTGCCTGCGCGGGCTTTCCCGACACGATCGGCGTGAACGGCTGGCCGATCGAGGCGCATGTCGCCGGCGACGTGCTGTGGCGCTGGCCCGACATTCCCGGCTCGCGCGGCTTCAACCACCTGCCCTACCGCATGCTGCTGCCGCAGGGCGTCTCGAACTTGCTGGTCGCCGGGCGTTGCGCATCCATGACGCACGAAGGCCAGTCGGCGGCGCGCGTGTCCGGTGCCTGTTTCGTCATGGGCGAGGCCGCGGGAATGGCGGCGCATCTTGCCCTTGCGGAAGGGCGCGATCCGGCCGACATTTCCGCGCAAAAGCTGCAGGAAAAATTGCAGCGCAACGGCGTCTTTCTCGGGAAGGAAATGCAATGAAAAAACTTGCTCTCGCGCTGGCCGCGCTCATCTGGGCGCTGGCGCCGGCCGTGGCCCAGTCCACAACCCAGGACTGGCCGGCCAAGACGGTGAAAATCTTCGTGCCGTTCGGCCCCGGCTCCACGCCCGACATCGTCGCGCGTCTGCTCGCCGACCAGCTCAAGGCCAAGTATCCGGATTCGGTCTTCGTGGTCGAGAACAAGCCGGGCGCCAGCGGCAATACCGGCACCGACGCCGTCGCCAAGGCGGAGCCGGACGGCGCGACTATCGGCATCAGCATCGGCGGGCCGCTCGCCATCAACACGCTGCTGTTCTCCAAGCTTCCCTACGATCCGGCCAAAGACATCGCGCCGGTGACGCAGCTCGTGACCATGCCGAGCGCGCTGGTGGTGAATACCAGTCTCGGCGTCAACAATGTCGCGGAACTGATCGCGCTGCTGAAGAAGGAACCGGGCAAGTACAATTTCGGCTCGATCGGCAACGGCTCGCTCTCGCATCTGGCGATGGAGGGAATCGCGCTGAAGAGCGGCACCAAGATGGTGCACGTGCCGTATCAGGGATCGCCCGCGGCGATGACCGCCGTGCTGCGCAACGACGTGCAGATGGCCTGCCTGCCCGCCATTTCGGTGACCCCGCATGCGAATTCCGGCGCGCCGGTGAAAATCCTCGCGGTCTCGCTGCCGCGACGCTCCGCCTATCTCCCCACCATTCCGACGCTGAAGGAATCGGGGGTCGATGTCGAGGCCGATACCTGGATGGGGCTGATCGCGCCGGGCGGCACGCCGGTCGCGATGGTCGACAAGATCAACAAGGATATCGTGGCGGCGATCAGGTCGCCGGCGGTGAAGGAGAAGCTCGCCACGCAACTCATGGAGCCGGTGGGCAATTCGCCCGCCGAATTCCGCGCCGTGATCGAGGCGGAGAAGGCGCGCTGGGCGCCGATCGTGAAGGCGGCGGATGTGAAGATCAACTAGCAGGCTGCTGAAAAAGTCTCGACGGCGAGGATGGCATGTGATTCCGTGGAATTGAAGCCACGGGATGCTTTGCCATGCGCGGACGAGGCGATCAGTCGGAAGGTCTGTTCTCTTACGTTCGAT
>JBFWWQ010000355.1:0-3223 GCA_050246095.1 Pseudorhodoplanes sp.
CCGGGCGCTGCGCAAGGGCGTTGAGGCCGTCAACGACAGGCGCGCGCAGGAACGCCTCGCCGCGATCGAGCGGAGCGAAGGCCGCAAGGGCCGCTACCATGTCGAGGCCGTGATGATCCAGGCCAAGCGCGTGCTGCGCACGCAGGACACCGACAAGCCGGACGTCGGTGCGATGACGCAGGCGCTGGGCGAATACGAATCCACCGTCCGCGCGATGGAGAAGCTGGTCGCCGACGGCGAGGCGAAGATCGGCTCGATCTTCATCGGCGAGGCGAAGTCGCTGCTCACCACCGGCAAGCAGCTGATGCGCCGCGTGCGCGACAAGATGCCCTACAGCCAGGGCGACCGCATGATGCTCAATGCCGGCTCCGGCTGGATGGTGGAAGGCTCGCCGCAGCGCCTGATGCGCGACTATAACGAGCTGGTCGGCGCCTATAACAGCGGCCCGGGCATCTAGGCTTGCTCCCGTTCGTCCCCGCGCAAGCGGGGACCGCGCCGGCCAATTCCCGGTTGCTCGGGGAGGCACGCAGAAGCATGCCGGCCCAAACATGCCAACCCATGCGCGCGCATGCTATAGAGCTGGCGATGAACGGCATGTCGGAATTCGACCACTGGCAGGAGCGCTATTCCACGCCGGATTACCGCTTCGGCAAGGCGCCGAACGCCTTCCTCGTCGCCTGCAAGAAGCGGCTGCCGCCGCGCGGCCGCGCGCTGGCGGTCGCCGACGGCGAGGGCCGCAACGGCGTCTGGCTGGCGCAACAGGGCCTCGACGTCCTCTCGATCGATTTCTCTCCGGCGGCGCAGGCCAAGGCGCGCGCGCTGGCGGCCGAGCAGCAGGTCGCGGTCACGTTCGAGCAGGCCGACGTGCATGCCTGGCCCTATCCGGAGAATGCGTTCGATGTGGTCGCGGAGATTTTCACGCAGTTCTCCGCGCCGCCCGACCGCGCGCGCAAATGGGCCGGCATGCGGCGCGCGCTCAAGTCCGGCGGGCTGCTGATCGTGCAGGGCTACACGCCGAAACAGCTCGTCTACGGCACCGGCGGGCCGAAGCAGAGCGAGAACCTGTATACCCGCGCGATGCTGCAGCAGGCCTTCGGCGACATGGCCGAACTCGCCATCGTCGAGGAGGAGCGCGAACTACAGGAAGGCCCGGGCCATTCCGGCATGTCGGCGATCGTCGGGCTGACGGCGCGCAAACGCTGACGCCGCGCGGCTTGCGGCCGGACCGCTTCCCGCAGGCGCTTTTCCCATTTCGCTTCGCGTCGCGCGCCCGGCCTGCTATGTCTGGAACCGCACAATTTCCCGAAACAGGCAGCGCAACCATGAACGACGGCAGCACCCTCTCCCTTCCCGAAGTCGAAGACCGCATCGCCATCGTGCGCGCCAATATCCGCCAGCTGATCGAGCAGGCCGCCGCCTATTCGGGCGCCGCCGACGAAAGCCGCAACGCCGACCGCATCGCGGAACAGGAAGAGGAACTCCAGCGCCTGCTCGCCCGCCGCGACGAGCTGACAACGAAGAGAGGCTAGCGCGGCGCCCCGGTCCCCTGTTGAATGCGCGCGGCGAAGCGGCGCGCCCTGCGTCAATGGCCGCGCCGGATGGGGGCTGACATGAAACATTTGTTCGTTGCGGCTCTTGTCGCAAGCGCGCTGGCGGCGGGCGCCGCGGGCGCCGCCGAACTCGGACCGAATGCAAGCCTGCGCGGGGCGCGCCTGCTGCCGAACGACAATTCGTGGAACCGGGACATTTCGCGCGCACCGGTCGATCCCGACTCGCGCAAAATCCTCGCCCGCATCGGCCTCGACACCGGCCTGCATGCCGATTTCGGCCCCACCTGGGAAGGCGCGCCGATCGGCATTCCCTACATCGTCGTGCCCGGGACGCAGCCGCGCGTGCGCGTCACCTTCACCATTGCCGAGGAGAGCGATCCCGGCCCCTATCCGATCCCGCGCAACGCCCCGATCGAGGGCGGACCCAAGGGGGACGGCGACCGGCATGTCATCGTGCTCGATCGCGACGCCTGGATGCTCTACGAATTGTTCAACGCCTTCCCCGACGGCCGTGGCGGCTGGAAGGCGGATTCGGGCGCGATCTGGGATCTGTCGAAAAACCAGATTCGTCCCGCCGGCCGGACCTCCGCCGACGCCGCGGGCCTGCCGATCCTGCCCGGCCTCGTGCGCTACGACGAAGTCGTCGACGCCGGCGTGATCGAGCACGCGCTGCGCTTCACCGTCAGCAAGACGCGCCGCGCCTACCTGCCGCCCGCCAGCCACTGGGCGAGCGAGCTGACGGATTCCGACTTGCCGCCGATGGGCCTGCGGCTCCGCCTGCGCGCGGGTTTCGACACCGCGGGCATGTCGAAGGAAGCGCAGGTGATCCTGCAGGCGCTGAAGACCTACGGCATGTTCCTCGCCGACAACGGCAGCGACGGCTTCATCAGCGGCGCGCCCGACGAGCGCTGGAACGTGGAGGCGCTGCGCGACATCAAGCGCGTGCGCATGCGCGACTTCGAGGTGATCGAGATGGACGGCCTCGTCGCCGACCGGCGGCGGTGAACCGGCCGCTAAAGCACGTTCCTTTTCATGGCATCGGAACGTGCTTTAGATTTTTTCACGCTGGCGCATTTTCCTGACGCGAAGCGGAGTCCGCTTCGCCCGGAAGGACCCTAGTCGCCGCCGCATCCGCAGCCGCCGATCTGGCAGCAGAGTTCGGCGGGATCGTCCGGGATGGTGATGATGTCCTCGGGCGGGCGCCGCAGCGTCGCGGTGCCGCCGCCTGAGCCGCTCTTGGCATCGGAGAACGTCGTCGCGGGCTTTGCGGTGCTCTGCGAACCGGACGAGGCGGTGCCGAATCCGCTGCCGGTCTGCAGCTGCGCCTGCGCGAGCTGCATGCGCTTCGGGCATTCCGCATGCGCCGGTGCCGCCGCGAAGGCGGCCATCACGATCATGCTGGCAAAGAGGTGTTTCATCGCCGCTTCTCCTCCTCGTGACGCGGCGGCGCAGCGCCGCCGCTCTTCGTTGGTGGGAGGCCCGCATGGATGGGTTCGATACCGCCGCGATGGTCCGGCTGTCGCCGCGACGCCGGCAGCAGGAGCGCGGCATGACACTTAGCGCGCTCGCGTCTCCCGCCCCGCCCTGCAGGGAGCGGAACCGCCGCGCCGTTGTGCAATTTTGGCACGGTCCGCCGGTGGCGGCGCGCCTTTCGCATCCGCCCGGAATTCGTC
>JBFWWQ010000356.1:0-3215 GCA_050246095.1 Pseudorhodoplanes sp.
CGGTAGAGGGTGGACGACTCGACCAACGCGAGACTCGACCGGGTGAGGGGATCTCGAAGGCGAGGGCATTACCCCTCACCCGGCTCGGACCTCGCTTCGCTTGGTCCTCGCCACCCTCTCCCGCAAGGGAAGAGGGTAAGAATCGCTGTTATTCCGCGCGGCGGATATAGGTCACTTCGTTGGTGTCGACGACGACCTTCTCGCCGGTGGTGATGAAAGGCGGCACCATGACGCGCAGGCCGTTTTCCAGCTTCGCCGGCTTGTAGGAGGAGGCCGCGGTCTGGCCCCTCACCACCGGATCGGCCTCGACCACTTCCAGCGTCACCTGGTCCGGCAGCTTGATGCCGATCGGGCGCTCCTCGTGCATTTCGAGCGTGACGGTCATGCCGTCCTGCAGGAACGCGGCGCGCTCGCCGACGAAATCCTCCGGCAGTTCGATCTGGTCGTAGGTGTCGTTGTTCATGAACACCAGGCTGTCGCCCTGCCTGTAGAGATACTGGAAGTCCTTCTGCTCGAGCCGCGCGCGCTCGACGCGCTCGTCGGAGCCGAAGCGGTTGTTGAGCTTGCGGCCGTCGATCAGGTTTTTCAGCTCCACCTGGTTATAGGCGGGGCCCTTGCCCGGCTTCACGGCCATCGTCTTCACGGCCACCCAGAGCGTGTCCTGATATTCGATGACATAGCCCGGACGGATTTCGTTGCCGTTGATCTTGGCCATAGGCGGGTCCGTTCGATTTCGGGGGATGCGGTTGGTTCGGCGGCTGGTGTGCCCCGCCGACGCGACCGGCGTCAAGTGCGGGAGGCAGCAATCGCCATCAGCCAGGGGCGGGCCTGTTTCTCGGCCGTATCGCGGACCTCCTTGGTCTGCTTGCCCATGAATTCGTCGAGGGCGAGGTCGGTGGTGCCGGCGGCCTTGGAGATCAGGTGCCATTTGACGGCGGCGGTGGCGTCCACCGGCAGCCCGCGCCCGGTCATCAGGATATGGGCGAGGCGGTTCATGGCGATGGGCGCGCCGCGCTGGGCGGCGCGCTGCAGCATTTTCGCCGCCGCCGCCTCGTCGCGTGGCACGCCGGTGCCGTTGAACAGCGCGATGCCGTATTCGGTCATGGCGTCGACATTCTCGGCCTGCGCCGCGGCCGCGAGCAGGCGCGCGACCTCGGCGTCGTCCTTGGCGACGCCGCGCCCGTCCTTGTGCAGCGTCGCCAGCGCATATTGCGCCTCCGGCACGCCGGCGCGCGCGCCGAGCCGGAACAGCTCCGCCGCGCGCGCGAAATCCTGCGGCATCAGGTTGCCGTCGAGATAGAATAGGCCGAGATCGTAGGCGGCGGCGCCGTGGCCGAGATTGGCCGCCTTCTCCAGGAGCTTGATCGCCTCGGCGCGGTCGCGCTCGCCGCCGCGGCCGCCGAGCCGGAACATGGCCAACGCGAAAATCGCCTCGCGGTCGCCGCGCTCGGCGGCGAGGCGATACCATTCGGCGGCTTTGGCATCGTCCTGCGCCACGCCGAAGCCGTTGGCGTAAAGCTCCGCGATCAGCGTCATCGCCTTGGGATCGGCCTTCTCCTCGACGCGGCGCGTGGCCTCGTGCAAGGCGGTCAGATAATAGCCGCGCTGGAAGGCGCCGAAGGCAAGGTCGGCGGCCGGATTAGCCGCCGGCGCGGATTTGGCCGTCGGCCTGGCCGCCGGCGCGGGCTTGGATTGCTGCGCCAGAGCCGGCATCGCCAGCATGGCCGCGAGGGCGGCGGCAATTCGCAGCGCTCTCATGTCACGCGCTCCGGCATGCGCAAAGCCAGCATCGCCGCGCGCAAAGCCGGCACCAGCGCATCCGCATCCGCGAAGGCATAGTCGCCGATGGCGACGAAATCCGCGCCCGCCTGCGCCAGCGGGCCGACTTCCTCGGCCGCAGCCGCATAGGCGACGCACGGCGTCTGGAAAACTTCCGCCCACCAGCCGACGCGCTCGAGAATGGAGGCAAAGGACGGACGCCCGCCGCGCGCGTCGGGCTCGCCGAACATCACGTAATCCGCGCCGGCCTCGGCGACGAGCATGGCGTCGTGCCGTGTCGGCAGATCGCCCGCGCCGGCGATGCGATCGGGCTTGAGCGCGCCCACCGCCTCGGCGAAATCCTCGGCACCGGCGAGATGCGCACCGTCCGCGCCTGCGCGCGCGACCAGCCGGGCGTGACCGGCGACCAGCAGCGCGGCATCCGCGTGCTGCACGAGCGGCGCGACCGCCTTGATGCGGCTGACCAGCGTGCGCTCGTCGGCGTCCAGCAGCCGCAGCAGCACCGCCGCAATGTCGGCCGCGGCCAAAGCCTGCGGCAGAACGGCCTGCAGCCGCGCCGGCTCGGCGGTGACCGGGGTGATCAGGTACAGGCGCGGGGTGGCGCGATCGCGGTTCGGCGCGTTCTGGGTCATGTCGTTTCGATGCCGCCGCAATCCGGCGGAAAGGCGGCATGCGGCGTGACCCGCTCGATATCGGACAAGCGCCCCCGGCGGAAGGGGGCCTGCCGCGACAATCGGCTGCGTGCGCGCCATTTCGCCGGATAATCGGTCAGCATCGTGCTTGCGACTCTGCGCAATGGCGGGCGCCCGCGCTGGAATAAGCGGCGAGGGGAGAGTAGCTTGCCCGCGATGTCATCCGGGAGGCATCGATGCGCAGCCGCAAGCCGCCGCACCCCAGTCGCCGCGAAATCCTGTCCGCCGTAGCCGGTCTTGCCGGTGCGGCCCTGCTGCCGCGGGCAGTGCGGGGCGCGCCGGCTATGCGCGAAGTGACGCTGGTCGCGGCACCGGCGCGCGTGGCGCTGGTCGAGGCGCCGCATCCCGACACGGAAGTGTGGGCCTATAACGGCGTGCTGCCGGGTCCGGCGATCCGGGTGCGGCAGGGCGAGCGCCTGCGCGTGCGGGTCGAGAACAGGCTCGCGGAAGAGACCACCGTGCACTGGCACGGGCTGCGCGTGCCGAATGCGATGGACGGCGTGCCGCATCTCACGCAGCAGCCGATCGCGCCGGGCGGGAGTTTTCTCTACGAGTTCGATTGTCCGGATGCCGGCACCTACTGGTATCACCCGCACCAGCGCAGCCACGAACAGGTCGGGCGGGGCCTCGCCGGCGCCCTGATCGTGGAAGAGGCGACACCGCCCGACGTCGACCGCGACGTGACCTGGGTGCTCGGCGACTGGCGGCTGCTGAAGGACGCCTCGATCAGCGGCGATTTCGGGC
>JBFWWQ010000357.1:0-3205 GCA_050246095.1 Pseudorhodoplanes sp.
CACTTGATTCGGCTCGCCGGGACCGAGCACAAGGGGCTGAATGAACGCGAGAAATTGGAACCGGGCTGGACGGTGGGTGGCGCTGACGGCGGTGTTCGCCGTGGGCAGCGAGACAGCCTTGGCCGCGTCTCAGAAAGTTCCCTTGCCGCGGCCGCGACCTGCCGCCATTGCCGCTGCCAAGGCCACGCCCAAGACCACGCCCAAGACCACGCCGTCGCCGAAAACCACCGCCTCTGTTCCACTGCCGCGCCAGCGCGCGGCGCTGGCGGACACGCAGGGCAGGTCCGCTTATGTGCAGGCGACCGTCGCCATGCGCGGCGCGGTGATGCCGGCGCACGCCAGCTTCAATCCGCTGGTGCGCCCGACCTCCGGCCCGTTCGCCATTGCGCCACAAGGCGCGGCGTCGGCCGCCGATATCGCGCTCGTCAAGCAGGTGCTCGAGGCGGTGCGCAAAGGCAACGAGTCGGTCGCCGACGTCGCCGAGAAGTCGATCAGCGATCCGGTCGCGCGCAAGCTCGCCGAATGGATCGTGCTGCGCAGCGACAACACCAATCCGACCTTCGCCCGCTACGCGAATTTCGTGAAGGCCAACCCGGCGTGGCCGCACGCACCGCTGTTCCGCCGGCGCGCCGAGAACGCGTTGTGGAACGACAGACTCGACGACGCCACGGTCCGCGCCTTCTTCGCCGATCGCAAGCCGACGACCGCGAAGGGCCGTTACGTCCTCGCCCGCGCCCTACTCGCCCAGGGCGACCGCACCGGCGCCCAGGCCCTGGTCCGTTACGCCTGGCGCGAGGATGATGCCAGCGCCGACGTCGAGAAGAAGGTCCTCGAGATGTTCGGCGACCTGCTCAACCGCGCCGATCACAAGGCGCGCATGGAGCAGCGTTTCTATCGCGACGACCTCGAGACGGCGATGCGCGCCGCCGAGCGGCTCGGCGGCACCGATCTGATCATCGCCCGCGCGCGCACCGCCGTGATCAAGAAAGCCGGCAACGCCAAGGCGCTGCTCGACGCGGTGCCGGCCAGCGCCCGCTCCGACGCCGGGTATATCTTTGCCCGCGTGCAGTGGCTGCGGAAAAACGACAAGGCGGAAGAGGCCGGCAAACTGATGCTGGCCGCGCCGAAGGATCCCCAGGCGCTCGTCGATCTCGATCAATGGTGGGTGGAGCGGCGCATCCTGGTGCGCAAGCTGCTCGATGACAACGACGCGCAGACCGCCTACCGCGTGGCGCGCGATGCGGCTGCGCCCGAGCGCGGCAACTATCGCGTCGATCAGCATTTCACCGCCGGCTGGATCGCCCTGCGCTATTTGCACGATCCGGTAACCGCCGCCGCGCATTTCGCCCACATCGACGACGGCACCAAAAATCCGCATGCGCTGGGCCGCGCCGGCTACTGGCAGGGCCGTGCCGCCGAGGCGATGGGCAAGCACGCGCAGGCGCGCGCCTATTACGAGGCGGCGGCACACCACAGCGCCACCTACTATGGCCAGCTCGCGCGGGCGCGGCTTGGTCTGGCCGATCTCGGTCTGCGCGGCCCCCCATCCCTGTCGACCAACGATCGCGGCGTCCTCGGCAATCTGGAAATCGTCCGCGCGGCCGAAATCCTCTACGCGCTCAACGAGCGCGACATGCTGGCGTCGATGTTCGCCGAGCTCGGCGAGAGCGCGACGGACATCGCCGGCATCGCCGCGCTCGCCGAAGTCGCCGGCCGGCACCGCGACGGCCGGGCCATGCTGCTGCTGGGCAAGGGTGCGCTGGGCCGCGGCCTGCCGCTCGACTTCTACGCCTATCCGGTGGTCGGCCTGCCCGACTATCAGCCGGTGGCGCCGCCGGTCGAGCCCGCGGTGACCTATTCGATCGCGCGGCAGGAAAGCCACTTCAACCAGAAGGTCGTCTCCAGCGCCAAGGCCATGGGGCTGATGCAGGTGACGCCGGCGGCGGCGCAGGACACCGCCAAGCGCTACAAGGTCACGTACAATCGCGGCCGCCTGCTCAGCGATCCGGTCTACAACATGCAGATGGGAGCCGCCGAGCTGGCGATGCTGCTGTCGACGTACAACGGCTCCTACATCATGACCTTCGCCGGCTATAACGCCGGACGCGGCCGCGTGCGGCAGTGGGTGGCCGCCTACGGCGATCCGCGCGATCCGAAGGTCGATCCGGTCGACTGGGTCGAGCGCATCCCGATCGCCGAGACGCGCAACTACGTGCAGCGGATCATGGAGAACCTCCAGGTCTATCGCGCGCGCTTTGGCGGCGGCAGCAAGCTCCTGATCGAGGCCGACCTCAAGCGCGGTGGCGCGACGAATTGAATTCATCCGGTGGATCGGCCAGTCTCCGGCCGCATCGGATACACCGCGCCAACATGACAGACGTCGCCGTCATTAGCCGTTTCATCTCCGCCCCGGACGGCTTGAGGCTGCACGCCCGCTGCTATGGGCCGGCGAGCGCGCCTGCCCTGCCCGTCGTCTGCCTGCCGGGCCTCGCGCGCACGGCGCAGGATTTCGAAGCGCTGGCCGCCGCGCTGGCCGCCGATCCGGGGCAGCCGCGGCGCGTCGTTGCCCTCGACTACCGCGGCCGTGGCAGCTCCGAATACGACCGCGATGCGGCGAACTATTCCTTTACGGTGGAGATCGCCGACCTGATGGCGGTCCTGACCGCGCTCGACTGCCTGCCGGCGATTTTCGTGGGCACCTCACGCGGCGGCATCCTGACCATGCTGCTGGCGACCCTGCGCCCGACCGCCATCGCCGGCGCGGTGCTCAACGACATCGGCCCGGTCATCGAACCCAAGGGTCTGATGCGGATCAAGGGCTACGTCGGCAAGCTGCCCGAGCCGCGCAGCTTCGAAGAAGGCGCCGAGATTTTGCGCCGGCTGTTCGATGCGCAATTCCCCAAGCTCGGACCTGAGGATTGGCTGGCCTTCTCAAGGCGCAGCTTCCGGGAAGGGAAAGGACGCCTCGTCCCGACCTATGACGTGAAGCTCGCCAAGACGCTCGAGGGCGTCGATTTCGAGCACCCGCTGCCACCGCTGTGGAAGGAGTTCGACGCGCTTGCGCATGTGCCGGTGATGGCCATCCGCGGCGAGAATTCCGACCTGCTTTCGGCGGACACCGTCGAGGCGATGCGCGCACGCCGGCCGGCGCTGGAGGTACTCCACGTGCCGGACCAGGGGCATGCGCCGCTGCTGGTCGAGCCCG
>JBFWWQ010000358.1:0-3193 GCA_050246095.1 Pseudorhodoplanes sp.
GCACGGGACCGGTCCTCCGTCTCCAGCGCGCCGTAGCGCGCGACGGCTGCAGGCTCCGCGGTGAAGGAGCGAAGCCGCACCTCACCCTTCAGGCCGTGCGCCGCACCAACCTGCGCGACGCATACCGTTCCCCTCTCCCCTTGTGGGTGTGGGGTGGCGAGCGTCGCGAGCCGGGGTGAGGGGTTTTTGTTGTCCGACCCCTCACCCGGTTCTCGCCGCCCTTGGCGGCTCGAACCACCCTCTCCCTCAAGGGGAGAGGGTTTTCGAGTGCGCGGAAAGGATCGGCGATTCCGCACGGCCGATGATTAGCTTGCGGCCGGTGCCGGCGCGGCGACCGGCGCCTTGGCGGCCTCCTCGGCCTTCGCCTTGCGCTCCTTGCGCGGGACGGCCTTCTCCGGATTGTTGCGCTTCTCGCGCTTCATGATGCCGGCCTCGTCGAGGAAGCGCATGATGCGGTCGGACGGCTGCGCGCCCTTCTTGATCCAGTCCTTCGCCTTGTCGAGGTCGAATTTCAGCCGCTCCTTGTTTTCCTTCGGCAGCAGCGGATTGAAGAAGCCGAGCCGCTCGATGAAGCGGCCGTCGCGGGGGCTGCGCGAGTCGGCGACGACGATGTGGTAGAACGGGCGCTTCTTGGTCCCGGCACGGGCCATGCGGATCACGACAGGCATTTCGGTTTTCCTTTTCTAGACGGTGTTGTGTCCCGGACGCAGTGCAGCGCGTAGCGGTGCACTGCTGATCCGGGACCGTTACGGGTTGGAACGGTCCCGGGTCTGCTGCGCACCACTTCGCCATAGCGCGTCGAAGCCGCGCGTATGGCTTGTGCTGCGCCGCGCCCGGGACACGGACATCTTCTTCCTCACTTCTTCTTCCCCAATCCCGGGAAACCCGGCGGCAGGCCGCCGAGACCGGGAAGCTTTCCGCCGAGGCCGGGCAGCGAGCCCGGCAGTCCCGGCACGTTCGGCAGGCCGGGCGGCAGCGCGCCCGGCAGGCCTCCCGGCATTTTCTCGGCGAGCTTCGCCATCTCTTCCGGCGAGGGCATCCCGCCGCCGAAACCCATCGCCTGCGCGAGACCGGCCAGCGGGCCGCGCTTGGCGCCGCCCATCGCCTTCATCATGTCGGCCATGCCGCGGTGCATTTTCAGCAGGCGGTTGATCTCCTCGACCTTGGTGCCGGAGCCGGCGGCGATGCGCTTCTTGCGGCTCGCCTTCAGCACGTCGGGATTGCGCCGCTCCTTCGGCGTCATCGAATCGATGATCGCGCATTGCCGCTTCAGCACCGAGTCGTCGATATTGGCGTTCGCCATCTGGCTCTTCATCTTGCCGATGCCGGGCAGCATGCCCATCAGCCCGGACATGCCTCCGAGCTTCTGCATCTGCGTGAGCTGCTCGCGCAGATCGGCGAGGTCGAACGCGCCCTTGCGCATTTTCTCGGCCGCGCGCCGCGCCTGTTCGGCGTCGATATTGGCGGCCGCCTTCTCCACCAGCGCGACGATGTCGCCCATGCCGAGGATGCGGCCGGCGACGCGCGCGGGATCGAAGGTCTCCAGTGCATCGGTTTTTTCCCCGGTGCCGATCAGCTTGATCGGCTTGCCGGTGACGGCGCGCATGGAGAGCGCGGCGCCGCCGCGGCCGTCGCCGTCGACGCGCGTCAGCACGATGCCGGTCAGGCCGACGCGCTCGTTGAAGGCGCGCGCGAGATTGACCGCGTCCTGGCCGGTCAGCGCGTCGGCGACCAGCAGCACCTCGTGCGGGCCGGCGGCTTTCTTCACTTCCGCCGCTTCCGCCATCATCGCTTCGTCGAGCGTGGTGCGGCCGGCGGTGTCGAGGATGACCACGTCGTAGCCGCCGAGTTTCGCAGCCTCGATGGCGCGGCGGGCGATCTGCGGCGGCGTCTGCCCCGCGACGATCGGCAGCGTATCGACCGAGACCTGCCGGCCGAGCACGGCGAGCTGCTCCATCGCGGCCGGCCGGCGCGTGTCGAGCGAGGCCATCAGCGTCTTGCGGTTGGACAGGTCGGTCAGGCGCCGGGCGATCTTGGCGGTGGTCGTCGTCTTGCCGGAGCCCTGCAGGCCGACCATCATGATGGCGACCGGCGCCGGCGCATTCAGGTCGATCGGCTGCGCGTCGGAGCCGAGCGTCGCCACGAGCTCGTCATGCACGATCTTGACGACCATCTGGCCGGGCGTGACCGACTTGACCACCTCGACGCCGACCGCCCGCTCGCGCACGCGCTCGGCGAAGGCGCGCGCCACGTCGAGCGCGACGTCCGCTTCCAGCAGCGCGCGGCGCACCTCGCGCAGCGCGGTGTCGACATCGGCCGCGGTCAGCGCCCCGCGCCGCGTCAGCGTGTCGAGGATTTGCCCGAGCCTGGCGGACAGATTGTCGAACATTCTCACCCGGCCTCGTCCTGAGGAGCACCCCTGAAAGGGCGCGTCTCGAAGGGCGGGGCCGCCCTTGTTGGCGCCTCATCCTTCGAGACGCGCGCTGCGCGCGCTCCTCAGGATGAGGCTTGCTTCAAACGCACTTCGCGCCCGAGGGCGCAACGCGCTGTCGGGCGGTGGCCTCCGGCCTCTTTTTTGGACCGGTCGGCGTTGTCAATAGCGGTCTCTTGCGAGAGCGCGCGGAAACTAGGGGCGCTGCCCCCCGGAGTCAAGGCGCGAACCCTAAGAGAAACCGTTTAAAATCAAGGGATTCGGCATGGAATCGACGCGGCGGCGGCTGTTTGCGGGGCTCGCCGGGCTGGCGGCGGCGAACGCCGTCCTGATCCGGGCGCGCCGAAGACGCACGTGAACGCGCCCTTGGCGCGCCCCGTTATGACAGGGCGTTACTTCACCGGCACCGTGATGGCGACGACCAGCTGGTCGTCCGGCGTCGTGCGCAGGTCGGTCTCGTATTCCTCGATGAAGGTGTCCTGCGCTTCCATGTTCTTCTCGTCGAAGAAATTGGTGATAGCCTCGTAGGTCGTGTCCATCGCGTCGTAGGAGCCGCGATGCACGAAGCGAAAGGCGCGGCCGGCTGGCGTCATGCCTGCCCCGATGTCGCCCTGCGGCGGATTGGAGGGGGGCGCCTCGACCGGCACGGCGGCCCAGAACTGGAAGCCGCGATCGTCGGCGGACTTGTAGATCGTCATGGCATTGCCGGCCGGCTTGATGCCCTGCCGTTCGAGATAGCCGTGCACGGTCTTGAATGCGTCC
>JBFWWQ010000359.1:0-3173 GCA_050246095.1 Pseudorhodoplanes sp.
GGGCTGGTGATTTGGGCCGGGTCGCAATCATTGACCAGACTTATGACCATTGGCGGCTCCGGATCAACGCGAATTAGCCGGATTCGTTCGCTTTTAGTGACCAATACCCCAACGGCCGCTCGGCCTTTCGCCCGGGACCCTTCACTCCAGCCCCCAAACGCGCCCCGATGCTTTCCAGACTGATCGTTAAAACCATCGATTTTTCGGCCCGCCACGCGGCTTTCGTGATCGGCCTCGCCCTCCTGCTGGCGGTCGCCTCGGGGATCTATACGGCCAGAAATTTCGCCATCAATACCGATATCGGCCGGCTTCTCGCCCCCGATTTGCCCTTCCGGCAGCGGGAAATCGACGCCCAGAAGGCGTTTCCGCACCGGCTCGACACCATCACGGCCGTGGTCGAGGCCCCGACGCCGGAACTCGCCAAGGAAGCCGCGCAGGCGCTGCGGGAGAAATTGTCGCAGCAGCCGGGCCTGTTCAAGGCCATCTCGCAGCCGGGCGGGGGGGACTTCTTCAGCCGCAACGGCCTGCTGTTCCTGTCCCCGGAGGAGCTTACGGTCCAGACGCGGCAACTCACCACGGCCCAGCCGCTGATCGGGGTGCTGGGGTCCGACCCGACCCTGCGCGGCCTGACCCGGACGCTCGGTTTCGCGCTGCAGGGGATCCGCGGCGGGCAATTCAAGCTCGACGATCTGGAGCGGCCGCTCGGCCTCGTCTCCGATTCGCTCGACGACGTGCTGGCCGGACGCCCGGCGAGCTTCTCCTGGCAGGTCCTGCTCAGCGGCAAGGCCGCGGAGCCGAGCGACAAGCGGCAGATCCTCAATGTCTGGGCGGTGCTCGACTTTTCGGAGCTCGAGCCCGGCCGCAAGCCGAGCGAGGCGATTCGCCAGGCGGCGGCCGACCTGAAGCTCGCGAGCGACTATCAGGCCCGCGTGCGGCTGACCGGGCCGGTGCCGATCGCCGACGAGGAATTCGCGACCGTGAAGGAAGGCGCCGAACTCAACACGACGCTGACCATTCTCGCCGTCCTCCTGATCCTGTGGTTCGCGTTGCGCTCGCCGCGCATCATCGCGGCGGTGTTCATCAGTCTTTTCGTCGGGCTCGCGATCACGGCCGCCGTCGGGCTGATGATGGTCGGCGCGCTCAACCTGATCTCCGTCTCCTTCGCGGTGCTGTTCATCGGCCTCGGCGTCGATTTCGGAATCCAGTACAGCGTGCGCTATCGCGCCGAGCGCCATGAATATCCCGATCTGCACAACGCGCTGCGCAAGGCCGGCGAATATGCCGGCATGCCGCTCACGCTCGCGGCGACCGCGGTCGCGGCGGGCTTCCTGTCGTTCATGCCGACATCGTATCGCGGATTGTCGGAACTCGGCCTGATCGCGGGCGTCGGCATGCTGATCGCCTATGCGACGAGCATCACGCTCTTGCCGGCTCTGCTCTCGCTCCTGAAGCCGCCCGGCGAGCCGGAGCCGATGGGCTACAAGTCGCTCGCGCCGGTCGACGCTTTCATGGAGCGGCGGCGCGTTGCGATCATCGTCGGAACCGCGATCGTGGTCGTCGCCGGATTGCCGCTGCTCTACTGGCTGAAATTCGATTTCAATCCGCTCAACCTGCGCAGCCCGAAGGTGGAATCGATCGCGACCTATTACGATCTGCGCAACGACCCGAACAGCAGCGCCAATGCGAGCGAGGTGCTCAAGCCGTCGGTCGCGGAAGCCGCCAATGCGGCCGAGCGCTTGGGCAAGCTGCCGGAAGTCCAGCGCACCATGACGCTGCAAAGCTTCGTGCCCGACCGCCAGGAGGAAAAGCTCGGCCTGATCCGCGGCGCGCAGCGCGCGCTCGAACAGCCGTTGCGCGCGCGGCCGGGCAACCCGCCGACCGACGCCGACAACGTCAACGCGCTGAAAGGCGCGGCCGCCGCGCTCAACCAGGTGGCGGGCAATGACGGCGGTTCGGGAGCGACGGCGGCCAAGCGCCTGTCCGGCCTGCTGACGCGCCTCGCCAACGAACAGGAAAGCGTGCGCGCGCGCGCGCAGGCGACCTTCATCTATCCGCTCCAGATCGCGCTCGCCGACCTGCGCCAGAAACTCCAGGCGCAGACCGTCACCCTGCAATCGCTGCCTGCGGAATTGCGCCGTGACTGGATCGCCGATGACGGCCGCGCGCGCGTCGAGATCGTTCCCAAGGGCGATCCGAACGACACCGCAAACCTGCGGGCCTTCGCGCGCGCCGTGCTCGCGATCGAGCCGAACGCCATCGACGGGCCGATCTCGATTCTCGAAGCCGGCGACGCCATCGTGTCGGCTTTCTTCCAGGCCGGATTCTGGGCGCTGCTCTCGATCGCGATCCTGCTCTTCATTGCGCTGCGCCGCATCGGGGATGTCGCGCTGACCTTGATCCCGCTCATTCTCGCGGGCGTCGTCAAGCTCGAATTGTGCGTGCTGATCGGGCTGCCGCTGAACTTCGCCAACATCATCGCGCTGCCGCTTCTGCTCGGCGTCGGCGTGGCGTTCAAGATCTATTACATCATGGCGTGGCGGGCGGGGCAGACCAACCTCCTGCAATCGAGCCTGACGCGGGCGGTGTTCTTCAGCGCGCTGACCACCGTGACCGCCTTCGGCAGCCTCTGGTTCTCCAGCCATCCGGGCACGTCGAGCATGGGCGAATTGCTTGCGCTCTCGCTGCTCACGACGATGTGCGCAGCCGTGCTGTTCCAGCCGGTGCTGATGGGCAAGCCCCGCGACGAGGCGCTCGAAAACGCCAATGGCGGCGCGGCTCCGGTCTCGCCCGATCTGCCAGCGGGGCCTGCGAGCCGGGAAGCGGCCGCGCCCGAGACGTCCTCACGCCGGTCGGAATCCGCCAAATCGGAGCCGGTCAAGGACTGAACCCGGTCTTTCCTTATGGAGACTCAGATAAAATAAACTTGGCGCGCGCGTTCTGCTTGCGCTGATCTTGCGGGCAGGCCGGGGGGTCTTAGCTGTTGAGTTGAACCGAAACGCGCCTGTGCGATCATGGCGCGGAGCGGCGAGGACGAAAAAATGAGCATGTCGGCCTGGCGCCGGAATCGGCTGTCGCGTCCCATCTTCGGCTGGGCGCGCAATGCGGTGCCCCGCATGTCCGACACCGAGCGCGAAGCGCTTGAAGCCGGCGATGTCTGGGGGGACGCGGAGCTG
>JBFWWQ010000360.1:0-3131 GCA_050246095.1 Pseudorhodoplanes sp.
AGATCGAAATCGAGGGTCGGCTGCGCGCCATACTCGGCGAAAACGCTCCGTTTATGGCCCGTTCCGGCGGGCGGAGATCGGTGGTAGCGGAGGAGGGACTCGAACCCCCGACACAAGGATTATGATTCCTCTGCTCTAGCCAGCTGAGCTACTCCGCCGCCAAGGCGTCTCCGCACGACAGGCATGGGAGAGACGATGCGCAGGCCGAAAGGCCCTGCGGCGGGCGGGATATAAGGAGGGTGGCAAAAACCTGTCAAGCAAGGGCGCGCCGTTTCGGCGCGCGCCCCGCTTTATTTCGGCCGCAGCGCAGGATCGCCGCCGGGGGTTCCGGGCGGCGGAAGGATCGGCGTGCGGCCGGCGCCGGGGGCCGGCGCGCGGATGTCCGGATCGAGGCCGGGCGGCGGGCAGATCACGCCGTCGGTGCGCGCCAGCTTCTCGCTCGCGTTCTCGCCGGTGGTGCCGCGGCTTTGCAGATTGTGGGTATCGCCCAGCGTCAGGCGGTCGCGGTCCGAGCAGGCCTTGGGGTCGAGCCTGGGCGGCGCCACTTCGGCCGGCGGCGCCGGCTGCTGCGCAAAGGCGGGCGCGCCCATGCCGCAGGCGAGCGCAAGCACGATCGGCAGGTTGCGCAGCATGGGCGGATCCTCGTTGTCCGCAACGACAACAAAAGCGCCGCGCGACGGTTCCCGCCGCCGCGGCGTCAGGCCGCAAGCCGCTTGCCGAAGCGGATCAGCGAAAAATGCCCGAGCGGCGGCATCGGCCGCTTCTCAATCACATGCATCTGCGGGCGCCGCTCCGCCCAGCGCGCGAGCCGCGCCCAGGCGAATTCCGGCCGCCAGCCGAGCCGGCGCGCGACCGGCGCGAAGCCCTTCTCGAAGGTGCGGCGCACGCCGCCTTCGGCGCCGATATGGTTGACCAGGACGATCTCGCCGCCGGGCTTGAGCACGCGCGCGAACTCGTCGAGCGCGGCTTCCGGATCGGGCACCGCGGTGATGACATATTGCGCGACCACGACGTCGAAGGAATCGTCGGGGAAGGCCAGATGCCCGACATCCATCACCGAGAGCACCTCGACATTGCTGAGCGAATGCGCGCGCACGCGCTGCTTCGCCTTGCGCAGCATCGGCTCGGATATGTCGATGCCGACCAGCTTGTTCCGGCGCGCGTAATCGGGCAGCGAAATGCCGGTGCCGACGCCGACTTCCAGGATGCGCCCGCCGATGCGCTCGGCCGCCGCGATCGAGGCCTTGCGCCCGCGCTCGAACACCTTGCCGAACACGATGTCGTAGACCGGCGCCCAGCGCGCATAGGCCTTTTCGATGGTAGTGCGATCGAGTTCCGCCGCCATGCCTTGCCGCCCCGTCCTCACGCGCCCGCCGCGGCGGACATTATGACACGGCGCGCAACGGTGCGCGCGTCGCGCGCGCGGCCTGCGGCATGGCATCGCCCTGCGTCGCGGCGTGGCGGATGAAGCCGCCGCCCAGCACCCGCGCCTGGCCCGCGGGCGCGTCGTAGATCACGCAGGCCTGGCCGGGCGAAACGCCCTCCTCGCCTTCGCTCAGGTCGACGCTCAGCGCGTCTTCGCCGACGCGCAGGACCGCCGGCTGCGGCGCGCGCGTCGAGCGCACCTTGACGAACACTTCGCGCCCGTCCGCCGCAGCGACCGGCTCGCCGCCGATCCAGTTGACGTCGCGCAGCGCGATGGCATGCGCGCGCAGGGCCTCGCGCGGCCCCACCACCACGCGCCGCGCGGCGGCATCGATGCGCAGCACGTAGAGCGGCTGCCCGATGGAAATGCCGAGCCCCTTGCGCTGGCCGACGGTGAAATGGATCACGCCGTGGTGGCGGCCGAGCACGTTGCCCGCAAGATCGACGATCTCGCCGGCATCGGCGGCGCCGGGAACGAGCTTCTCGATCATGTCGGTGTAGCGGCCGTTGACCACGAAGCAGATGTCCTGGCTGTCCTGCTTCTCGGCCACTGCGAGCCCGAAGCGCCGCGCCAGTTCGCGCGTCTGCGCCTTGGTGAAATCGCCCAGCGGGAAGCGCAGGAAATCGAGCTGCTCCTGCGTGGTCGCGAACAGGAAATAGCTCTGGTCGCGCTCGGCTTCCCTGGCGCGGAACAGCGCGCGCCGGCCGCCGACATTGCGCGAGGACACATAATGCCCGGTCGCCATCGCCTGCGCGCCGAGCGCGCGCGCGGTGGCGAGCAGGTCGTGAAACTTGACGGTCTGGTTGCAGGCGATGCACGGCACCGGGGTTTCGCCGGCCACATAGCTCTCGGCGAAGCGGTCGATCACCGCCTCCTTGAAGCGGTCCTCGTAATTCAGCACGTAATGCGGAATGCCGATCCGCTCCGCGACCGCGCGCGCATCGTGGATGTCGCGCCCGGCGCAGCAGGCGCCCTGGCGATGCGCGGCGGCGCCGTGATCGTAGAGCTGCAGCGTGACCCCGATCACGTCGAAGCCCTCGGCCTTCAGCAACGCCGCAGTCACCGACGAATCCACGCCGCCCGACATGGCGACCACCACGCGGGTCCGGTCCGGCCGGCCTTCGAGTTCGAGACTGTTCGGCATCGTCTGTCCTGACGCGCACGGGCGGCGCGCGCCCCGTATCTATAGGCGCTGGCCGGGCTTGCCAATTGCGCCAGCGCAAGGCGCGAAGGCGGCAAATGTTGCCGCCCGCAGCCGGCAGGGTTTTCAGAAACGCTCCGGAATCGGTCGCACGCGCCTTGATATTGCGGCGTTTTTCGCGCTGCGCCGCTGGCGCGGCGCTTGCACCGGGGGGAAGCGTCAACATCCGTGAGGTGGGTCCGTGCCGAGCGTCGCGTCCGAATTCGATCCGTTCCCGTCGCGCCCGGCCCCGGCGCGCCCCGCCGCGCAGCCGCGCGAGGCGACGTCGCGGTTCGAGAATCTGGTCGAGGAAAGCGAGGCCGCGCCGGCGCCCGAACGCGCCGAGGCGACGCCGCCGCGCGAAACCCGTCCGGCATCGCCGGAGAAAATGCCGGCCGACCGGCCGGCCGCGGCCGAGCCCGATGCGGCGCCCCTGGCGCCGCCGGCCGACAGCGCGGCGACGCCATCCCCCGCCGCCGCGGTCACGCCCGCCAGCCTGTTCCTGACGGCGATGCGCGATGCGCG
>JBFWWQ010000361.1:0-3131 GCA_050246095.1 Pseudorhodoplanes sp.
AGCCGGGTGTAGACCTGCCGCAACATGCCGCGCGAATAAATGCAGACCACGATATGCGGCGCCTGCGGCGTGCCGCCGGGCCCCGGCACGGCGCCGGGCTTGATGGTGTCGAAGCTGTAGACGCCCGCGGCGTCGGTCGCCGAGCGGCCAAAGCCCTTGAACTGGGTGTTCGGCAGCGCGCGGTTGTCGCGCGGATTGGCGTAGCGGCCCTGCGCGTCCGCCTGCCAGATTTCGATCATGGCGTCGTTGATCGGCTTGCCGTCGCCGTCGGTGACGGCGCCTTCGATGCGGATACGGGTGCCGGTCGCATCCGGCGTCATCAGGTCGGCGCCGACGGTGTCTTTCCAGTCGTAGACGTCCGACGGCTTCCAGTTGCAGCGGCTGTGCGGCGCGAGACCGTAGGCGAAGAACGGTCCGACCGTTTGCGAAGGCGTGATCTCGGACATGAGGTGAAGGCCCGTTAGTGTTTGTCGGTGTCCTGCGGCGTGGCTTCGCGCCCGCGCAGCACGATGTCGAAGCGGAAGCACAGCGCCCAGTCGGGCACGGTGTTGTCGAGGTCGAAGCTCGACACCATGCGCTGGCGCGCCTTCTCGTCGGTGACCGAATTGAAGATCGGATCGAACGGGAACAGCGGGTCGCCGGGGAAGTACATCTGCGTCACCAGCCGGCTCAGGAACGAGTGGCCGAACACGGAGAAGTGGATGTGGTTCGGCCGCCAGGCATTGTGATGGTTGCCCCACGGATAGGCGCCCGGCTTCACGGTGATGAACTTGTAGTAGCCGTTCTTGTCGGTGACGGTGCGGCCGGCGCCGGTGAAGTTCGGATCGAGCGGCGCCGGATGCTGGTCGACGTTGTGCACATAGCGGCCGCAGGCATTGGCCTGCCAGATTTCGACCAGCGTATCGGGGACCGGCCGTTTGTCCTCGTCGTAGACGTAACCGTGCACGATGATGCGCTCGCCCAAGGGCTCGCCCTTGTGCTGCCGGGTCAGGTCGTTGTCGCCCTCCTGCATGACGTCGTGGCCGTAGACCGGGCCGGTCAGTTCGGACAGCGTGTGCGGCACGACGATCAGCGGCTTCGAGGGCGAGCGCTTCACCGTGCTGCGATATTCCGGCGTCAGGTGCTTGGGGAAAGCACTCAGACTGTCTTTCGGAAAGATCAGCGACATTGCTTTTTCCTTGTTATGCGCGCTTTCAGGTCACCCGTTCGAGGGCGAGGGACACGCCTTGACCGACACCGACGCACATGGTGGCGAGCGCGAGCCGGCCGCCGCGATCCTCGAGCCCGTGCACCGCCGTCAGCGCCAGGCGGGCGCCCGACATGCCGAGCGGATGACCGAGCGCGATCGCCCCGCCGTGCGGATTGACGTGCTCGGCATCGTCGGCGAGACCGAGCTGCCGCAGGCAGGCTAGCGACTGCGACGCGAAGGCCTCGTTGATCTCGATCAAATCGTAGTCGCCGATCTTCTGCCCGAGGCGCGCCATCAGCTTACGCGTCGACGGCACCGGGCCGATGCCCATGATGCGCGGCGGCACCGCGGCCGAGGCCATGCCGAGAATGCGCGCGCGGGGGATGAGGCCGTGCTTCTTCACCGCGGCTTCCGAGGCGACGATCAGCGCGGCGGCGCCGTCATTGACGCCGGAGGCGTTGCCGGCCGTGACCGAACCCGGATTGCGGAACGGCGTCTTCAGCTTGGCGAGCTGGTCGAGCGTCGTCTCCGGACGCGGATGCTCGTCCTTGTCGACCTTCACCGTCTCGCCCTTGCGGCCCGGAATCTCGACCGGAACGATCTCCTTGGCGAAATAACCGGCGGCGATCGCCTTGCCGGCGCGCTGCTGCGAGCGCACGGCGAAGGCGTCCTGGTCGGCGCGGCTGACCTGGAATTCCTCGGCGACGTTCTCGCCGGTCTCCGGCATCGAATCGACGCCGTATTGCGCCTTCATCAGCGGGTTGACGAAGCGCCAGCCGATGGTGGTGTCGTAAATCTCGGCCGAGCGCGAGAAGGCTTCCTGCGCCTTGCCCTGCACGAAGGGCGCGCGCGTCATCGATTCGACGCCGCCGGCGATGGCGAACTCCATCTCGCCGGCGCGAATGGCGCGGGCGGCGGTGCCGACCGCCTCCAGCCCCGAGGCGCACAGCCGGTTCAGCGTCACGCCCGGCACGCTGCCGGGCAGGCCGGCGAGCAGGAGCGCCATCCGCGCGACGTTGCGGTTATCCTCGCCCGCCTGGTTGGCGCAGCCGAAATAGACCTCGTCGATCTGCTCCCAGTCGGCCTTCGGATTGCGGGCGAGCAGCGCTTTCAGCGGCACCGCGCCCAGGTCGTCGGCCCGCACCTTCGCCAGCGCGCCGGCATAGCGACCGATCGGAGTACGGACAGCGTCGCAGAGAAAGACGTCACGCATCGCATATACCTTTCCCCGTCATCCTGAGGCGGCTTCGCGCAGCGAAGCCCTCGAAGGATGTACGGCCTGGATTCCTGTTGCCGTCGCCCGTCGAGGCTCGCCGCTTGCGCGGCTCGCACCTCAGGGTGACGGTCCTATGTCGCTGCATATTGCTCATTCTTAGGCAGCCTCGGAGTGTGCGCGGTTGGTACGGGCGTGCAGCGCGCGCAGGACGTCGAGCTCCTGCGCGGTCGGCGCGGGCGTCTCGGCCACCTCGGCGGCGAAGCGCACCGGCCAGCCGGTCGCCTCCTGGATCTGCGCGCGGGTGACGCCCGGGTGGATGGAGACCACGGTCATCTCCTTGGTCTCCGGATCGGGCGCGAACAGCGCCAGATCGGTGATCAGCTTGGTCGGCCCCTTGGTCTTGACGCCGAGCCTGGCGCGACTGTCGCCGCCGCTGACATGGCCGATCGAGGTGACGAAGTCGAGCTTGTCGACGAAGCCGCGTTTGCCCTGCGACATGATGATGAAGATTTCGCCGCAGGAGGTGGCGATCTCCGGCGCGCCGCCGCCGCCCGGCAGCCGCACCTTCGGCTTGTCGTAAGGGCCGACCACCGTGGTGTTGAGGTTGGCGTATTTGTCGATCTGCGCGCCGCCGAGGAAACCGACATTGATGCGCCCGCCCTGCAGCCAGTAGCGGAACATCTCCGGCACTGGCACGGTGGTGAGCGCGGTCTCGCACAATTCGCC
>JBFWWQ010000362.1:0-3123 GCA_050246095.1 Pseudorhodoplanes sp.
GGCGGGGACGAGATCGGGCGCGAGCTTCACCGCTTCCAGCACCAGCGCCTTGGATCGGTCGCGGTCGCGCTGCTCCTCCGCCAGCGCCTGCGCAGCGAGCAGCGCGGCGCGGTGACGGCGATACGTTGCCTTGTCCAGCGTGCCGGCCTTGCGCGCCTCCTCGACCGCCTGCAGCGCGCCTTCCCAGTCGCCCGCCGCGCAGCGCAGCTGCAGCACCGCCTGACCGGCCCATTCCAGCGTCGGCACCGCGCGCGCGGCCTCCTCGGCGAAGACGCGCGCCGCCTGCGGATCGTCGCGGCGGCGTGCCTCGATGAACAAGCCGCGCAACCCGAGCAGCTTGGTTTCCTCGCGCGCCGCCATCTTGCGGAAATTGTCCTCCGCCGAAGCCGTGTCGCCGGCCAGCTGCGCGGTCTGCGCCGCCAGCAGCAGCGCCAGCGGCTCGCCGGGCACGAGTTTCTGCGCGGCAACGGCATTCCTGCGCGCGGCACGCAGATCGCCGGCGCCGACCGCGAGCAGGCCGTGCGAAAGCGCCTTCAGGCCCCGCGCCTTGCGGCGCTCGCGCGCTTCCGCCGCCGCACGCACCGGCGCGAGCCAGACATTGCGCAACACGATCCACATTCCCACCGCCATCGCGGCGAGCGCCATCAGCGCGGCGAGCGCGACAGCGAGCGACGTCTGGACATGCCAATGCTCGAGCGCGAGCGCGACCTCGCCGGGGCGGTCCGCGACGAAGATCAGCAGCGCGGTCAGCGCGGCGATCGCAGCGAGGAAGGAAAGAACCCGGATCATGGCGGCGTGCGGCTCACGTTCCGGATTTGCCGATGGCTTTCAGCGCATCGACCGCAAGCGTGCGGCTCGCGGCGAGCGCCAGCTCACGCCGGCGCGCCGCTTCCAGCCAGGCCTGCGCCGGGACGCGCATGGACGCCGGCAGCTTTTCGATCTCGGCGGCGGCGCCCGCGAGATCGCCGCGCGCGGTCTTGGCCTCGGCGCGCGCGACGACATGCGGCGGCTCGTCGCCCTCGACCTCGCCGCGCGGGCGGATATGCACGAGCTTCGCGACGCGGGCCTGCAGGCGTTCGCAGGCATTGGCGGGCACCGGCGCGTCCGCATGCAGGATCGCCGGTGCGAGCGCGGCAAGCTCGCGCGCCAGCGCCGCGTTCGAGGGAATGCCGGTTGCGGCAAACGGCGCGAGCGTGGCGAGCGCGTCGGCATCGCCGGCGAAGCGTTTCGCCACCGCAAGCTCGTTCGCATAGGGAAGGCCGCGCTCCACCGCGCCGCGCAATTCCACCGCCGCGATCGCCGCCTGGATGCGGCGCTCGACCGCGGCATTGTCCGAAGCTTTCGGTTGCGGCTCGGCCGCCTTCTCGGTGACCGCGCGTTCCAGCGCGGCGAGACGGCCGAGCAGCGCATCGACGTCCTGGCGTCCGATGCCGTCCTCGCTCCTGCGCGCGCTTTGCGCGGTCGCCGCCGCCTGCTCGGCCCGCTCCCGCGCGCTCTGCGTGACCGCGGCGAGTTCGTCGAGACGCTTGTGCAAACCGGCAATGCCCTGTTCCAGCGGCTTCACCAGTTCGGCGGCCGATTCGCGCGCCGGCGCGGGGTCGGGCTGCGGCGCGGGCACCGGATGCGCCGTCGGCAGCGGCGCCACCGGCAGCTCGGTGCGATAGACCGCTCCGAGCCACGTACCGAGTGCGAAAAAGGCCAGCGCGCTGAGCGCGCCGAGGAGACCTGCGGCCCGCAAGCTCATGCCGTTCTTGCGGGGCGGCGGCGCCTCCTGCGGACCCGCCGGCGGATCGTCCGCGCGGCTTTCGACAGCGGGCGGCGCCTCGGCCTTTCCGGATTCGCCCTGCAGCGGAGCGGACGACAACTCGGTCGCCTTCAGGTCGATGGTCGGCGCCGCGCGCGGGCGCGGATTTCCGGCATCGGCAGCGTTGTCGTCGGTCGCCATGACGCTGTCTCCGGCGATGCAGCCTCGAAGCGAGACCTGCGAAGGAATCAAGCCCGGCCGCCCGTCCGCTTTCGATACTGCGGACCTTCCGCCACGGCAACTCGGGTCTTATCCGGGCCCGATCAGGCCGAGCAGGGCGTCCTCGTCGGGGCGGGGCGCCACCTTGATGCCGGGCCAGCCGGCGGCCCGCAACGGTTCCGCCACCCGCTGCGAAAGACAATAATGCGTCGCCTGCCGCGCCGCCACGGCGGCCTGCGCACCGTCGAGGCAGGCGAGGAAAATGTCCGCCGTTCGCTGCGAGAAATGCAGCACGCCGTCGATCCGCCCCTGTTGCAGCTCGGCGGCAATCTCGGGAGGCAGGCCGGACGCGGCCTCCGCCCGGTACACGACCAGCGTCTCCACCGCGATGCCGTGCGGGCGCAAGGCGCCGGGCAGGTCGCGCGCGCGGTCGTCGCCCGCCAGATAGAGCAAGGCCGGCTGCCCGCCGGCAAAGCGCGCGGCGGCGAGGCGCGCGAGATCGCCGGCATCGCCCTCCGCCGACACGACATCCGTGAAGCCCGCTTCCGCCGCCGCCTGCGCGGTGCGCCGTCCGACCGCCAGCGCCGGCAGGGCGCGCAGCCGCTGCAGATCGGCGTGTCCCCCCAGCATGCGCGCGGCATTGCCGCTGGTCATCAGAATGCCGTCGAACGATCGCGCGGGAACGGCAAGCGGTGCGACCGGCGCGATGCGCAGCATCGGCGCCACGGCGACCGCATGTCCTAGACCGCGCAGGCGGGCGGCGGTGCCCTCGGCTTCTTCGCGCGGTCGCGTCACCAGGAGCTGCATCGCGTCACGCAAAGAAATCGGAAGGCACGCGGCTTTTCAATTGGCGTCCCGCGTCCGTACCGAGCGCCGCGGCATCGGCGGATGCGCCGGTCCGCGCCGCCACATGCGCTGCGCTGCCGTCCGGGCGCAGGATCATGCCGAACAGGTCAAGCTTCGCGCCCAGAATCTGCGCGTGGCAGGCGATCGGCGTGCGGCAGGTGCCGTCGAGCACGGCGAGAAACGCCCGTTCGGCGGCGAGCGCCACCGAGGTGTCGCGGTGATCGATCCCCGCCAGCAGCGAGCGCGTGCGCGTATCGTCGTCGCGCGTTTCGATCCCGATCGCACCCTGCCCGCCGGCCGGCGGAAATTCCTCG
>JBFWWQ010000363.1:0-3117 GCA_050246095.1 Pseudorhodoplanes sp.
AAAGACGGCAAGCCGCCAAAAGTCTTCGCGACCGTTTAGGGAGACAAGGCAATGCAGATGGCAAGGACACTTTCCAATTCCGCGGCCCCCATCGCGCCGGCAATCGTCAAACGCCTTGGCGGCAGGCGAGTGCTGTTTGGTGTTCTCGCATTGGCCCTGATCGGTGCCGGGCTCGCCTGGCAGTGGAGCTGGCTGGTCGCGATCGGCGTTGGTCCGTTGCTGATCAGCGCGGCGCCGTGCGTCGCGATGTGCGCGCTCGGCCTGTGCATGCACCGCATCTGTAATCACGGCGGAGGCACAGCATCGAACGGAACTTCGCAGAACTCATCACCTCAGCAGGAGACCTGACATGACCGTTGCAAACAAGCTCACGACCGCGGCCTTCGCCGCAGCACTCGGCGCTCTGATTGCTCCCGCCTTCGCGCAGAACGGCTCGAACGACACGCAAGCCCGCCCCGATCACGGCATGAGCATGGGCCGTATGGGCCAAGGCATGATGGGTGGCGGTATGATGTCCGGCAGCATGATGGCGGGCTGCAGCGACATGATGCAGTCGATGAACAACAGCGGCGACGGCCGCCCGAATAGCCAGTGGCAGAAGCAGCCGCCAGGGGCGTCCGATAATGGCGGCTGAACCATGAACGATCCGGCCGGCGAGCAAATGCGGCGAGAGCCCTTTAAGCGCTACAAGGCTATCCTCGCTCGCGTCCATGTCCTCCGTGTGGGCTGTCTCGCCATCATATCGTTTTTGTCGGGTTTAGGCTGGCCGGCGTGGGCCGCGACCAGCAACTGGGCCTGCGAGCAGCACGGCGCGGCGCGCCTGATCTCGGCGGTCGAAGCAACCGGATCGAGCACGCTGGTTGACGTCGGCCTGCAGCTCCGGCTGACGTCCGGTTGGCATACCTATTGGCGGAGTCCGGGCGACGCCGGCATTCCGCCGGCGATCGACTGGAAGGGTTCGGAAAACTTCGCCGGTGCCGAGATCGCTTGGCCGGCGCCAAAGCGCCTGCCATCCCTCGGCGGGCTGGAGACCGTCGGCTACGAAGACGGTGTCGTGTTGCCGATCGTGGTCCGCCTCGCACATCCAGGTGCGCCGCTGCGCCTTCATGCCGAAGTGGATTACGCGTCCTGCAAGGACATCTGCATTCCGTATCACGCCAGTCTCGATCTTGCGTTGCCGGCCGGCCTTGCGCGTCCGGGACCGGAAGCGCCGCTTCTCGCGGAAGCGCGCGCGCTGGTGCCAGGCGATTTGTTGGCCGCGCAATTCGAGCTGCTGGGCGCCGCGGTCGAGGCAAGATCTGGAAGCGCCATTCTTGCAGTCAGGCTGGCGAGCACCACGCCCTATGCCACGCCCGACGTGTTTGTCGAGGGCCTGCAGAAGGGCGCCCCCGGACGTCCGGACACAACCCTATCTGAAGCCGGGAGAACGGCAACATTGCGCGTACCGATCGCCGGCGAACCTGCCGCGGCAATCGCAGGGCAGAATCTCAAAGTGACCATCGTCGACGGCGCGCGCACCGCCGAGACGGAGATCACGCCAGTGCTGGGCAGCCTGCCGCCTCTTCAGGCCGATGCGAGCCGCATCGCCATCTTCGGCCTCGCGTTGCTCGGCGGGCTGATGCTCAACCTGATGCCCTGCGTTCTGCCGGTGCTCTCGCTGAAACTGCTGGCGCTCGCCGGCTACGCCGGCGCGGAGCGGCGCGCGGCACGTATTGGCCTGCTGGCGACTGCGGCAGGCGTGATTGTCTCCTTCGCGATTCTGGCAGCGGCGCTGATCGCGTTGAAAGCCGCCGGCAGCGCGATCGGCTGGGGCATTCAGTTTCAGCAGCCTTGGTTCCTCGCCGGCATGGCGCTGGTCACGACCTTGTTTGCGGCGAGCCTCTGGGGCTGGGCACCGATCTTTCTTCCGACTGGCGTCGCCAACGCCATCGGATCGGTTCGCGGACACGGTCGCGTCTCCAATGCATTCCTGATGGGCGCATTCGCAACGCTGCTGGCGGCCTCCTGCTCAGCCCCCTTCGTCGGCACTGCGGTCGGCTTCGCGCTGGCGCGTGGCCCGATCGACATCGCACTGGTGTTCGGCGCGCTCGGTTTCGGTATGGCAGCGCCCTTCCTCGCTATTGCCGCTCTCCCCGGATTGATCGCTTACCTTCCGCGCTCAGGACGCTGGATGATCTGGCTGGAGTGCGTCCTTGGCGTGGCTTTGATCGGCACAACTGCGTGGTTGCTCTCCGTGCTGGCGCTCGAAGCGGGGACGGAACTGGCGCTCGTCACAGGCGCCTTGCTGGCACTCTTGTTGGCCGCGCTTGCCTGGCGGCAGCAACGTTTGACTGCCGGGCTTGCAAAGCGCTCGCTCGGCGTGGCCGCGGTGGGTCTGGCCGCGCTTGCCGTGCTCGTTCCTTCTCTGCGCGGCGAGGCCGCTTTGACGAAGGTAACGTCTTCAAAAGGCGAAGCCGGACAATGGCAGCCCTTCGATGAAGCAGCGGTCCATGAAAGCGTTGCCGCGGGAAACACTGTTCTTGTCGATATCACGGCGGCGTGGTGCCTGACCTGCAAGGCGAACGAGCTCGCAGTGTTCGACCGGTCGCCGGTTGCCGAAAAGCTCCGCGATCCGCGCGTCGTTGCGATGCGGGCGGATTGGACGCGCGCGGATCCGGCGATAACTGCGTATCTCCAAAGCTTCGGCCGCTATGGCGTGCCGCTCGATGTGGTCTATGGGCCGGAAGCTCCGCACGGCATTCCGCTCCCTGAGCTGCTGACTTCCGGCGCGGTCATGGAGGCGCTAGCGCGCGCGAGCGCTGGCGGCAAAGAGGAAGCACACGAATGAGCTTCTATCAGCGCTACACCATCCCGCGCCTCACGCATCTGGCGATGCGTCAGAAGCAGCTCTTGCCGTTCCGGCAGCGCGTGATCGGCGCAGCCGAAGGACGGGTACTGGAAATCGGCATCGGCTCGGGACTGAACTTTCCTTTGTATGGCGGAACGGTTACCTCCTTGATCGGGCTGGAGCCGTCATGCGAGTTGTTGAACATGGCGCGCCCCCGTGCCGAGGCCGCCGCGGCGCCGATCACATTGCTCGATGGATCGGCCGAAACGATCCCACTGGACAGCGGCAGC
>JBFWWQ010000364.1:0-3107 GCA_050246095.1 Pseudorhodoplanes sp.
TTGACGCCTTCTCTGAGTTGAATTGGCTCGCGAACAAATCCTCTAACTTTCCTCGCGAAATCGAGAATGGTCATTTGACCTCCGCGCCCGCCGCCGAGCCCACCTTTGTGGCCCAAATAGCGAATGCCGTTTTGATCTTTGAGCGCTCGGCCCGCTGTGGCACGGTTTTGGGGATCGAACGATAGATTGATCTCGATTGATGGCACCATCGCCTGACCGTCATGGCTTAACGATGTCCCGAACCAGCAAATCCACTTGTTGTCGTAGTCTTCGAGATGTTCTCGGAAGAATGCCCAGATTTTCCGTGATGGAACCCAATAGAGTTGCGCCCGGGGGATCGGGCCACCCGGCGTGGTCAGATTTCGAATTGGCAGTTCGTGAGGCTGCGCTTCAAATGCTTGGATGAGTTGAGATCTAAATCGCGCAAGCTCTTCTGAATTTATGGAATAGAACATTGGCCCTCCTACATAATTGGTATTGCATTGTTGAAAGCGGGTCTAGTAGGTTCTGAACAGCTCCGCTGGTTCGGGCGCGGCGTCTACGCGACGCTGTCGATCCCCGCGCTTATCCTGATGAGCGCCATCCTCGGCTTCGCCGGGCTGGCGCGCGAGGCCGGCTTCACGCTCGCCGAGACGATGTTCATGAGCTTCGTCATCTGGGCCTTGCCGGCGCAAGTGGTGCTGGTCGGCGCGGTGATGTCGGGCGCCTCGCTCTTTGCCGTTGCGCTTTCGGTCACGCTCTCGTCCATCCGCTTCCTGCCGATGGTGGCGACGATCGTGCCGGAACTGCGCGGACCGCGCACGCGCAGGCTCACGCTCTACGCGCTGTCGCATTACATTGCGATCACGTCCTGGGTGATGGCGCTCGAGCAATTGCGCTTCGTGCCGCGCGACATGCGCACCGCCTATTACAGCGGCATCGCGGTGACGCTGATGCTCGGCAATCTGGTGGTGATCGCCGTCACCTACATGATTGCGAACGACCTGCCGCCGACGCTGTCGACGGCATTGCTGCTGCTCACGCCGATGTATTTCCTGACCTCGCTGTGGGGTTCGGCGCGCGAACGCGCGGGGCAGGTGGCGCTGCTCGCCGGCCTGGTGCTCGGCCCGGTCTTTCACACGCTGGCGCCGGAGATCGACCTGCTGGCGACGGGCCTGGTCGGCGGCGGGCTGGCCTACGCGCTGCACCGCCTCGGCAAGAGGCGCCGCGCATGACCTACGACGCGATCGACGCCTGGTGGTGGCCGTATCTGTTCATCCTGCTCGCAGGCTGGCTGGCGACGAATATCTGGCGCTTCATCGGCGTTTATGTCGGCGGCCGCATCGCGGAGGATTCCGACCTGCTGGTGCTGGTGCGCACGGTCGCGACCGCGCTGGTCGCCGGCCTCATCGGCAATCTCATCGTGTTTCCGAGCGGATCGCTCGCGGCCGCGCCGCTGGTCCTGCGCATCGCCGCGGTGGCCTGCGGTTTCGCCGCCTACATCATGGCGCGCCGCAACATGCTTGCCGGCATCGCGGTCGGCGAGGTGGTGCTGCTGGCCGGGCTGGCAGTGATGTAGGCAATCACCCCCTCACCGGTCCTTCGGACCACCTCTCCCCCTGCCCGGGGGAGAGGAAACGCCGGCCGCTGGCGGCAGCATGTATCCAGCTTGGGTTCCTCTCCCCCGGGCAGGGGGAGAGGTGGTCCGAAGGACCGGTGAGGGGGTGCTGCTGTCGATCCGGCTCTGACAGCCTAGAGAGCCGCCCTGACCCGGGCGGCGTTGGCCGACAGCACCTCGGGCTTCTCCATCCCGGCCGATCCGTGGCCGCGCAGCGCCACGCCCTCGTGGCGCGGGATCACGTGGAAATGCAGGTGGAAGACGCTCTGGCCGGCCGGCGCCTCGTTGAACTGCATGATGGTCACGCCGTCGGCGGCGAAAGCCTTCTTCGCCGCGATCGCAAGCTTCTGCGTCGCCGCGATCAGCGGCGCCAGCGTCGCGGGATCGGCGTCGAGCAGGTTGCGCGACGGCGCCTTCGGGATGACCAGCACATGCCCTTCGGCCTGCGGCATGACATCCATGAAGGCCAGCACCGCGTCGTCCTCGTAGACGGTATGGTTCGGGATCTCGCCGCGCAGGATCTTGGCGAAGATGTTGGTGGGATCGTAGGGAGCCGGCATCGGAAGACTCGCGGTTGAGACGGTGAATGGTGAAAGGTGAATAGTGAATGGTCGGAAATTAGGGAAGCGCAGGGCACGGGAAGAGTGCCGCCGTAGCCCTCCATTCACCATTGACTATTCGCCATTCACCTTCTTGAACGGCGTGTGTTCGGCGAGGTATTCGCCCATCTTCGCCACCTCGCGCCGCTCGCGCTTCAGATAATCCTCGACCGCGCGGCGGAAACCCGGATTGACGAGGTGGTGGGCGGAGCGCGTCGTCACCGGCTGGTAGCCGCGCGCCAGCTTGTGCTCGCCCTGCGCGCCGGCCTCGACCACTTTCAGCCCGCGGTCGATCGCGAAGTCGATCGCCTGGTGGTAGCAGACCTCGAAATGCAGGAAGGGGTGCTCCTCGATGCAGCCCCAGTTGCGGCCGAACAGCCGGTCGGCGCCGATGAAGTTGAGCGCACCGGCAATGCAGCGCCCCTCGCGTTTCGCCATCACCAGGAGGATGTCGTCGGCCATGCGCTCGCCGACCAGCGAGAAGAACAGCCGGTTGAGATATGGCCTGCCCCATTTGCGGCCGCCAGTGTCCATGTAGAAGGCGAAGAAGGCATCCCAGGCGTCTTCGGTGATGTCCTTGCCGGTGAGCCATTCGATCGCGATGCCGGGCGCCAGCGCCTCGCGGCGCTCCTTCTTCAGCGCCTTGCGCTTGCGCGATGCAAGCGTGGCGAGGAAATCGTCGTAGCTGGCGAAGCCTTCATTGTGGAAATGGAACTGCTGGTCGTGGCGGATCAGGAAACCGGCGGCGTCGAGCGCGTCGATGTCGGCGTCGTCGGCGAAGGTGACATGCGCGGAAGAAACGCCGAGCTGCTCGGTCGCGGCCCTGAGCCCGGCGGCCAGGGTTGTCCGCAATGACGGCTCGTTTCGGTGGGGCAAGAGGCGCGGGCCGGGCGCGGGCGTGAACGGCACCG
>JBFWWQ010000365.1:0-3079 GCA_050246095.1 Pseudorhodoplanes sp.
TAAGCTGGCGCCGGACAGTTGGGGAAGGATTTCACCGATACGCTAGGTGCCACGCAGACTCGCTTCGATCAGCGAGGAACAAGATCGATCAGGCGTAGCGGGGGCTCTGCCGCTTGACCAGGGCGGGGGCCGGGGTCAATTTGCCGGTACTCTCCATTCCGGGTCGCGGTCTCTGAGAGCGCGCGCGGGAAATTTGCATCTGGATCGAGGCCGCGATGGCGCTGCTGGTTTCTCCGATTTACGGCAAGCCCGACGATTGGCGCGGGCTGTTCGCCGCCGAAATGCCGGAGCTTGAACTGCGCTTCTGGCCGGAGGCCGGGAACCCGGCCGAGATCGAGGCTGCGGCGGTGGGCGCCGCGATGCCGCGCGGCACGCTCAAGACGTTTCCCAACCTGCGACTGATCGTGTCGCTGGTTGCCGGCGCCGAGGCGCTGCTGGCCGACCCCGAGTTGCCGGACGTGCCGATCGTGCGCGGAGGGTCGTCGTCCGACGGCGACGCGATGATGAACGAGGCGACGCTGCTGCATGTCCTGCGCCACCATCGCCACCTGCCGGCCTTCGCGCTGGCGCAGCAGCGCGGCGAATGGATTTCGCTGCCGCGGCTGCGCGCGCAGGAGCGCAAGGTCGGCGTCATGGGGCTCGGCAGCATCGGGCTCGCCGCCGCCAGGGAGCTTGCCCGGCACGGCTTCCAGGTCGCAGGCTGGGTGAATTCGCCGCGCCAGGTCGACGGCATCGAGGTCTTTGCCGGCCGCGGCCAGCTCCCGGCCTTCCTGCAACGCAGCGAGATCGTGGTGAACTTCCTGCCGCTCACGTCACAGACCATCGGCCTCCTCAATGCCGAAACATTCGCGCAGATGCCGCAGGGGGCGAGCGTCATCAATCTCGGGCGCGGCGCGCACGTCAACGAAGCCGACCTGATGGCGGCGCTGGACAGCGGCCATCTCGCCGCGGCGACGCTCGATGTGTTCCCGGTCGAGCCGCTGCCAAAAGACAGCCCGCTGTGGCGGCATCCCAAGATCACCGTCATCCCGCATGCCTCGCGGCGGATCGATCCTCGCGACCTGGTGCCTCGGATCGCCGAGGCGGTGCGGCGACTGCGCGCAGGCGCCCCGCAGGAGTCGCTGATCGACCGTGCGCGCGGATACTGATCCTGCTGAAGGAGGAGTCATCATGTGTGTACCGGGATGCCAGGAGGCGGTCCGCTCTGCGCTGTCACGGCGCGGGTTCTTCAAGGGCGCAGCGGCGGCAGGCTTCGCCGCCACCGCCGCAGTGCCCGCGCAGGCGCAGCGCGCGCCGGGCCGCAGTTTCACGCGGACGGTCGATCTCACGCATGTGATGTCGCCGGAGTTCCCGACGTTCTTCGGCGTGCCCGGCATCGAAATGGAGAAGAAGTTCGACCTGAAGAAGGACGGTTTCAACCTCTACTGGTGGCGTATCATCGAGCACGCCGGCACCCATCTCGACGCGCCGATCCATTTCTCCGAGGCCGGCAACACCGCCGACAAGATTCCCGCCGACACCCTGGTGGTGCCGCTCGCGGTCGTCGACGTGACGCAGAAGGCGGCGCAGAACCCGGACTACATGCTCTCCCGCGACGACCTCGCCGCCTGGGAGAAGCAGCACGGGCGGCTCCCGGACAACTGCTGTATCGCGATGCATTCCGGCTGGGCCCGGCACGTCGGGGATGCGGCGAAATTCACCGGCAAGGATGCTGCGGGGGTATTTCATTTTCCCGGCATCAGCCCGGAGGCGGCGCAGTGGCTGATGAAGGAGCGCACGGTGCTGGGGCTTGCGGTCGATACGCTGTCGCTCGACGTCGGCACGTCGAAGGACTTCAAGGTGCACTATTCCTGGTTGCCGTCGGGCCGCTGGGGGCTGGAGAATGTCGCCCATCTCGACCAGGTGCCGGCATCGGGCGCGACGCTGGTCGTCGGACTGCCGAAGGTGAAGAACGCCACCGGCGGACCGGTGCGGCTCATTGCGCTGGTCTGAGCTGCGTCCGCCCCGGACGCCGAGAGCCCCAGCCGTGGATGTGACCGGGGCTTCGGATGGAGTGCGCCTCGCCCGTCGGGCTAATCGCAGACCCACCAGCGCACGTAGGCTCCGCGGTACCAGCCATAGCGCCAGCAGCTCGACGCAACCGCCGCGCTCGTGACGACGATTGCGGTGCCGATCACCAGCGGGGCGATATACTTGTATTTGTACTTGCCCTTGTAGCCCGCCTGGGCCGGAGTGAGGGCGGCGGCGCCGATGGTCGCAACGGCGGCGAGAGCGATAACGGACTTGCGTAACATTCGGGAGTTCTCCTCGTTGTTATTGGATACACCTCGTACCCTGTTGATGGGTCGGCACCAGGCGCGTGCAGGTTCATTTACTTCTACTTCGTGCAAACCGCCGGTCCGGGTGAGGCCCGAGGCGCGAACCTGCCGCGTCGCCACGAACCCGCCGCCGCCTTGCCGCCCTCGGGCGCGGCGGCTATAAGCCTGGGCACAATTTGGCCCCAGCGGTCTCCACCCCCTGACAAGCGAAGACAACAACGATGGCGATCGAGCGTACCTTTTCGATCCTGAAACCCGATGCGACCGCCCGCAACCTGACCGGAGCAATCAACGCCATGATCGAGCAGGCCGGCCTGCGCATCATCGCGCAGAAGCGCGTGCGCATCAGCCGCGAACAGGCGGAAACCTTCTATGGCGTGCACCGCGAGCGGCCGTTTTTCGGCGAGCTGGTGGAATTCATGACCTCCGGCCCGGTGGTGGTTCAGGTACTGGAGGGCGAGAACGCCATCGCGAAATATCGCGACGTGATGGGCGCGACCGACCCGGCCAAGGCGGCGCCGGGAACCATCCGCAAGGTTCATGCCAGGTCGATCGGCGAGAACTCGGTGCACGGTTCCGATGCGCCGGAGACAGCGCAGAAGGAGATCGCGCAGTTCTTCTCCGGCAACGAGCTGGTCGGTTGAGGCCAACGCGGCGCTCACGTTGCCGGCGTCCCGAGGCGCTTTCGGACTTCGCCATTCACCGCTAGATTAGGGCGCCGGCGCGGGGCCACGACACAACGACGAGGGAAATGCTGTGGG
>JBFWWQ010000366.1:0-3076 GCA_050246095.1 Pseudorhodoplanes sp.
AATCGGCGACGCCGATCGACCGCACCATCGGCCCGAAGGAGGCGCGCGGCGCCGATATCGGCGGCACGCGCGTCCATTCGATCCGGCTTCCCGGCTACGTCATCGCCTGCGAGGCGCAGTTCGGCGCCCCCGACGAACGGCTCACCATCCGGCACGATGCGGGGTCGGGCGCCGGGCCCTATGTGGCGGGCACGCTGCTTGCGGTGCGCAAGGTGCGGAGCGTCAAGGGGCTGCTGCGCGGGTTAGACCGGCTGATGTTCGCCACAGCGCCTGCTTGACAGGTTTGTCGTTGGGGGCTCCCTTCGATGCGGCGGCAACGAATTCGCAGCCGGCATGCATGCGCCGAGGCGAACATTCGGTTTGATAGACACCCTGACGTGGCGCCCATACAATTCTGTGCGCTCCGGTTTCTGGGGGCAGTCACAGCGCATGGCCGAAGAACGCGTCCACCGCCGCCTTGCCGCTATCCTGGCCGCCGATGTGGTGGGCTACAGCCGGCTGATGGAGCGGGACGAGGCCGGCACGCTCGCGGCGCTCAAGGCGCGCCGCCGCGATGTTTTGAATCCACTGGTCGTCAAGCATCGCGGACGGATATTCAAGACCACCGGCGACGGTGTGCTGGTGGAGTTCGCCAGCGCCGTCAACGCCGTGCAATGCGCGGTCGACCTGCAACGGGACATGGCCAGGGCGAACGGGGGCGGGCCGGACGATCGCCACATCGTGCTGCGCATCGGCGTCAACTTGGGCGATGTGATCGTCGAGGGCAGCGACCTCTATGGGGACGGCGTCAATATCGCCGCCCGCCTCCAATCGCTGGCCGAACCGGGCGGTACTCTCGTCTCCGGCACCGCCTACGATCACATCAAGAGCAAGGTCGGCGCCGGCTTCGACGACATTGGCGCCCAGACCCTGAAAAACATCGCCGAACCGGTACGCGCCTATCGCGTGATACGGGCCAATCCCACGGCCGCTACCCCGGCCGATCTCAAAGCCAACAGTTCGCCGCCGCTGCCGGACAAGCCATCGATCGCGGTGCTGCCGTTCCAGAACATCGGCGGCGATCCGGAGCAGGACTACTTCGCCGACGGCATGGTGGACGAGATCACGATGGCGCTGTCGCGCCTGCGTTGGCTGTTCGTCATCGCGCGCAATTCCAGCTTCACCTACAAAGGTCGGGCCGTGGACGTGAGGCAAGTCGGACGCGAGCTGGGCGTGCGCTATATTCTCGAAGGCAGCGTGCGCAAGGCCGGCAACAGGGTTCGCATCACCGGCGAGCTCATCGACGCATCGATAGGCGCGCAGCTGTGGTCGGATCGCTTCGAGGGCGGGCTCGAGGACATCTTCGATCTGCAGGACATGGTGACCGCGCAGGTCGTTGGCGCGCTCGCGCCGAAGCTCGAATCGGCGGAGATCGAGCGCGCCATGCGAAAGCCGACGGAGAGCCTCAATGCGTACGACAACTATCTGCGGGGCATGGGCATCTTCAATCAATGGAAGCGCGAGGCCGGCATCGAAGCGCTGTCGCTGTTCGAAAGGGCGATCGAGCTCGATCCCAAGTTCGCGTCGGCCCATGCGATGGCGGCGCGCTGCTACGTGCAGCGCAAGGCCGGCGGCTGGGTGACCGATCCCGACCGGGAGATCGCCGAAACCGCGCGCCTGGCCAGGCGCGCCGCCGAATTGGGAAAGGACGATGCGGTTGCGCTGGGAACGGCAGGCTATGCGCTCGCCTGGGTGGTCAACGCGGTCGAAGAGGGCGCCACGCTTGTCGAGCGGGCGCTCGCGCTCAATCCGAACTTTGCCTGGGGGTGGGGCTTCAACGGCTGGATCAACATCTGGCTCGGCAAGCCGGAGCTGGCATCCGAGCATCTGGCGCGCGCCCTGCGCTTGAGCCCGCATGACCCCCTGTCGCTCCCTTACCAGGATGCCTCGGCGTGCGCGCATTTCTTCAATGGACGGTTTGCCGAGGCATGGTCGTGGGCGGAAACGGCGATGCGCGACCGGCCAGACTACGCCTTCCCGAATTGCATCGGCGCCGCGAGCGGCGCGCTCGCGGGGCGAATGACGGAGGCCAGAAACGCGATGGCGCGACTGCGTAAACTCATGCCAGATCTCCATATATCGAACCTGAAGGACTTCTTCCCGCTCCGGCGGCTGGAGGACCTTGCGAACTTCGCGGACGGCCTGCGCAAGGCGGGTCTCCCGGAATGATCGTCCGGCAGTTCCGGTCGCAGCCGTTCTCGAATGTTGCGCAGGCCGTCGGCGACGTCCGCGCTGGGCTCGAAACCGGACGCAGGCAGCAGCTCTCGCACCGCTACCCTAACACCTTCGCCAGGACCCGGATGGCAGCGATTCCGATACCGTTGAAACCGCGTATTCCCGCCTATGTCGTGTTTTCCGGGAACGCGGGTTGATGGCCGGCCGGCCGAGCTGTTGTTTTGCGCCAAATCCCTCACGCCGGATGCCAGCGGCCGTTCGGAGCGCCCGAGAGCCCTCTCAAGAACACCAGTGCTCTTGAGAGCATTCAAAGCCTTATAAGATGCTCTCAAGAGCACATCGTCCCGGCCAAGGGCGGTGATATCCCGTTGGTCGAAGCGCGGCGTCATGCGGGTGCCTTCGGTCCAGGTGACGCCCGGACCGAAGGCCAAGGCCGATGCGGATATTACGTCGCCGGTGCGCCGCCGGGTTTATTCCGCGTCGGTCAGGATCGCGTCGCCGGCCGCGAAGTCGAAGAGACAGTGATCGTGCCCGCCCGTCGCCGCGCATTGCACCTCGCGGCAGACAAATTTCTCCGGCTTGGCGTGAGGGGCCACACCGCTCTCGCTCAGGAAGCGGAGCGCGCCGGTCATGAAGCCTTCATACATGTAGCAGACCGGGCGCGCGGCCTTTCCGCCGCTTTCGAGCACGAAGACCGAGTTGCGCGCACTGATTTGCCCGCGCAGTTTCGCAAGGTCGAGCGCCTCGACGGCGAAGCGGCCCCAGCCGCGCTGCGAGATCCGCTTGAAGTAGTGGCGGAAGGTCGCTTCCGGCGCGAGGCCGTGGGTCTTCGCCTCGGCGTGGCACCACACCACCGCGGACT
>JBFWWQ010000367.1:0-3064 GCA_050246095.1 Pseudorhodoplanes sp.
CAGCCATCAGGCTTGCGATCAAAGTCTCTTCGAGCCGGTCCAATAGCCGAAGCAGCATCGCCCCCCCGATGTCTGGGCGGCTTGCTGCCGCTCTGCCGCTATCGTGCGGCTTTCCGCCCTGCCAGCGCAAGGGCATGACGCGAGATTTTTTGCCGACCTGGCTGCTTGATCGCGGCGCCATCCTTGGCGAGGGTGCGTTGCAGAACCGGAAGACGATGCCATGCCCGTACCCGACCCGCACCCGCTGCTCGCCGCGGCGCCGGTGATTCCCGTCCTGACCATCGAGCGGACCGCCGATGCGGTTCCGCTGGCGCGCGCCTTGGCGGCCGGCGGACTGACCGTGATCGAGGTGACGCTGCGGACCGCAGCGGCGCTCGAGGCGATGCGCGCGATTGCGCAGGAGGTCCCCGGCACGGTGGTCGGGGCCGGTACGGTGGTGAGGGAGGCCGATATCGGGGCCGCGGTGCAGGCCGGCGCGCGCTATCTGGTGACGCCGGGAACGCCGGCCGCGCTGGTCGCGGCGCTGGCGCGCGCGCCGGTGCCGGTCATTCCCGGCTGCGCGACGGTGAGCGAGGCGATGGCGCTGGCGGAGCGGGGCTTCGATGTCCTGAAATTCTTTCCGGCGGAGGCGGCGGGCGGCGTCGCGTGGCTGAAGTCGGTGGCGGGGCCGATGCCGGCCCTGCGCTTCTGCCCGACCGGCGGCATCGACGCCGGCAATGCGGAGGCCTATCTGGCGTTGCCCAGTGTGGTTTCCGTCGGCGGCTCCTGGGTCGCGCCGCGCGCCGCCGTCGCGGGCGGAGACTTTGCGCGCATCACGGCGCTGGCGCGGGCCGCGCGCGCGCTGCGGGCTTAGGGCATGGTCCCGAAAAGTGGAAACCGGTTTTCGGAAAAGATCATGTCCAAACAAAAAGATGAACGACGAGTCTGATTCAACGAAGTTGAGTAGGACTCCAGACCGCCGAGGTTGGATCGGATCAATGCACCGCCATTGCCTTGCGCGGGATGATCGCGCCGCGATGCTGGATCACTTCCGCCGCCAGTCTGTGTCCCGCCGCGACCGCATCGCCGGGATTCTCGCCGTTGAGCCGCGCCGCCATGTAGCCGGCATTGAAGCTGTCGCCCGCCGCCGTGGTGTCCACCGGGCTGACCACGGCCGGGACCTGGACGAAGGCGCGGTGGCTGCCGGCGGTCACGCAGGCCGCGTTGGGACCGTTCTTGACCACGATCTCGCCGATGCCGAAGGATTGCAGACGGTCGATCGTCGCTTCCGGGCTGGCATCGCCCCATAGCAGGGCCTCGTCGTCGAAGGTCGGCAGCGCAACGTCGACCCGCTTCAGCGCCTCGGCAAAGACCGTGCGGGTGCGCGTCAGATCGCCTTTCCATGCGCGCGGTCGGTAATTGCCGTCGAACGCAATGCGCACGCCCTGCTGGCGCGCGAGTTCCAGCACCGCGAGAAACCGGCCCAGCCCGACATTGGAATAGATCGAGAGCGTGACGCCGGAAAAATAGATCAGCCGCGCCTTCAGCAGATTCTCGGCCATGCGGCTCCAGTCGGGCAGTTCGAACAATTCGCGCGCCGGCGCGCTGTCGCGCCAGTAATGGAAGGTGCGCTCGCCGGCGGCATTGGTCTCGATCACATACAGGCCGGGCAGGCGCCCGGGCAAGCGCGTCACGAGGTCGGTCGCGACATGCTCGGCGGAGGCGAGCGCCATGATGCCTTCGGAATAGGAATCGTCGCCGAGCGCGGTCGCATAGGCGACTTCGATGCCGCTGCGGGCGAGATAGACGGCGGTGTTGAACGTGTCCCCGCCGCAGGCGATGCCGAAGCGGCCGTCCGGCAGGCGCGACATCTCGATCATCACTTCGCCGACGGAGACGACGCGGTTGCTTTTCTCGCTCATGCACGGATCTGCCGGTTCAACGCGCCGCAGGAGCGGACGATCCTGACGCGCCCCGACAATGGCCGCGCCCGCCCGCCATTGCAACGCAGGCGTCCGCGTCCCCGTGGAGCCGGGTTCCGGCGGCCGTGCGGCGGGGCTTGAGAATCCATTTTGTTACATTATAACAATTGGCCATGACCGCGCACCACCATCACCACGCGGCGGGCCACGCGCACCCGCCGTCGTCCGTTCCGGCCTCGATTCTGCGGGCCTCCGCGGGCGTGCGGCTCGCCGCCGCCCTGGCGGTGGCGGGCGGACTGTGGCTGGCGGCGATCTGGGTCATGGGCTGAAGGATGGGTGTGCTGCTGACCTTTGAAAATCTCACGCTCGGCTACGACCGGCATCCGGCCGTGCACCACCTCAGCGGAACGCTGGCCGAGGGGGCGCTGACGGCCGTGGTCGGCCCCAACGGCGCCGGCAAGTCGACGCTGTTCAAGGGAATTGTCGGGGCGCTGCGCCCGCTGTCCGGCGCGGTGCACCGGCGCGGGATCGCGCCGCGCGATTTCGCCTATCTGCCGCAGGCCGCGGAGATCGACCGCAGCTTCCCGATCGATGTCTTCGACATGGTCGCGATGGGCCTGTGGCGCGAAATCGGGCTGTTCGGCGGCGTCGGCCGTGCGGGGCGCGACAAGGTGCACCGGGCGATCGCGGCGGTCGGCCTGACCGGCTTCGAGCGCCGCGCCATCGGCACGCTGTCGGGCGGGCAGATGCAGCGCATGCTGTTCGCGCGGCTGTCGCTGCAGGATGCGCGGCTGATCGTGCTGGACGAGCCGTTCACCGCGGTCGATGCTAGGACCTCCGCCGATCTGCTCGCCCTCGTGCAGCGCTGGCACGCCGAGAAGCGCACCGTGCTCGCGGCCCTGCACGACATCGATCTGGTGAAGCGGCATTTCCCGGCCACGCTGCTGCTCGCGCGCGAGAAGGTCGCCTGGGGGCCGACGGCGGAAGTGCTGACCGAGGCCAATCTCGGCAAGGCGCGCCGGATGTGCGAGGCCTTCGACGAGGAGGCGCACCGATGCGCGGCGTAGCACTTACCTCTCCCCGCGTGCGGGGAGAGGTCGACTTGCGAGCACTTGCGAGCCGGTCGGGTGAGGGGGATTTTCCGCGAGGGTGTGTGTCGAGAG
>JBFWWQ010000368.1:0-3062 GCA_050246095.1 Pseudorhodoplanes sp.
CTTTCCCCAAAGGATGATCCATGAACCGTATGCCACGCAGCGGCGCAACGAGGGGCGGCTTATAGCATCGGCTTCTGGCCCCGCAACTTGATTTTAGACCAATTTGCGCCGGCCGCCACGGTTCCCGGAGACGGGATCAGGGATTGATGCCGGCCGGCATCGGCGGGGCTTCGCGCATCAAGGTGATGGTCACCCGCCGGTTGGAGGCGATGTAGGGGTCGTCCGGAAACAGCGGCTGCGTGTCCGCCCGTCCGGCGACCATATAGAGGTTGTTTCCCGGCACCCCCTCGTCCTGCAGGATTTGCCGCACGGCATTGGCGCGGTCGGCCGAGAGGTCCCACGGACCGTAGCCGCGCCGCGGCGGCGTGCGCGTCGCCGCCGTGTGACCGGAAATCGAGATCCGGTAGGGCATGGCCTTCAGCGGACCCGCCAGTTTCTGGATCAGGCGGCGGGTGCGGTCATAGGGTTCGCGCGCGCCCTCGGCGAACATCGAGCGGCCGTCCTGGTCGACGATCTCGATGTTCAGTCCCTCCCGGGTCTGCTCGAACATGATGTGCTTGGACATTTCGGCGATTTCCGGCATGTCCTGCATCGCCTGCCTGAGCGAAGCGGAAGCGAGCGCGAAGCCGCGGTCTTCCTTCAGCCGCAGGCCGCGCTCGTTGTTGAAATCGCCGTCGTCCGGCGCCGGGGTCGCCGACGCCTCGTCCGGACTGATGCGCGCCGCATGCTTCAGCTTCGGCCGCGTCGGCAGGCCGTCGACCTCGATGATTCCGGAATAGCGCACGTTCTGCTGCACGCCGAAGGCTTCCCGCATGGAGCCGGCGACGATCTGCAGCTTCGCCTGATCCTGGGTCGAAAACGCCACCAGCATGACGAAGAACGCGACCAGGAGGCCCATCAGGTCGGCGAAGGTGACGAACCAGCCGTGGCCGCCGCCATGCGCCTCGCCTCGCTTCTTCTTCGCCATGAACGTAACCTTGGACGTGACCTTGGACGCAACCTTCGCGGCGCCGCCTCAGGCGGGCGCCAGCTCCGCCTCTTCGTGCCGGTGCTTCTCGGGCAGATAGGCGAGCAGCATCTCGCGCACGAGCGCGGGGCTCTTGGAATCGCGCATCATCAGCACCCCGTCGAGGATCAGGTTGCGGTTGATCTCCTCGTCGACCAGCTTCAGGTGCAGCTTGTCGGCGATCGGCAGGCAGATCAGGTTGGCGAGCGCGGCGCCGTAGAAGGTCGCGAGCAGCGCGACCGCCATATAGGGGCCGAGCTTCGAGGGATCGGTCATGTTGGCGAACATCTGCACCATGCCGATCAGCGTGCCGACCATGCCGAAGGCCGGCGCGCAGTCGCCGATCGAGCGATAGACCTTCTGTCCCTCGTCCAGCCGGGTGAGGAAATTGTCGCGATCGCGGTCGAGATTGTCGCGGATGAATTCCGCATCGTAGCCGTCGGCGACGAAGCGCACGCCCTTGGCGAGAAACGGATCCTCGATCTCGACCTTCTCCAGGCCCATCGGACCCTGCTTGCGCACGATTTCCGCAAGCCGCGCGATCTCGTCGACCAGCTCGCGCTGGGTCATGCGGCGCATGGTGAAGGCAAACTTCGCGCCCATGGGCAGGCCATGAAAGATGGTGGAGAAAGGAAAGCGGATCAGCGTTGCCGCGAACGCCCCGCCGAAAATCACGATGAAGGCGTGCGAGTCGAGGAACATCCCGAGATCGCCGCCCATCAGGATCAGCGACACGAGCACGATGGCGCCGGCGATAAGCCCGAGACTGGTGGCGAGATCCATCGTGACTCTTCCCCGACGCAACGATACCGGCGGCATCCGCCGCAGCCGGGAAGATAGGCCGCACCGGCTTAAAGGAGCGTAAAGGCTAACGCTTCGTCAGCAGCGCCGAAGTCGCGCCGGAGGCACCGCAGCGCGGACCCCGGTCGCCGCGGAAACCGGCGATAAGTGGCTATGTCCGCGAAAGAATTCGGGCGGCCCAAGGGTCTGGCCGCCCGCATCCTCTCCGCCCGTCCCGCGACCGCCGGCAGCGGCGGCCCAGCGGCTACTTCACAAGCGGGCACTTGCTGGCGCTGAGCGGCTGGGCCGCGTCCGCCGCGGGGATGGTGCGCAGCACCTTGTAATAGTCCCATGCCCTTTTCGATTCCGCCGGGCTCTTCACCTCCACGAGATACATGTCGTGCATCAGGCGGCCGTCCTGGCGAAGGTTGCCTTTGGCGAAGAAATCCTCGATCGGCAATGCCCGCATCTTGTCGGCCACCGCCTTGCCGTCTTCGTTTCCGGCGGCCTGCATCGCCTTGAGATAATGCAGCACCGCCGAATAGGTCCCCGCCTGCACCATTCCGGGCATGCGTCCGTTCCGGTCGAAGAACCTCTTCGACCAGGCGCGCGACGGCTCGTCGCGGTCCCAGTAGAAGGCGGTGGTGAACAGAAGGCCGTTGGCGGTCTTCAGGCCGAGGGCGTGCACGTCGCTGATGACCACGACCAGCCCCGCAAGTTTCTGCCCGCCCGTGGCAATGCCGAACTCGCCGGCCTGCTTGATCGAATTGACGGTGTCGGAGCCGGCATTGGCGAGCCCGACCACCTGCGCCTTCGAGGCCTGCGCCTGCAGCAGGAAGGAGGAGAAATCCATCGTCCCGGTCGGATGCCTGACCTGCCCGAGCACCGAGCCGCCGCTCTCCTTGACCACCCGTTCGAGATCGGCGGCCATCTGATGGCCGAACGCATAGTCGGCGGCGAGGATGAACCACGACTTGCTGCCCGCGGCGACGACGGCGCGCGCCGTTCCGACGGCCTGCGAATAGGTGTCGAACGCCCAGTGGAAACCCGTCGGCGAGCAATCCTCGTTGGTCAGGCGGGTCGTCGCGGGGCCGACCGCGAGCGTCACCTTGCCCTTTTCCTTGGCGATCTGCTGGACCGCGAGCGCGACGGCGGAATTGGTGAGGTCCGCGACCGCGCTCACGCCGTCGACATCGAACCACTTCCGCACGTCCGTCGACGCCACGTCCGGCTTGTTCTGGTGATCGGCGCTGACGATCTCGATGCGCTTGCCCAG
>JBFWWQ010000369.1:0-3024 GCA_050246095.1 Pseudorhodoplanes sp.
CAATGTCGGTGAAGGTGCCGCCGCGATCGATCCAGAAGTCCCAGCTTTTCTCTGCCGCCATGACCTGCCGCCCTCTCGCGCCTGCACAGGCGATAGCCGCCGAGCCATATTTCGTCAACAATTCGTTGACAGTTTATGGAATGGCGCTAGCCTGCCTGAAACGAGGAAAGCGCAGACCGTGCCCAAGCCGCAAGTCGATCCTGCCGCCGAGCGTCACTCCGAGCCGATCGTTTCCTCGGCGCATCTCGCCGCCGGCGCGATGCCGTCCCTGTCCGAACTGGAATTCGGCCTGATCCTGCTGGGCCATGCCTTCGACCGCTGGATGGTGCGCTGCATGGCGGCGGCCGGAATCCCGGATCTGTCGCCGCTCGACGTGCTGGTCGTGCACACCATCGCGCATCGCGGCAAGCCGAAGCGGCTCGCCGACATCTGCCTGGTGCTGAGCGTCGAAGACACGCATCTCGTCACCTATTCGGTGAAGAAGCTGGACGCGCTGGGCCTGATCGTGTCCGGGCGCAGCGGCAACGAGAAGACGGTCAGTCTCTCGAAAAAGGGAGACGGCGTGATCCGCGCCTATGCCCGGTTGCGCGAGCGGCTGCTGGTGGCGCCGGTGAAGAGTTCGGGCGCCGACGAGCGGCGGCTGTCCGAGGTCGCCGCGCTCATGCGCGCCATGTCGGGCCATTACGACCAGGCGGCGCGGGCCGCGGCGAGCCTGTGAGGTCGCGCATGCGACAAAGGACTATTCGACGGGCCGGAGAAGCCTGCTAGGGTTGTATCAGCAAGGGCGGGGCCAGGAAGCCTTGCGCCAAGGGAGAACAGAGATGACGATGGTGACGCGCGGACTGCTGGGTCTTGTCGTAGCGGGCGGCTTCGCCACCGCCGCGGTGGCGCAGACTTCCTGGGATATGCCGACGCCGTATCCGGACGGCAATTTCCACACCAAGAACGTCGCGCAATTCGCCGCCGACGTGGACAAGGCCACCAACGGCGCGCTCAAGATCAAGGTGCATTCGGCGGGCTCGCTCATCAAGCATCCCGAAATCAAGCGCGCGGTGCGCCAGGGCACGGCGCCGATCGGCGAGGTGCTGGTCTCGCTCGCCGCCAACGAGGCGCCGGTCTACGGCGTCGATTCCGTGCCGTTCCTGGCCACCGGCTATGCCGCGGCCAAGAAGCTCTACGACGCGCAGAAGCCCTTCCTCGAGAAGCAGCTCGCCTCGGAAGGCCTGGTGCTGCTGTATTCGGTGCCGTGGCCGCCGCAGGGCATCTACGCCAAGAAAGAACTGAAATCGATGGACGACTTGAAGGGTCTGAAATTCCGCACCTACAACACCTTCACCGGCCGCATCGCCACGCTCTCCGGCGCCATCCCGACGCAGATTGAAGTGCCGGACATCCCGACCGCGTTCTCCACCGGCCGCGTGGAATCGATGATCACCTCGCCCGCGACCGGCGTCGATTCCAAGGCCTGGGACTTCCTCACGCATTACCACGACACGCAGGCCTGGCTGCCGCGCAACATGGTGTTCGTGAACAAGGAGGCGTTCGACAAGCTCACCGCCGACCAGAAGAAGGCGGTGATGGATGCGGCCAAGGCCGCCGAAGCGCGCGGCTGGAAGGTCTCGGAACAAGAGACGGCCACCAAGACCCAGGTTCTCAAGGATAACAAGATCACCGTCGTGACCCCGAGCGACGCCCTGAAGAAGGGCTTCACCGAGATCGGCGGCAAGATCGCCGGCGAGTGGGAAGCGAGCGCGGGCGCAGACGGCAAGGCCCTGCTCGCGAATTTCAAGAAGTAGTTCTGCGGACGTTCGCTCGTAGGCCTCTGCCTGCCTCGCGCAGGCAGAGGCAGGGGACTCGATGCGATCCTTGCTGGACGGACTCTATCGCCTGGCTTTGTGGCTTTCCGCCCTTTGCCTCGTCGCGATCGCGGTCATGGTCGGCGCACAGCTGGCCGGGCGCATCGTCGACGGTGCGCTGAAGCTTGTCGGTCTGCCGGTCTACGGCCTCGTCATCCTCTCGCTCTCTGAAATCGCCGGCTACCTGCTGGCGGCCGCGAGCTTCCTGGCGCTTGCCGGGACGCTGAAGGCCGGCGCGCATATCCGCGTCACCATGCTTCTGTCCGCGCTCGCCGAGAGGCCGCGCCGCCATGTCGAGCTGTTCGCCTTCGGCGCCACCGCCGCGTTCTGCGTCTACATGACCTGGAATATCGGGCGCTTCGCCTATGTCTCGTGGCGCTTCAACGAGGTCTCGCCCGGGCTCATCCCGGTGCCGCTCGCGATCCCGCAGGTCGCGATGACCGCCGGCATCGCGATCATGACCGTCGCGCTGATCGACGAATTCGTCGCCATTCTCGCGGGCGGCCGACCCAGCTTCCGCGCCTCGGAAGACGCCATCACGCTCGGCAAGGAGGGCTGATGGACCAGGTCCAGCTTGCGCTCGTGCTGATCCTGCTGATGTTCGCCCTGATCGGGACGGGCATCTGGATCGGCTTTGCGCTTGCCGCCGTCGGACTCGTCGCGGTGATGACCAAGATCGCGACGCCCCCCGGTCAGGTGCTGGCGACGGCGATGTGGTCGGCGTCGAATTCCTGGGACCTCACCGCTTTGCCGATGTTCATCTGGATGGGAGAAGTCCTGTTCCGCACGCGCCTGTCGGAGGACATGTTCGAGGGGCTGGCGCCGTGGCTGCAGAAGCTTCCCGGACGCCTGCTGCACGTGAACGTGGTCGGCTGCGCGATCTTTGCGGCCGTGTCCGGCTCCTCGGCGGCGACCTGCGCCACGATCGGGCGTATCTCGCTGCCGGAACTGCAGAAGCGCGGCTACGATTTGAGGATGGCGATCGGCACGCTCGCCGGCTCCGGCACGCTCGGATTGCTGATCCCGCCCTCGATCATCATGATCGTCTACGCCGCCTCCACCGACCAGTCGATCGCGCGGCTGTTCTTCGCCGGCGTCATCCCCGGCATCATGCTGGCCGGCCTGTTCATGGGATTCGTGGGAAGCTGGGCGCTGCTGAACACGGATC
>JBFWWQ010000370.1:0-2993 GCA_050246095.1 Pseudorhodoplanes sp.
GAGTCGCGGCGACAGGGCATGGCCCTCAAGATGATTGACTGCGATCAGCGGCTTGCCGCTCGCCATCGCAAGCGCCTTGCCGGTGACAAGCCCGACCATCACGCCGCCGATCAGCCCCGGCCCGGCGGTCGCAGCAATCGCATCGACATCGGCCAGCGTCACCCGCGCTTCGGCGAGCGCCGCCGCGATCAGCGGGCTCAGCATTTCGACATGCGCGCGCGCGGCGATCTCGGGCACGACCCCGCCGAACGGCGCATGCGCCGCCTCCTGTCCGGCGAGTTTGTGCGCCAGGATCACCCGCTCACTGGTCACCAGCGCGGCCGCAGTCTCGTCACAACTTGATTCAATACCCAGGATCAATGCCATCGACTCTTCCCTGCCACCGTGCAGCGGACTAGGGCAACAGGCGTGAACAAGCCTTTTCGTCTCGGCACCCGTTCTTCGCCCCTGGCGCTCGCGCAGGCCGGGCAGGTCTCGGCTGCGTTGCGACGGGCGCATGGCTGGGATGCGCAGGCGATCGAGATCGTCGCGATGAAGGCGAGCGGCGACCTGATTCAGGATCGCCCGCTCGCCGATGTCGGCGGCAAGGCGCTGTGGACCAAGGAACTGGACCGCGCCCTGATCGAAGGCGAGATCGACTTCGCCGTCCACTCGATGAAGGACGTCGAAACGATCCGTCCGCCCGAAATCGCGATCGCCGCCATGCTGCCGCGCGCCGATGTGCGCGATCGGCTGATCGGTGGCCCTTCGATCGCGGCCATTCGCCATGGCGGCCGCTTCGGCACCTCGTCGCCACGCCGCGCCGCGCAGATCAGGGGGCTGCGGCCGGATCTGGAGGTGGTGCTGTTTCGCGGCAATGTCGCGACCCGGCTGCGCAAGCTCGACGCCGGTGAGGCCGACGCCACGCTGCTGGCGGCGGCCGGGCTCGACCGTCTCGACCAGAGCGGCCTTGGCGTGGCGATAGAAACTGACGTCATGCTGCCTGCTCCGGCGCAGGGCGCGATCGGGATCGAGGCGCTGGCCGCCAATATCGAGATGCGCAGCCTGCTCTCGGCGATCGATCATCAGGAAACATCCGTTTGCGTTCACATGGAACGCGCGCTGCTGGAAGGTTTGCGGGCCGATTGCCGGTCTCCGGTCGCCGCGCTGGCGCAGATCGTGAATGGCGAAATCCTGCTGCGCGGCGAAATCCTTGCGCCCGACGGGGTTGAGCGAGTGGCGGGCGAGGCGATCATGCGAACCGCGCCCGACGCCATGGCGCTCGCCGCCGACCTGCTCGCCCGCGCCAGTCCAGACCTCAGAGCATTGTTCGCTGCATGACGCGGCTGCTCGTCCTGCGCCCCCGGCCCGGCGCGGACGCCACCGTTCGCCGCGCGCAGGCGCTCGGTCTCGATGCGCTGGCGACACCGATCTTCACGGTGGAGGCCGTCGACTGGACCCCGCCCGATACGGCAAGCTTCGATGCAGTGCTGATGACCAGCGCCAATGCCGCGCGCTTCGGCGGCGAAGGTCTGTCGCGCTATCATTCCCTTCCGCTGTTCGCCGTAGGCGTCGCCACCGCGCGGGCGGCGCAGGATGCAGGCTTCACCGACGTGACCAGCGGAGCTGCCGATGGCGCGGCAATCGTGGCGCTTGCCGCGGCGCAGGGAAAGCGCCGATTGCTTCATCTTGCCGGTCAAGACCATATTGCCCTCGATGATCCGCGCGCGGCGATCGAACGCCGCATCGTCTACGCGTCCGAAGCCGCGCGCGCGCTGCCCGATCTCGCCCGAACGAGCATGCGTGACGGCGCTTTGGCACTGCTCCACTCGGTTCGCGCGGCGCAGCTTTTCGGGGAGCTGTTCGACGCCGCGCGCCTCGATCGGAGCCGCGTCATGATCGCGGGGCTGAGCCCCGCGATATGCGCCGCCGCCGGTGTCGGCTGGGCCAGCATCACGGCCGCGCCGACCCCCGACGATGAGGCTTTGCTGGCGATTGCCGCCAGACTATGCGATCAGAGATCGGAGAACGGGCACCCCGCCGCAAGTTGAGGATCGGGCATGAGCGATTATGACCGCGTCGATTACGGACGCAGCGCCGAGCGCCCCTGGCAGCGTACACTGATTATATTTCTGCTGGTCTTTGCCGCCGGCTTGTTGACGATGGGCTGGATTTTGACGCGCTGGGATGCGGCCGCGCCCTATCTCACCTGGATGAAGCCGCAACCCGCCGCCCAAGTCGCGGCGGAGACTGCGGAACCGGTGACGCAGTTCGTGGTGACGCCCGCGTCGGATACGCGGCCGCTTGAACGACGCGTCGCCCAGCTCGACAGCCATGTGAAGGACATTGCCGAGCGCGCCGAAGCGGCCTCCGGCAACGCCAATCGTGCGGAAGCTCTGCTGGTTGCCTTCGCCGCCCGCCGCGCCATCGATCGCGGGCTTCAGCTCGGCTATCTGGAGGGCATGTTGCGCAATCGCTTCGCGCGGAGCCAGCCGCAGGCGGTCGCCACGATCATCACGGCGTCGCGCGACGCCGTCACGCTGGAAGATCTGCGCGGCGAGTTCGAATTGCTCGCGCCGGAACTGACCGGGGTCAGCCCCAAGGCCGACTGGTGGGAGGCGTTCAAGCGCGAACTGGCCGGGGTCGTCGTCGTCCGGCGCGAAGACACGCCGACAATGACGCCCGATGTCCGCGTCGAACGCGCGCGGATCAGCCTGAACGCGGGCCATGTCGATCGCGCGCTGGCGGAAATCGTCCGGCTACCCGCGCAGGACAAGGCCCGCAACTGGATCGGAAACGCCCGCCGCTATGTCGCGGCGCATAATGCACTGGACCTTATCGAGACCTCGGCGCTGCTGACCCCCGGCCGCCGCCTCGCGCCCGACAGCGAGACCGCGCAGCCCTAGAGCATCAAGCCTTAAATAAGAACCGTTCGCCCTGAGCTTGTCGAAGGGCTGTCCTTCTTTTCTTTGCCGAGTGCGAAAAACAGAAGGGCAGTGCTTCGACAGGCTCAG
>JBFWWQ010000371.1:0-2960 GCA_050246095.1 Pseudorhodoplanes sp.
GGCTGGGCCGGCTGCAGCGGCGCGCCGTCGCGTTCGGGCACGCCGCGTATTTCGGCCGACATGTCTTCCGACTGCGCGGGCTTGTGCATGGTCATGCCGCGCCAGCGCTCGACCATCGCGGCGAGGAAGCTTTCGTTGATGTCGGTTTCCAGCATGCCCGGGCCGCTGCGCAGCACTTCGCTGCGCGGCAGACGGCTCTGCGGCAGCGACTTGAAGCGCAGCCGCGTGGGCAGCGCGACGCCCTCGCCGAAGGCGATCGCTTCGCGCGTGCCGAGCGAAGGCAGAAAAGCGAGCAGGTTGGCCGCCGTGTCGGAGACCGCCGAACGCAGGATCGCCTGGTCGCGGTCGTTGGTCAGACGCATGGCGAACAAGGTGCTGCACTGGGACAGGATGGTGGGGTCGAGTTCGGCCGGGCGCTGCGTCACCAGGCCGAGGAAGACGCCGTATTTGCGACCCTCCTTGGCGATGCGCGAGAGCGCGCGCCGGGTCGGGCCGAAGCCGGCGGTACGGTCGGCGGCGGCGAAGCGGTGCGCCTCCTCGCAGACCACGAGCAGCGGCGAGGCGCCGTCGCTCCACAATCCGAGATCGAACGCCATGCGGCACAGCACCGAGACCAGCGCGTCGATCACCTCGGCCGGGAAGCCGGCGAGCTGCATGACGGTGACCGGGACGCCGTTCGCCGGCAGGCGGAAGAGCTGCCCGAGAATGTCCGCCATAGTGTCGCCGCCGACATTGGCGTTCTCGAACATGAAGGCGTAGCGCGGATCGTTCGACACCGTCTCGATGCGCGACAACAGCCGCGAATAGACGAGCCGCGACGCGCGGTTTTCCAGCTTGCCCATGCGCGCGTCGATCTGCGACAGCATGTCGGCCATGCGATAGGGCACCGGCGTGTCGACGGTGTAGCCGAAGGTCTTGGGATCGGCCCGCTTCACCGCCAGGCGGTCCGGCGTGGGACGGTATTGCGTGTAGGAGGCCTTCGCGAGCGGGATCACCTCGGCGAGGATTTCGACCTCCTCGTCGAGCGGCTGGCGGCCGCCGAAGAAGACATCGACGATCTCGTCGAAGGAGAACAGCCAGAACGGCAGCTTCACGTTGGCGGGATTGAGCACCTGCGCGCGCTCGCCGAAGCAGCGGCCGTATTCGTTGTGCACGTCGAGCACGAACATGCGCAGGTCCGGCCGCGCATACATGATTTCCTGCAGGATCAGCGCGACGCCGCTCGACTTGCCGACGCCGGTCGAGCCCAGCATGGCGAAGTGCTTGTTCACCGTGTCGGTCGCGCTGACGAACGCGGTGATCGCGCTGTCCTGCTGCAGCGAACCGAGTCCGATCGCGTTGGCGCCGGACACGCTGTAGATCAGGCGCAGCTCGTCGGGACCCACGGACAACGCGGAATCGCCGATCGCGGGATAGGACGTGAGCCCGCGCTGGAAGCGCGCCTGCGGGGTGCCGTGATCGGCGATCTCGCCGAACAGGTCAAGCTGCGCGGCGACCGCAAAGCCCTGGTCGCGGACCGCCGCCATCGCCTGGAAGGCGACATCGGTGACGACGCCGATCAGCAGCGCGCGTCCGGTGCGGATGCCGAGAAACTTGCCGACCGTGATGCGGGCGTCCTCCGGCGTGGTGAGCGAGGGCACCGAGAAGCCGATGCTGGTTTGCGGGCCGCGCACCGAGACGACGCGCCCGACCGTTTCCGCCGTGCCGGCAATGCGGCCGGACTCACGCAATGCTTCTGTCTGCACGTTCGCTCCCTACGCAATTCTGTAAAATTCCGAAGAGGGGCCGAGGCCCGTCTCGCCGATGCAATCGCGTTGAGCCTAGCGAAGAGCGCTGGAAATTCCGTTAAATGCGCCGCCGCGCGACCGCGGCCGGCAACCGCGCCGCGGCTTCAAGCACCTGGATATCCTGCGAAATTTCAGGCGTTGCGGCGGAGGATTAACCGCAGGTCAACCGTGCGGGAACAAGTAACTTTTGCCGCAGTCCTTCCGGAGCGGCGGCGCAGCGCTATCCCCGCCCGCCGAAAATGGCGCTGCCCACGCGCACATGCGTGGCGCCGAAGGCGATGGCGGTTTCGTAATCCGCGCTCATGCCCATGGAGAGAAGCTTGAGTCCGTTGCGCGCGGCGATTTTGGCGGTGAGTGCGAAATGCGGCGCCGGCGCGTCGTCGAGCGGCGGGATGCACATCAGGCCGGAAATCGTCAGGCCGTAGGTGTCGCGGCAGGCGGTGACGAAGGCGTCGGCGTCCTGCGGGATGACGCCCGCCTTCTGCGTCTCCGCGCCGGTATTGATCTCGACGAACAAGGTGGGGTGCCGGCCCTGCTTGCCGATCTCCTTCTGCAGCGCCTCGCACAAGGTGGGGCGGTCGACCGAATGGATGGCGTCGAACAGCGCCACCGCCTCCTTCACCTTGTTGGATTGCAGCGGGCCGATCAGGTGCAGCGTAAGGGAAGGATGCGCGGCGCGGATCGGCGGCCATTTCGCCTTGCTCTCCTGCACCCGGTTTTCCCCGAAGGTTGCCTGCCCCGCCGCGATCGCGGCCTCAATGGCGTCGGCGCCGAAGGTCTTGGAGACGGCGATCAGGGTCACCGCGGCGGGGTCGCGGCCGGCGGCGCGGCAGGCACGCGCGATGCCGTCCTGCACGTCGCGGAGCTGGGAGGCGATGTCGGGCATGCCCGCCCCTATAGCGGGTCGCCCGGCAACAAAAAAGCCCGGCCGGGGCCGGGCTTTTTTTTCGCGACGGACCGCTCAGGCGGCTTCCTGCCACTGCGCGAAGGCGTCCTTGGACGACTTGTTGAGATGCACGCGGCGGTCGACCTTCTCCACCCAGGCGAGCGAGATGAAATGGTGCTTGCCGCCGGCCTTGGGGTCGGTCCGGGTCAGCTTGATCTTGTCGGCACCCTCCATGTGATCGACGGTACCGACATGCTCGCCGTCGGCGCCGAGCACTTCCATGTGTT
>JBFWWQ010000372.1:0-2918 GCA_050246095.1 Pseudorhodoplanes sp.
TCGCGTGGTTGAAGCACCCCAAGAGCTTCATGACCCTGGACAATGCCGATCACCTTCTCCGGCGGCCGGCCGATGCCGCCTATGCCGCACAGGTGATTGCCGCCTGGGCCGATCGATATATCCCGCAGCCTTCCGCCACCGCTGAGGATGAGGGATCAGTGCGGGTGAGCGAGACGGGCGGAGGGGCTTTCCAGCAGAGCGTCGCGCTCGGCCGGCACTTCCTGATTGCGGACGAGCCCCGCGCGGTGGGCGGACTGGACAGCGGCGCTTCGCCCTATCAGCTCCTCCTTGCTTCGCTCGGGGCGTGCACCGCCATGACCCTTCGCATGTACGCCGCGCGCAAGGGCCTCCCGCTCGAACGGGTTTCGGTTGAGCTTCGGCACCATCGCACCCACAAGAAGGACGGGGAGGCGGCAGCCGGCGAGCGCGAGGCCAGGCTGGAATGTATCGAGAGAATTATTGGCCTTGAAGGCGATCTCAGCGACGAGGTCCGGCTGAGTCTGCTCGACATCGCGGAACGCTGTCCTGTCCATCGAACGCTGTCTGGAGGCGTCGACGTGAATTCAAGGCTCCTGTAGCCCGCCTCCCGGCGGATGTCTCAGACTATTCAGAAGCGTCATTCAGCGCGTCGTTGAGCAGCAGCACGCCGACGCCGGCTGCGACGGCGACCCCGCCGACGATCAACGCCCAGGTCGGGACCCCATCATCCCCATCCTGGTCCTCGCCCTGAGCCGCGCGCAATTGTCGCATGCTCATGCCGGCGATCGAGAGCGACAGGCGCCGATCGGAGCGGTAGCCGAATTCGAGGCCCTCGCCGATCCGCGTCCGTATTTCGCCCTGCGCGCTCTGGCTGCTCAGCGTCGGTGACACGGTGAGACCGGCGCGAATTTCACGCTGACGCAGATGGCCATCAAACGGGATGCGCAGCCGGAATCCGCCGAACGCTCCTACCTGCTGCTCGCCCGTCGCTACGAGCTCGGCAGCCATGGCTGGCTGTGCAGCCGCAAAAATCTGACCGGCGACAAGCGCCGAAATCATGAGCTTCTTCATGGATTCTTCCCCTTTCCCCCGGCGCTCTTCTTCGCACCGCGGGGCGAATGAAGGAAATGCCGCGCCGTATTCCGGTAAGACGGCGGTGCGGCGGCATGCTTCGGGAATGCATGCGCCCTTCTATTCGGATGTTCCGCGGCGCTGGTTACACGAAATGACAAAACCGGCCTTGCATTCCGAGGGAGCGGCCGTCGCCGCGCTCGCCCGTGGCGGCGGCCGCCGAAGTCCGCCCATTCGACGCGCGCGCGTTCGCCGCCGCGCAGGCGCCAAAGCCGACTCGCATGCGAGGATCTTCGCTCGAACTGGAAAGGGGTCGGCTGCGCCGCCTCGGGGGCGGTGCGACGCAGCCGGTCGCCGCAACAGGGGATGACGACGATGCTCTATTCGCGGCAGCCCCGCCGACGGTTACGCGCGAGCAGCAAACCGGACGCATTTGACGACAGCGTAACTGGATCGCGTCGACCTTCGAATATATCATCAATGTCCTTGCGGCTGCGCGCGGCGTTCGCCGGGCACCCGATCAGGATTTGATCGGGGCAATATTCGTCAAGCCCTTGCACCAGAGATGCGCCCTTGGCCGAGATCCTGCTCACCTATGAACCCGCGATCCGGCTGGGCGCCTTCGCCGGCATCCTCGCCGCGATGGCGCTCTGGGAGCTGTTGGCGCCGCGGCGGCGCCAGACCATCGGCCGCTTGAAGCGCTGGCCCGGCAATCTCGGGATTGTCGTGCTCAACACCATATTCGTCCGCTTTCTCTTCCCGACCGCGGCGGTCGGCGCGGCCTTGTTCGCCGAAACCCATGGTTGGGGGCTGCTCCACGCGCTGGAAGCGCCCGGGTGGGTCGCAGTCATCGCGTCGGTGATCCTCCTCGACCTTGCTATCTATCTCCAGCACGTGCTGTTCCACGCCGTGCCGGTGCTCTGGCGGCTGCACCGTATGCATCATGCCGATCTCGAGTTCGACGTCACCACCGGCGCGCGCTTCCATCCGCTCGAGATCATCTTGTCGATGGGGATCAAGCTCGGCGTCATCGCCGCGCTCGGTACGCCCGCAGTGGCGGTTTTGATCTTCGAGGTGCTGCTCAACGGCACCTCCATGTTCAACCACGGCAATGTCCGCCTGCCGGCGCGCCTCGACCAGGTGCTGCGCTGGACCGTGGTCACGCCGGAAATGCACCGCGTCCATCACTCCGTCATACCGCGTGAGACCAACAGCAATTTCGGCTTCAACCTCCCCTGGTGGGACCGCCTGTTCGGCACCTACCGCGCCCAGCCTCAAGCCGGGCATGAGGCCATGACCATCGGCATCGAACAATTCCGCGACGCGCGCGAGCTGAGGCTCGATCGCATGCTCCTGCAGCCGTTTCGCGATGACGATCGCAACTACCTGTTCGACCGACGGGAGTCCGCCGCAGGACGTTGCGAGCCGCCACACGACGCCTGACCCTCGCGCTCGGCCTTGCCGGCGCGGCAACTTGGTTGGCGCTCAGTCGAGATCGTATCGATCCTGCGCTGATCCAAAGCTCAATACGCGACCTCGGCCCGTGGGCACCGCTCGGCGGCTCCCTAATACGAGGGGGGACCGAGCCGGTTAAACGCCGAGCGCGGACCATCGGAAAATTTCGCCCATGAGCGTAACCAGCGCGGGCAATCTCCCGAATCACCATATGATCGCACTCATCGGCTCACGGCGGCGAGCTTCGGCTCGGATCGAAAGGTATGTCATCATGGGCCCAGACCAGCTCTTCACGCGGCTCGAAAGGCAGGTGATCACGCTCGCGGCGACCAACCAGGGCGAGTGCGAAGGCTTGGCCCGCGACGGGCCGCGCCAGGGCTGGCTGGCCAGAATGCTTCGCGGGCTCGTTCCTG
>JBFWWQ010000373.1:0-2908 GCA_050246095.1 Pseudorhodoplanes sp.
ATCCCGGTCGTGCTCTACACCAACCCGCAATTCCAGCGTTCCGACCTGTCGCTCGACGTGATCGAGCGCCTCGCGGCGCATCCCAACATCCGCTACATCAAGGACGCCTCGACCAATACCGGCCGCCTGCTCTCGATCATGAATCGCTGCGGCGGAAAGCTGAAGGTATTTGCGGCCTCCGCGCATATCCCGACGGCGGTGATGCTGATCGGCGGCGTCGGCTGGATGGCGGGACCGGCCTGCGTGATCCCGCGCCAGAGCGTCGCGCTCTACGAATTCTGCAAGTCCGGCCGCTGGAACGAGGCGATGGCGCTGCAGCGCAATCTCTGGCGCATCAACGAGGCCTTCGCGCGCTACAATCTCGCCGCCTGCATCAAGGCCGGGCTGCAGGCGCAGGGCTATGCGGTCGGCGATCCGATTCCGCCGCAATCGGCGCTCTCGGCCGAGGAACGGCGCGCGGTCGAGGCCGCCTTGCAGCACCTGCAGGCGGCCGCCGCCGCGGCCTGATCCCGCCGCCCAAGGGATTCTTAACAACTCCTTGCTAACCCTGCCGCCGCGACGCACCGCCTCGCCGCGCGGAGGGATTCCTTGGCGTTCACACCGACCGACGCAGCCCGCATCGGGCCGAGCCTGCACCCCGCGGCGCTCATCGCCAGGGCGCGCGCCTTCCTGGCCGATGGCGGCGACCGCTCGCTGGCCCAGCGTGTCGCCGGCACCGCCTTCCTGATCCGCGTCTTCGCCGCGGCTTTGGCCTACGGCACGCAGGTGCTGCTCGCGCGCTGGATGGGCGCGCATGAATTCGGAATCTATGTCTATGTCTGGACCTGGGTGATGCTGATCGGCGCGCTGGTCGATCTCGGCATCGCGTCGGCGGCGCAGCGCTTCATCCCGGATTACAGCCAGCGCGGCGCGGCCGCGCATCTGCGCGGCTTCCTGGCCGGCAGCCGCTGGCTCGCCTTCGGCATCGCCACGATCCTCTCCGCGCTCAGCGTCGCGACCGTGCTGCTGCTGCGCGCCTCCATCGACGACTACCTGATCGTGCCTTTGGTGATCGCCTTCGCCTGCCTGCCGCTCTACGGTATCCTGCACGTGCAGGACGGCATCGCGCGCTCCTATAACTGGATCAACCTGGCGCTGATGCCGCCTTATATCGTGCGGCAGATCGTGGTGGTCGCGCTGATGGGCGCGGCCTTCGCGCTCGGCTTCGCCACCGACGCGGTGACCGCGACGCTCGTCGCCTCGTTCTCTATCTGGGTCACCGCGCTCGGGCAGATGCTGCTGCTCAACCGCCGGCTCGCGCGCGCGGTCGGGCCCGGCGAGAGGCGCTACGAGCCGAGGCGCTGGCTGGCGCTGGCGCTGCCCATGTTCATGGTCGACAGCCTGTATTCGATGCTCACCTATGTCGACGTGCTGGTGCTGAAGCAGTTCCACGATCCCGCCGACATCGCGGTCTATTACGCCGCCTCCAAGACGCTGTCGCTCGTCGCCTTCGTGTATTTCGCGGTGTCGGCCGCGGTCGCGCACCGTTTCGCCGAATACCATGTCGCCGGCGACCGGGCACGGCTGGAGGCCTTCGTGCGCGACGCCATCCGCTGGACCTTCTGGCCCTCGCTCGCCGCCACCGCCGCGATCCTCGCGCTCGGCTGGCCGCTGCTGCGCCTGTTCGGCAAGGATTTCACGCAGGGCTACGCGCTGCTGTTCATCTTTTCGCTTGGGCTCCTGATCCGCGCCGCGATCGGGCCGGGAGAGCGCTTCCTCAACATGCTCGGTCAGCAGCGCGCCTGCGCCGTCGCGGCCGGCACCGCCTTCGTCGTCAACCTCGTGCTCTGCTATGCGCTGATCCCGCTCTTCGGCATCGCCGGCGCGGCGATGGCGACCACCGTCGCGTTCGGCTTCGAGTCGGCGATGATCCATCGCGCGGCGAAGCGCAAGCTGGGCATTCATCTGTTCGTGATCTGACCTTACGCCTGCTCCCGCAGCAGCCGGCGGATGATCTTGCCTGTCGTGGTCATCGGCATCTGTTCGATGAAGGCGATCTCGCGCGGATATTCATGCGCGGCGAGGCGGGTCTTCACGAAATCCTGCAACTCCGCCGTCAGCTTGTCGCCCGCCGCATGGCCCGGCCTAACGACGACAAACGCCTTCACGATTTCGCCGCGCACCGGGTCCGGCTTGCCGATCACCGCGGCGAGCGAGACCGCGGGATGCCGGATCAGGCAATCCTCGATCTCGCCCGGCCCGATGCGGTAGCCCGACGAGGTGATGACGTCGTCGTCGCGGCCGACGAAATGGATGTAGCCGTCCTCGTCCAGCAGGCCCTGATCGCCGGTGGTCATCCAGTCGCCGACGAATTTTTCGCGCGTGGCTTCCGGCCGCCCCCAATACTCGATGAACATCACCGGGTCGGGGCGCCGCACCGCGATCTGTCCGAGCGTGCCGGGCGCGACCGGGTTCCCGCCGGCATCCACCACCGCCACCGCGTGTCCCGGCACCGGCTTGCCGATGGCGCCGGGCCGCGACACGCCGAGCCTGGCGCAGGAGGCGAGCACCAGATTGCATTCGGTCTGGCCGTAGAACTCGTTGATGGTGAGCCCGAACGCCTCGCGGCCCCATTCGAAGGTCTCGGCGCCGAGCGATTCGCCCCCCGACCCGAGCGAGCGCAAGGCGAGCGCGTGCCGCCCGCACGGCAGCGGCGCGGCGCGCAGCATGCGCAAGGCGGTCGGCGGAATGAATGCGTTGCGCACGCCGTGCCGCGCCATCAGCGCATAGGCCTCTTCCGGAGCGAATTTGGCGATGGCGCGCGCCACCACCGGGATGCCGTGATGCAGCGAGGGCAGCAGCACGTCGAGCAGCCCGCCGGCCCAGGCCCAGTCGGCCGGCGTCCAGAAACGGTCGCCCGGCTGCGGGA
>JBFWWQ010000374.1:0-2880 GCA_050246095.1 Pseudorhodoplanes sp.
GCCGGCCGCCGCGCCGCAGGCAAGCCCCCCCGCCGCCGGCGAAACCGCGCAGCCAGCATCGCCGGCGGTGCTTCCGGCGGCGGCTCCGGGCGTGCCGGTGGCACCCGATCCCCGCCTCATCCGCAATGACCCGGAGGCCGACGAGGCCGAGGAGGCGGACGCCGGCGGCGAGGCAGAAGGAGAAGGCCGATGACCCTGCTTCTGTTTCGCGAAGACGCCTATCGGCGCGAGGCGCCGGCCCGGGTCACCGGTCATGCCGGCGAAGGCGGCATCGTGCTCGACCAGAGCCTCTTCTATCCGACGGGCGGCGGCCAGCCCGGCGATTCCGGCGTCGTCGAGTGGGAGGGGGGCCGGCTCGCGATCGCCACCGCGGTCAAGGGCGAGGGCGGCGCCGTCGTGCTCGTGCCCACCGGCGGCGCGGAGGGGCCCGCCGCGCTGCCGCCCCCGGGCGCCGAGGTGATCCAGCGGCTGGACTGGGACCGGCGCTATCGCCACATGCGCGTCCACACCGCGCTCCATCTCCTCTCGGTGGTGATACCGCTGCCGGTGACCGGCGGCCAGATCGGCGAGGGGAAGGGCAGGCTCGACTTCGACATGCCGCATCCGCCCGACGACCTGGCGGCCGTCGAGAAGGCGCTCAATGATCTCGTCGCGCGCGATCTCGCGGTCGGCGAGGAGTGGATCAGCGATGCGGAGCTTGCCGCGAACCCCGGGCTTGTGAAGACCATGTCGGTGGCCCCTCCGGCCGGGCAGGGCCGGGTGCGGCTGGTCCGGATCGGGCAGGGCGCGGACCAGGTCGACCTGCAGCCCTGCGGCGGCACCCATGTCGCCCGCACCGGCGAGATCGGCCGCCTGACGATCGGCAGGATCGAGAACAAGGGCCGGCAGAACCGCCGCGTGAGCATCACGCTGGCACAATGACCACGCGGCGATTTTTCTCCGCCCACCTCTTGCCTTGACGCCCGGCCCGACGTTAAACAGCGCCCCACGGACAGGTGGCCGAGTGGTCGAAGGCGCACGCCTGGAAAGTGTGTAGGCGGGGAACCGTCTCGAGGGTTCGAATCCCTCTCTGTCCGCCACTACATAAATCATTGATTTTGAACGATTTTATACGTCGCGCATTGTCGCGTGATTTCCGCGGCTTGCGGGCCGTATTGACCTATAGAGACTTGAAATCGCAGACGAAATAGGCGCTAAAAATGGCCCGAGTCTCTGTTTGACATTTGGCGCGATACGGTTTTCGGCCGCGGCTTCTGGCGCTGATGTTGACTTTTGGCCTTATGTAAGCTGGGGTGCCCTTTTCGAGCCAGCTATCCCACCGTTTCCAAAAGAAACCTTCTGGAAACCTGCTCCCGAGAAAGTGACCACGTCGTTGGGGATTTGGAGGTGCTGCACCTCAATGGCTCGTGGCACAGCACCGAAGGTTCCAAGCGCGCTACATCTGGGTCGGCATGGGGACCGATCCACCCAGCTTCCGCACCAGAACCTTGGCAAGCGCTGCGGCACGGGCATCACCGCCTTTCTGCTCCCGAACGATCTCGCCCAAGTCCGACATTTCGAAATGCTTCATGACCGGGACGAGTTCATCCGGGTCAAAATCCTCGGGCGGGTTGGCGAAGATCCGGACCAGAGCGCCGAATACGGATGCCCCGTGGGTCAGAGACTGCCCTTCATAGGCTTCCGACATTGCGGTCAAAGCGGCGGACACGATGCTTTCTCCGTGACGACGGAGTGCTTTTGCAATCGAGGACGTGAAGGCCACTTCACCCGGCTTCCACGAGGTCGAGGATGTGGTCCTGGCGATCGTCAGACGGGCCTCTGCAACGAGGCGCTTGATCTCCGTAGCGTCTTCGTCGGTTGCTGCGAGAGCGGCATGGAAATCATCCAACCGGTTGATCGCCTTGCGCGCCCGGTTGGCGACGATGAACATCCTGGCCTCATCTTCAGGATTTTCATAGGTGAAGAGGCAGCAGGGCAGTTGCAGCAGATCGCCCCGGCGCACCGCCGCGGCCCAGCGATGCTGCCCGTCGATGATCACCTTCGTGCCGTCTGAACGCCGGGAGACAACCAAAGGTGCACAGAGGCGCCAGTCGAAATTTGCGGCGATGCTGGCGATGAGGCGCCGCGACGGGTCGTTGTCAATCGATCTCTGATATGAATGGTCGACAGTCAGATCCGTCACATGAACCCATTCGATGCTGGGCATGGTGCCGCGGGGCCTCCCGAAAGCCATCCTGCGGTCGCCGCCGCGTGTATTGCGGTTCCTCGCTTTGCTCTTTGTGCCGAACTGCGCCGATTTTCCGGGACCGATCGACATCACGGCGGGCGCCGCCTCAGCGATGAGCGCATTCATCAGCGTAGGAATTTCGGGTGCAGGGCGGCACCATAGTTCACCCTGATGTTCGACGACGACATCTCCGTTGTGAACACGCACAGTACCCAGCGCGGTCGTCAGCAGGAACGATCCGTTGTTACTGGTTTGACCGACGGTGTGCGGAAGAAGCCAGCTGGGGATGGCCGAGCCGTTATTCGGCCAGCAGCGGGTCCCGGCCGGAAGAGAAAACTGTTGTGAAACCGTCATCATGGTTCTCCTGAAAATCGCGCGCACCGTGCGCGCGACCTTCAGGCTAGTGACGGCTGACTGGGTGGAGATAGCGGGTGGTTCTGATCGGGCAAAGAATTCCTGAGATACATCGGCGGGTAGCAACGGGTGGCAGGGCTGCCCAGAAAAAAAGTGAGCGATTTCAATAGTCTCTGCGGATTTTCTGGCCGAAGTTGTGCCGTGTTATCCGGGGGTTAGCAGGGCAACCATCTTGCAGGTTCGAATCCATTCTGCACCGCCATCAAATAAGTCATTGATTTTGCACTATATTATGGTGA
>JBFWWQ010000375.1:0-2876 GCA_050246095.1 Pseudorhodoplanes sp.
TGCAGGTGACCGACGCCATCGGCATTCCGATCATCATCTACAACATCCCGCCGCGTTCGGTGGTCGACATGTCGGTCGAGACCATGAAGCGGCTGTTCGAGCTGAAGAATATCGCCGGCGTGAAGGACGCGACCGGCAATCTCGCGCGGGTATCGACGCAGCGCGAGGCGATGGGGCCGGAATTCATCCAGCTCTCGGGCGAGGACATGACGGCGCTCGCCTACAACGCGGCCGGCGGTCACGGCTGCATCTCGGTCGTCTCCAACGTCGCGCCGGCTTTGTGCGCGCAATTGCAGGACACCTCGCTCGCCAACGACTACCCGCAGGCCCTGAAAATCCAGGACCGGCTGATCCCGCTGCATGCGGCGATCTTCCTCGAGCCGGGCCTTGCCGGCGCCAAATGCGGCCTTGGCCTGCTCGGCCGCGGCGGCGAGGATGTTCGGTTGCCGCTGCTCCCGGTGACGGCGCCGACCAGGGAGGCCATCCGCAAAGCGATGGTCCATGCCGGCCTGCTGAACTAGCGGAACCCGCTCCCTGCCAGGCGTTATCGTATCGCTGCTGACGTTCGGGCGTCTGCACGGGATCCGGGAGGGCATCCGCCCTGGCCCAGGCATGCGTGCCCTTGCAGAGCGGACATTGCACGCGCGAGGCGACGTCCGGGAGGTGGCGGAGCGCGCCGGGCTCGACCCCGATCCCGACCGCAATGGCCTGTCCCATTGCCGGACCCCGGATTTCCAGCGCAGGCATTTTGCACCCCCGCGCTGTTGTGGAGGCTTGAGGGCTCGGCGTCGGTCCGCTAGCTGACACAACGGAAAACGGGCCCCGGGCGGGCAGGGACGGATGGCGGCGAAAAGCGCAAAGGACGAACGTCCGATCAAGGTCGTCGCGGACAACCGCAAGGCGCGCTTCAATTACGAGATCGGAGAGACGTTCGAGGCCGGCGTCGCGCTCACCGGCACGGAAGTCAAATCGCTGCGCGCCGGCAAGGCGACGATCGGCGAGTCCTATGCCGACACCCGCGCCGGCGAATTGTGGCTGGTGAATTCCAACATCCCCGAATATCTGCAGGCCAACCGCTTCAACCACGCGCCCAAGCGCCCGCGCAAGCTGCTGCTGCACCGCCGCCAGATCAACAAGCTGATCGGTGCGGTCGAGCGCGAGGGCATGACGCTGGTGCCGCTCAAGCTGTATTTCAACGCGCGCGGCCGCGCCAAGGTGCAGCTCGCGCTGGCGCGCGGCAAGAAGATGCACGACAAGCGCGAGACCGAGAAGAAGCGAACCTGGAATCGCGAACGCGCACGGCTGATGCGCGACAAGGGCTAGGGCGGGCGGCTAGGGCGGGCGGACCGGCGGCGCTTTGCGCCGCCGCCGCGATCAGCCGGCCTTCTTGAAATTGGCCGCGGCCTTGTCCCAGTTCACCGTATGCCACCAAGCGGCGAGATAGTCGGGGCGCCGGTTCTGGTATTTCAGGTAATAGGCGTGCTCCCACACATCGACGCCGAGCACCGGTTTGGCGCCGAGTTCGAGCGGGGTGTCCTGGTTGGCGGTCGAGAGGACTTCGAGCTTCCTGTCCTTGTTCACGACCAGCCACGCCCAGCCCGATCCGAACCGCCCGCCGCCGGCCGCATTCACCTTTTCCGTCAGCGTCTTCAGGTTTCCGAATTCCGCTTCGATGGCGGATTTCAGTTCGCCCGCGGGCTCCTTGGCGCCACCCGGCGTCATCAACTCCCAGAAGAAGGTGTGATTCCAGTGGCCGCCCACATTGTTGCGCACGGACGCCTGCACCGGCACCGGCGCCTTGCTGAGATCGGAGAGGATCGTCTCGATCGGCATGGTGGCGATTTCCGGCCAGCGCGCGACCACGGCATTGGCGTTGTTCACGTAGGCCGCGTGATGCCGGTCGTGATGGATCATCATGGTCTGCGCGTCGATATGCGGCTCCAGCGCGTCGAAGGCATAGCCGAGCGGGGGCAGCTTGAACGGGCCTGCGGGGCCGGCGACGGGTGCCGTCGCCTGCGCGAAGGCGGAGAAACGGCTTCCGGAGGCGGCGAAGGCGGCCGCCCCGGCGAGCAAGGCAAGGCTCTGACGTCTGTTCATCGAAATCTCCTCGGGCGCCATGCTATGAGCGCCATGCAATAACGACGAATGCAGGTGTTCCGTTGCGTTAAAATGCTACGGCGTCGCAGCGGAGGGGAAAGCGTGCGGGTGAAGCTCGATCATTGCGTCGTCCATGTGTCGGACTGGGCACGCTCCAATTCATTCTACCGCGAAGTGCTGGGGGCGGAAATCGTCGCCCGCGGCAGGGGCTTCGCCTATCGCTTCGGCGAGCAGCAGCTCAACCTGCACGGGCCGGGCGTCGATGCCCTGCCGGTCGCCCGGCTGCCGGTGCAGCCGGGCAACAGCGACCTCTGCTTCGTCTGGCCGGGTCCGATTGCCGACGCCGAAGCGCATTTGCTGCGATGCAAGGTGCCGGTCGAGCTCGGGCCGGTGGAGCGCCACGGCGCCCGCGGCCGCGGCATGAGCTTGTATTTCCGCGATCCCGACGGCTCGCTGCTGGAATTCATTTCCTACGAAAGCTGATACCGCGCCCGGCGATCCGGCGGATCAGGGCGCGGCCGAAAGATGCTCGCGCACCGCCGCGAACACGCTGCGAAACATCTCCGGTGTCAGCACGCCGGTATTCGTATTGTAGCGCGAGCAATGATAGCTGTCGAACAAGGTGAGCGCGCCGATCCGAGCCGCACGCCCATGTCCGAACGGCGCTGCGGATTTCTTCACACCGAGCGCCGTGACCACGCTGTCATGCGCGATGCGCCCGAGCGCCACGATCGCGCGCAGCTTCGGCATGTCCGCGATGGTCTGTGTCAGGAAATGGC
>JBFWWQ010000376.1:0-2863 GCA_050246095.1 Pseudorhodoplanes sp.
ATTTGCAGAGCAGCCCGAGCGAGCCGATGAAGCAGCCGTGGTTGCTCATCAAAGGCGGTGCGAACAGCAGCGGGAAGCGCAGTTCGCCGTGTTCACTCAGCCAGTAGAAGCGGTCGTCGGTCACCGCGGTCTTCAGCGGACGGTCGGGGTCTTCGCGCCAGTCCGGCAGCAGCTTGTCGAGGCCCGACGGATCGATCACGACGCCGGAAAGAATATGCGCGCCGGCCTCCGAACCCTTCTCGACGACGACGACCGACAGGTCGGAGGCCACCTGCTTGAGCCGGATGGCGGCCGACAGGCCGGCCGGGCCGGCGCCGACGATGACCACGTCGAATTCCATCGAATCCCGGGAGGGCAGGGCGGAGTCGGACATCGAGGCCTCTTGGAACGGTTCCAGAGCGTTTTTCCACGTTTGCGGCGGCGCCACAATGATCATGGTCAGGTCCCGCATGCTATGATCGCGGGGTGAGCCAGCTGCCGGAAAAACAGGTGCGCGACGTGCTTGCCTTCTATGCGGAGGCGGGCGCGGAGGCGCTGCTGCAGGAAACCCCGGTGGACCAGTTCGCGGCGGGGGAGCCGGCGGGCGCGGCCCCCGCGCCGGCGCCGGCGCCGGCGATTCTCCCGCGCGAAGCGGCCGCCGTCGTGGAGCGTGCGCCCGCGCCGTCCGTCCCGCCCGCGCCGGACGAAGCCGTGATGGCGGCGCGCGACGCCGCCAAAAGCGCGGCGACGCTCGCGGAGCTGCGCGACATTCTGGGCCGCTTCGAGGGATGCGCGCTGCGCGCCACCGCGCGGCAGCTGGTCTTCGCCGACGGCAATCCGCAAGGCCGCGTCATGTTCGTCGGCGAGGCGCCGGGGTTCGAGGAGGATCGCGAGGGCCTGCCCTTTGTCGGCCGTTCCGGAAAACTGCTCGACCGCATGCTGGCGGCGATCGGTCTCGACCGCAAAGGCGTCTATATCGCCAACATCGTGCCGTGGCGCCCGCCCGGCAACCGCACGCCGACGCCGCAGGAAGCGGCGATCTGCATGCCCTTCATCCTGCGCCAGATCGAGCTCGCCGATCCCGACATCCTGGTCTGCCTCGGCGGACCGTCCGGGCAGACCTTGCTCGGGTTCAAGGACGGCATCCGCAGGATGCGCGGCCGCTGGATGAGCTTCCACACCGGCAGGCGCCAGATTCGCGCGCTGCCGACCTTCCACCCGGCCTATCTGCTGCGCACGCCGCTGGAGAAGCGCTTCGCCTGGCGCGACTTCCTTGCGATCCGCAAGGCGCTGGACGGCTAGAGATTCTAGAAGGCGAGCAGGAGGGGGTCGGCGACGATCAGAGTTGCGCCGACCCAGTGCAGCGCGCTCAAGGACGCTCAGCCCTTCTGCATGTAGGGCGGCGGGCCGCCGGCGAGGAAATCCTCGCGCGGCGGGGCGAAGATGTCGACGACCTCGGTATCCTCCGGGAAGAAGCCCTCGTGCTCGACGCCGCCCGGAATCACGGCCACGTCGCCGGCGACCATCGAACGCTTCTCGCTGCCGATGCGGAAATCCATCCGTCCCTTCAGCATCCACACGATCTGCTCGTGCGGATGCCTGTGCGCGGCCGCACGCCCGCCGGCCTTGATGCGCCACCACACGATCATGCCCTGGTCGCCGGACAGGACCTTGCGCGCGATCTTGTCGCTGATGGTCTCTTCGGGAACCGAAGCGAGGTCGCCGAAGCCGTTCAGGGCCACCATGAGATGCTCCCGCGGTTGGAGGACAGGACGGCGCTTATCCGCCCGGCGTGAGCGCAAACTTGATCGCGAAAATCACCGCCAGAACGGCGACCGGAACCGGAATTTCGCGCCCGCGTCCGGCAATCAGCTTGATCATCGCATAGGTGATGAAGCCAAGTCCGATGCCGGTCGCGATGGAATAGGTAAGTGGCATGGTGATGGCCGCGATCACCGCCGGCGCGGCCTCGGTGATGTCCTCCCAGTCCAGATTGGCCAGCAGGCTCGCCATCACGCAGGCCACGAACAGCAAGGCCGCCGCCGAGGCGTATCCCGGTATCATCTCCGCCAGCGGCGAGAAGAACAAAGCCAGCAGGAACAGGATGCCGACGAACACGGCGGTCAGGCCGGTGCGGCCGCCGGCCTCGACGCCGGCCGCGCTCTCGATATAGCTCGTCGTCGTCGAGGTTCCGATCAGCGAGCCGAACATCGCCGCGAAGCTGTCGGAAACCAGCGCCTGCTTCATGCGCGGCAGGTTGCCCTGCTTGTCGAGCAGGCCGGCCTTCTCGGTCACGGCGATCAGCGTGCCGGCATTGTCGAAGACGTCGATCATCAGGATGCTGAACACGACCACGAGGAACGACAGCTCGAACACGCGCGAGAAATCGAGCTGCAGAAGGGTCGGCGCGATCGAGGGCGGCATCGAGACGACGCCCGTGAACTTTGCCAGGCCGAGCGGAATGCCGGCCAGCGCGACCGCCAGAATGCCGATCAGCGTTGCGCCGTGAATCTTGCGCGCGTGCAGCGCCACGATCAGGACGAAGCCGAGCAGGCAGAGCAGCGGCGCCAGCGCTTTCGGATCGAAGATGTTGCCGAGCCCGACCAGCGTCGCCGGGTTGTCGACGACGATCTTCGCGTTTTCCAGCGCGATGATGGCGAGGAACAGTCCCACGCCCGCGCCGATGGCGAATTTCAGATTTCGTGGAATGGTGTTGATGATGTACTCGCGCAGGCCCGTCACCGACAGGATGAAGAACAGGACGCCCGAGCAGAACACGGCGGCCAGCGCCTGCTGCCAGGAATACTTGTAGCTCAGCACGACGGTGAAGGCGAAGAAGGCGTTCAGCCCCATGCCGGGTGCGAGCGCGATGGGATAATTCGCA
>JBFWWQ010000377.1:0-2852 GCA_050246095.1 Pseudorhodoplanes sp.
CGCTCGAGCGTCACGCCCGGCGCCACCGCCTCGCCCACTGCGACGCGCGCCGTATCGCCCGAGCCGCTGGTCGCGGCCTGCGGCCGGCGTTTCACGTTGCCGCGCAGGACCGTGCGCTGCTGCTCGTCGAGGACGATTTTCGGCAGGTCGGAAGCGGCCGCGTTGTCGGTCGCGCGCGAGGTCGAATCCTTCGGGTCGATCACCTGCGCGGATGCGAAATTCGGCGCGGCCAGCAGGGCTGCACCGCACAGGAGCAGGACACGCAAAAAAGACGGCAACAAAAACTTCGGCATGGACTTGTGTTCCATATCAAACGGAATCAACCGACGAGCCCCCGCGCCGGTTCCAGCATCGGCATCGCAGATGCGCTTCGGAAGCGGCGCGCCACGCCGCTTCCACAGACCGGCAAGAGTCTTTGCACCGACGCGTTTTCTTCACGCGAACCGGCGTCCACTTCGCTCGAAAACGCTATGGAATCAGGCTGCGGTTTCGCGGACCGCCAGGCCCTTGTCCTTCAGGAGCGACTGCAGCTCGCCGGCCTGGAACATCTCGCGCACGATGTCGCAACCGCCGACGAATTCGCCCTTGACGTAGAGCTGCGGAATGGTCGGCCACTGCGCGTAGTCCTTGATGCCCTGGCGCAGATCGTCCGATTCCAGCACGTTGATGCCCTTATAGGGCGTGCCGAGATAATCGAGGATCTGCACGAGCTGTCCGGAAAAGCCGCATTGCGGGAATTGCGGCGTGCCCTTCATGAACAGCACGACATCGTTGGACTTCACTTCGTTGTCGATGAATTGCTTGATGCTCATCTTTCTCTGTCCTTCGCGCCCGCAGGCGCATCACTTTTCCGGAACGCCGGTCTGCAGCGCGAGCGCGTGCAGGATGCCGCCCATCTGGCCCTTCAGCGCTTCATAGACCATCTGGTGCTGTTGTACCCGCGATTTTCCACGGAAGCTTTCGGCGATCACCGTGGCGGCATAATGGTCACCGTCCCCGGCCAGATCCCGGATCGACACGGCAGCGTCCGGAATATGGCCCTTGATCAGCCTCTCGATCTCGCCGGAATCCATCGGCATGACGGGGCCCTCCCCGGCCCGTAACGGCATGTTGCTGTACGCAAATCACCGATTCCCGAGGATATGGTCATTTTTTGGCAGGTGACAATTGCACCTCTGTCGTTACCTTCCCGGCTGATTGCGGGAAGTGCCGGGTTCGTTTTACCGGCCTGCGCGAAATGGCACCGGAGGATCACATGATTTGCACGACAAGCGGGGCGGCCATGCGCCTGGGTATGCTGGTCCTCGGCGCCGCCCTGGGGATGGCGCCGGCTGCCGCCCAGCAGCCGACGGCCGCCCAGCAGGAGGCGATCAAGTCGAGCTGCCGATCCGATTACATGGCCAATTGCATGAGCGTGAAGCCGGGCGGGATCGAGGCGCTGCAATGTCTCGAACGCAACATGTCCAAGCTCTCAGGCGCCTGCAAAGCCGCCGTCAGCGCCGTGGAGAAGCCGGCTGCGGCCCCTCCCGCCGCTGCTGCCGCCCCAGCCCCCGCCCAGAGCGCGCCTGCGGCCGCTCCGGCAAGCCATACGCCTGCGGCCGCCCCGGCGAGCCATATGCCGGCCGCAACGGCGGCCCCCGCCCCCGCCAAGCCGGCGGCCAGAAGCACGGCCAAACCGGCCGCGGCGCCCGGCCAGCCGACCGCCGCCCAGACCGGCGCCATCCGCTCCGCCTGCCCGAACGACTTCCGGGCGAAATGCCCGGGCGTCTCCCCCGGCGGCGAGGCGGCACTGGCCTGCCTGCAGAAGCACGAGGCGACCTTGTCGGCTGCCTGCAAGAAGGCGGTAAGCGCGATCGGCGGCGCGGCGCCGGCGCCAGCCGCTGCGACGGCAACCGCGACGCCCGCCGCCGCGGCCACTGCGCCGGCTGCGCCTGCGCCCGTGGCCGCGCCGGTACCGGTTTTCCCGCCGCTGATGGAAGCGCGCATCCTGCGCCGCTTCTGTACGCTGGATTTCGAGACGCTGTGCAAGGGCGTGCCGCTCGGGCAGGGCCGTGCGCTGCAATGCCTGGCGCAGAACAGCGCCGCCTTGTCGCCGGGCTGCAAGCAGGCGATGGCGACCGCGACGCGCTGACTCAGAGGTTGCCGGCCATGTAGGCCGGCAGCCAGCTCTCGAAGCGCTCGCTCAAAGCCGAAACCTTCAAGGCGCGCTCGCCCGCGATGGCGAGCGCATCGCCGCCGACGGCGCCGAGCGCATGCAGCGGCACGCCTGCGGCCTTGGCCTGCGCCGTGATCGCGGCGGCGTCCGTCGCGCGGACCGTCATCACATAGCGACCCTGATCCTCACCGAACCAGAAGGCATGCGCGGAAATGGCGGAGGGCGCCGCGTGCAGCGTCGCGCCCCTGCCCGAAGCCATCGCCATTTCGGCGAGCGACACGGCAAGGCCGCCGTCGGAAAGGTCGTGACAGGCGGTGAGCAGGCCCCGGCCGATCAGCGCGCGCACCAGATCGCCGTTGCGCCGTTCCGCCGCCAGATCGACCGGCGGCGGCGCGCCCTCCTCGCGCCCGCAAATGTCGCGCAGGTAGAGCGACTGGCCGAGCCAGCCCTTGGTTTCGCCGACGAGCAGGATGGCGTCGCCGTCGTTCTTGAAGGCGATGCTGGCCGACTTAGTGAAATCCTCAAGCAGGCCGACGCCGCCGATCGCGGGCGTCGGCAGGATCGCGCGGCCATTGGTCTCGTTGTAGAGCGACACGTTGCCCGAGACGACCGGGAAATCGAGCGCCTTGCAGGCCTGCGCAATGCCGCGGATGCAGCCGACGAACTGCCCCATGATTTCCGGCCGCTCGGGATTGCC
>JBFWWQ010000378.1:0-2852 GCA_050246095.1 Pseudorhodoplanes sp.
CGGCTGGCTCGACCGGACGAGCGGCCTCGCCTCGATCGCGGTCGTGGCGGTGCCGACCTTCTTCCTGGCGATGCTGCTGCAGCTGGTCTTCGCCAAGTGGCTGGGCGTCCTGCCGCTTGCCGGGCGAATGTCGCAGGAGTTTTCGGTCATCGATGCCGGAGGCGGCGTGACCGGCTTCACGCTCGTCGATTCCCTGCTGGCGGGAAATCTCCCCGCTTTCGGCGATGCGCTGGCGCACCTCGTTCTGCCGGCGCTGACGCTCGCGGCCTACCCGGCCGGGCTGGCGATGCGGCTCACGCGCGCGGCGATGATCGACATTCTCGACCGGCGTCACATCACCGCCGCGCGGGCGCTCGGGCTTTCCGAGCCGCGCATCCTGTTCGGCCACGCCATGCCCAACGCCGTCGGCCCGGCGCTGACGGTCGTGGGCCTGAGCTTCGCCTACGCCATGACCGGCGCGGTTCTCGTCGAGATCGTCTTCGCCTGGCCCGGCCTCGGCCGCTACGTGTCCGACGCCATATTGTCCAAGGACTTTCCGGCGATCACCGCTTCCGCCCTCGTGGTGACGATCTGCTATGTGGTGATGAACCTGCTGATCGACCTGGCGCAGGCCGTCGTCGATCCGCGAGTGGCGCTGAGATGAGGGCGATCGCCAGCCGCCTGGGCTGGGCCGGCAGCCTCAGCCTCTGCGTCATCCTGGTCTTTGTCGTGCTGGCGGTGCTTGCGCCGGTCGTCTCGCCTTTTCCCGCGCAGGGCGCCGGCGCGCCCAACATCACCGACAAGCTGGCGGCGCCCTCGGCGGAGCACTGGCTGGGCGCCGACCATCTCGGACGCGACATGCTTTCGCGCGTCATCTACGGCGCCCGCGTATCGCTGACCATCGGCATCCTCGTCGTCACCCTGTCGCTGCTGATCGGCCTGCCGGTCGGGCTGATCGCCGGCTATTTCGGCGGCTGGGTTGACGAGATCCTGATGCGCACCACCGACGTCTTCCTTGCGTTGCCGGCGCTGCTGCTGGCGGTGCTGCTCGCCTCCGCGCTCGGCGCGGGCATGTGGAACTGCATCATCGCCATCGCGGTGTCGTGGTGGCCCTGGTATGCGCGCCTGGCGCGGGCGGAGGTGCTGGTGCTGCGCGGCCAGCCCTATGTGGAAGCCGCGCTGGTCATGGGCGTCTCGCCTGCCCGCACTGTCCTGCGCCACATCCTGCCCAGCGCCAGCAGGCCGCTCGGCGTGCAGGCCGCGCTCGATGTCGGGCCGGCGCTGCTGACTGCCTCGGCGCTGTCCTTCCTCGGTCTCGGCATCGCGCCGCCGACGGCCGACTGGGGCCAGATGGTCAGCGCCGGCCGGGTCTATTTCCCCGACCGCTGGTGGTATTCGGCAGTGCCGGGCCTGGCGATCTGCATCCTTACGCTCGCCTTCAGCCTGCTGGGCGACGCGGTGCGCGAGCGCGACGGGAGGCCGCCCGATGCCTCTCGTTGAGATAGCGGGCCTGTCGATCACGCTGGGCGCGGCGAACGGCAACAAGGTGCATGCCGTGCGGCGCCTCGATCTCGCGATCGAGCGCGGAACCATTCACGGCCTGATCGGCGAATCCGGCTGCGGCAAGACCATCACCGGGATGGCGCTGCTGGGGCTGCTGCCGCGCGGATTCAAGGTGGCGGCCGAGCGCTTCCGCTTCGACGGCATGGATTTGAGCGAAGCCGCGCCGCGCCTGCGCGGGCAGCGCATCGCCATGATCTCGCAGGACCCGGCCGCCGCGCTCAATCCCGTCCTGAGCATAGGCCGACAGATCGACGACGTGCTGCGACGGCGCGGCATGCCGCGCGGCGAACGCCGCGCGCAGGCGATGGAACTGCTCGCCGCGACCGGCCTCCCCGATCCGGCGCTGGTGCTGCGTTCCTATCCGCACCAGTTGTCGGGCGGCATGCAGCAGCGCGTCGTGATCGCCCAGGCGCTCGCCACCGGGGCGGATTTCCTGATCGGAGACGAGCCGACCACGGCGCTCGACGTGACCATCGGCGCGCAGGTCCTGGCGCTGCTGCGCGACCTCGTGACGAAGCGCGGCCTGACGGTGCTGCTGATCTCGCACGACATGGACGTGGTGGCGGCGTGCTGCGACAGCGCCACCATGCTTTACGCCGGCGAAAGCGTCGAAGCCGGCCCGGTCGGCGAGCTTCTCTCGCTGCCGCGCCACCCCTACACGAGGGCGCTGCTGGCCGCCCTGCCGGACACTGCGCCGAAAGGGCAGCGCCTTGCCGCGATCGAAGGCCACATTCCGCCGTCTTACGAGGTGATCGCGGCCTGCCCGTTCGCGCCGCGGTGCCCGTCCGTGATGGATGTCTGCCGCGTCGACGCGCCCGAGCCGCACGTCAGCGGCGGGCGATCATGGTCCTGCCACCTGGCTGGCGTCGATGGCTGAGCCCGTCCTCTCCGTGCACGATCTGGTCGTGCGCTATCGAGCAGGCGGGCTCTTCGCGCGCCCGTCTGCTCCGGCGGTCGATGGCGTCAGTCTCACGATCCAGCAGGGCGAAACACTGGGCATCGTCGGCGAATCCGGCTCCGGCAAGAGCAGCCTCCTGCGCGCGATCCTCCGGCTCGTGCCGGTCGAGAGCGGATCGATCCGGCTGGCTGGCGCCGACTGGCTGGCGCTTTCCGGAAAGGCTCTGCGCGGCCGGCGCGGCGAGGTCGGTGTGGTTGCGCAGAACCCCTATCTGTCGCTCAGCCCGCGCCTGACGATCGCCGACATCATCGCCGAGCCGATGCAGGCGCAAGGCGTCGCCAATCGCGCGCAACTGCGCGATCGCGCCGCAGAGCTGCTGGGCCAGTGCGGCCTGCCCGCCGATTTCCTCAGG
>JBFWWQ010000379.1:0-2844 GCA_050246095.1 Pseudorhodoplanes sp.
CCGCAAGGGGCGGCACCGCGCGGCATCGCCTACAAGACGGGCACCAGCTACGGCTACCGCGACGCGTGGTCGGTCGGCTATGACGGCCGTTACGTGCTCGGCGTCTGGGTCGGACGCGCCGACGGCGGTTCGGTGCCGGGCCTGTCCGGCTATGTCTCGGCGGCGCCTATCCTGTTCGAGGGCTTTGCCCGCTCGGGCGTAGTTGCCGTGCCGCTGCCCTCCCCGCCGCCCGGCGTGATCCGCCAGAAGCAGGACGAGCTGCCGGTGACGCTGGCGCGCTTCTCCACCGATGAGTCCGGTCTGGTCGTGGCAAAGGCGACCGAACCCGCGCCGCGCATCGTCTTCCCGCCGGACGGCGTGCGCGTGGCGCTGAACGACGCCGTCAGCGGCGCGCAGCCGCTGGTGCTGAAGCTGCAGGGCGGCCGCGCGCCGTTCCGCTGGCTCGCCAACGGCAAGCCGCTCGCCGAACTCGCCCGCCGCCGCCAGATGACATGGCAGCCCGACACGACGGGTTTTTCCACGCTCACCGTCATCGACGCAGCCGGCCGCGCCGCAAGCGTCAAGGTGTTCGTCGAGTGAGGCTTGGCGCATCGCTGCTTTTCGGGATTGGCGCTCTACGCTTCCTGAAGTTGTTGACGGCAGCAAGTGCAATTATCGCTGCGCCCATTTCGCTTGTTAACTCCGCATCCGCCGCCGACCTTCCTCCCGGCTTCGTGCATCTGTCCGAGGTCGATTCCTCGATCCGGCAGGACATCCGCTATGCCGGCGCCGGGAATTTCCTCGGGCGTCCGGTCAAGGGCTATGCGGCCCCGGCCTGCATCCTCACCCGTCAGGCCGCCGAGGCGCTGGCGAAGGTTCAGGCCGCGCTCAAGGCCGACGGCGAGACGCTGGTCGTCATCGACTGCTACCGCCCGAAGCGCGCGGTGGCCGACATGGTCGAATGGACCAAAAGCGGCAAGGAGACGAACGCCGAATGGTATCCCGCAGTGCGGCGCAACCGGCTGGTGGCGGAAGGCTATCTGGCGCGGCGCTCGGCCCATTCGCGCGGCTCGACCGTCGACCTGACCATCGCGCCTCTGGACGACGCGAGCGCCGCGCCAGACCCCGCCTGCGGCGTGCGCGGCGCGAAAACGCTGGAGTTCGGCACGGGCGTCGATTGCATGGACCCGGCCAGCGCCACCGCGTCAAAGGACATCTCGGAGACGGCGCGGAAAAGCCGCCAAAAACTCGTCCGGCTGATGAGAGAGGCGGGCTTCAGGAACTATGCCCGCGAATGGTGGCACTTCACGCTTGCGGGCGAGCCGTTCAGGCAGCCCTTCGATTTTGACGTGACAGGCAAATAGGCGTCACCGCGAAAGCAACGACTTCAGTTTCACGTCGGGCGACGCGAGTTCGGCCGGATCGGGCCGGACAGCTTTTCCGATCAGCATCTCCGCCAGCCTGATGTCGCGCGCCACTGCATTGCCGGGGCCGATGCCGCTGGCGGCCAGCAGGCGGCCGTCCTCGCCGAGATGGAAGAGGATGAAGGCGCCCTCCCCGACGTCGCGCCGCACGACCGTCGCCGCGCCATCGGCCAGCCCGGCGATCTGCAGGCTGAGATCGTACTGATCCGACCAGAACCAGGGCACCACGCCGAACGGCTCGTCCGCACCCAGCATGTTGCGGGCAGCATGCGCGCCCTGATCCTGCGCATTGCGCCAGGATTCCAGCCGCACCCGGCGGCCGCCATAGATTTCCAGCGGAAAGGAGCAGCAGTCTCCCGCCGCGAAGATGTTTTCGTCGCTTGTATGCAGGCGGCTGTCGACCGCGATGCCGTTGTCGATGACGAGGCCAGCTTCGGCGGCCAGCATCGTTACCGGCGACGCGCCGATGCCGACGACGAGAAAATCGGCCTCGATCCTGCGGCCCGAGCCAAGCTCGACGACAATGGTGCCATCGCTCGCCGTAATCGCGGAAATCCCCTGCCCCGTGACGATCTCCGCGCCCGCCTCCTTGTGCCGCGCGGCGACGGCTCGCGCGAGCTCCTCCGGCACCCCGCGCATCAGGATGCGCGGCTGCGCCTCGATCACCACCGCTTTCGCGCCGCGCTTGCGGGCGCTGGCGGCAAGCTCCAGTCCGATGAAGCCGCCGCCGATGATCGCGACCCGTACGCCCGGCTTCAACAGGCCGCGAATGCGCAGCGCGTCGTCATAGGTGCGCAGCGTCAGGCAGTGCTCGCCGGCGGCTGCCCCCATCGGCAGCGTGCGCGCCGTCGCGCCTGTCGCCAGCAGCAGCTTGTCGTAGGCGATCGCCGAGCCATCGGCGAGACGCACCTGCCGGGCGTTCCGGTCGATGGCGACCGCCTCGCGCCCCGTCAGCAGATCGATGCCCTGCTCGGCGAAGCGCTCCGCCAGCGCCACATGCTTCGGCGCGGGATGGGCCTCGTCGGTGATGGCGTCCTTGGAGAGCGGCGGCCGCTCGTAAGGTGCGTGGACTTCCGCGCCGATCAGCGTCACCGGCCCTTCATAGCCGTTCTCGCGAAGGGCGAACGCCGCCCGCGCGCCGCACTCGCCCGCCCCGATGATGACCATGCCGGCTGTCATTGCTGCACCTGCTTCACGAAGGATCAGTCGGCGAACACCGGATAAAGCTCGCTGATGGCCGTGTCCTTGTATTTGGACCCCGGATAGACGTCCTTGATCCGGAGTTCCAGCCATTCGGTGCGGATCGCCGGCTTGAAATCCACCCGGCTCGCGCCGCGCACATCCTGAAGGCCGACCGTCAGCGTCTGGCCATCGCCGGTCGTGGCCTCCAGCGTCTTCACCCGCGAATTCGCCTGCCAGATGCTTTCCGTCTTGTCGTAGC
>JBFWWQ010000380.1:0-2837 GCA_050246095.1 Pseudorhodoplanes sp.
GCGTCGTCGAGCGTCTGCAGCAGAACCTCTTCATCTCGGCGCCCGCCGTCTCCCAGATCGCGGCCCTCGGCGCGTTCGACGGCGTCGACGAGCTCGAGCGCAATCGCGAGACCTACGCCAGAAACCGCGCGCTGCTCCTGCAGGCTCTGCCCGAGGCCGGCTTCACCGCCTTGGCTCCTGCCGACGGCGCCTTCTACCTCTATGCCGACGTCTCCGCATTCACCGACGATGCCCGCGCCTTCGCGTCCGCAATGCTGAACGAGATCGGCGTCGCCGCGACCCCCGGCCTCGATTTCGACGAGCGGCGCGGCAACCGCTACCTCCGCTTTTCCTATGCCGGAACGGAAGCAGACATGGCTGAAGCCGCGCACCGGCTCAAAGGCTGGGCACGACTCTCGAAAAGCTGAGAAGGGAAGCAAGGAAGGGACGCGGTCGCAGCCCCTTCCCTGCGTCAGAGGTTAGCCGCGGCGGCCGCCGGCGCCGAGCGAGACGAAGCGCGGCCCGATGTCGACGTGGATGTGGCTCATGCGAGCGTACGTCATGGTGCCGCCCGAGGTGTGATTGGCCCGGAGCCAGTTGACGATCGCCTGCTTGCGGCCGCCCGCGTCGAAGTCGACGGCGAGGCCGAAGCCATGCTTGGAAGGCTTGCCGCTACCGGCGATGCGGGCACCCGGACGGCAGGTCGAGATCACCTTCACCGGACCGAACTGCGACTCGATACGCGCGAGCAGCGCGGCCGCAGCGGGCTTGAGGCATCCGCGCGAGGCCGTCGCACCGCCGCCCGAGCGGCTTGCGGTTACGGCACGCCCGGCGAGACGCGCCTTGCGGCCGACGGCAGCCGTCTTCGTGCCGCGGTACTTGGCCTTGCTGTACTTCTTTTTCCCGTACTGCTTCGAGCCGTAGCGCTTCTTCGCATAGCCCTTCGACGTGCTCTGCTTCTGAGCGCGCTTCACGGTCTTGCGCCCATCGTTCTCGTAAAGCGAGCTGATCGGACCGGAATCGATGCGCGCCTCGGCAGGCATTGCGAGGCCCGCAGCAGCGGCCATGGCCAGAACGGCCGTAAAAATCGACTTACTCATGGATAACTCCCTTGATGTCCCACCAATTTCCGGACCTCGCGAAGAAGAGCCAAATCGAACGGGCTCAGGGGTCCAGAAACTTCAAGTCGTACGCGTCAGCCTCCGGTCGGAAGGACCAAGGTCATTCGCGTGACACCATGCCGGGATCGCGGCGTGATTCAGCCGAGAGCTGAATGTGCATGTCGCCGCCCCCGATCATCGACATGACGGAGGCGCACTCATCAGCCGGGTATGGTCAAAATGAGACCTGCACTGCGGCGCGCCGCACCGTCGGCACAGCCTCAGCTACGTAGAAGTCCTGATATCATTAAAGGAATCGACGTGCGGAAAACGTGACGAGAAAAATTGTCGCGCCTTCCGCGGGTTGCACCGAATAGGAGACTTCAGATGCGAAGAGGGCCGGCACAGCGCCGGCCCTCTTGCTAGGAAGTGAACAAACCGAGCAGTCAGCCGCCGAGACGGCGCTGCCACCAGCCGCGCCGCACCGGCTCTTCGCTGGCGGCGTCTCTGCTGCCGGTCTGATCCGGCGAGACCACAACACGCTCGAGCTTGGGCTCGGCTGACGAGGCTTGGCGCGCGCGCACCCGGGCCAGCACCGTATCTTCCTCTACGGGAGCCGGTTGTTCGCTTACGGGCGCCGGAACGACAGCTTCCGGAGCAGCAGCGGCGGCGTCAGCAGCGGCAGGCGCCTCCTTCTCCGTGCGGCGCGGCCGCGGCGGGCGGCTTTCATCGTCGCGCGGCTGGGATGCGCGCCGACGCGGCTCGCGCGCCGGAGTCTGTTCTCCGGTTTCCGCCCCCTCGGCCTCCGTCACAACGATATCCGGCGCCGTGTCGCGCTCGGAGTTATCGGCCTCCTCCTCGAGGTCGATCGCACCTTCTGCGACGGCGACCTCGTCATTGTTACGCCCCCGGTCGCGTCCGCGACGGCCACCTCGGCGGCCGCGCCGACGGCGCCGGCCACCCTCCTCGTGACCGCTCCGCTCGCGCGGCCGGCCTTCGCCGCCGCGTGCCTCCTGGTCCGCATCGCCATCGTGCGCGTGTGCGTCGTCCTCGCCGAACTCCTCACCGGCATCATGACCGCCACCGGCCTCGACCGGCGGCGCCTCATGGTCATCGGCATAATCGTCGTCGTAAGGCTGCTGGGCGCCCTCGTCGCGGCGGCTGTCGCCCCGCTGCTCCCCGCGGCCTTCGCCGCCGCGGCGTCCGCGCCGGCGTCTACGCCGCCGTCCGCCAGCACCGTCGCGGCCTTCGTCCCTGCCGCGCGGCTCCGAAGAACCGCGCGCCGAGACGTCCTCGTCAGCGCCCTCGGCCTCGTCCGCCTCGCCGTCCGGGGCCTCGCCGGTGAAGCCCCAATCCATGTTGACGGCAGCCCGATCCGGGCGGCGCGTCGCAACGGGTGCGGCGTGGCCCTTTTCGATCAGGAAGTTCGCGCCCTGCAGCTTGTCGCTCGCCTGCACGGTGACGAAGATGCCGTGGCGCGTTTCCATCTCGTTGATGAAGTGGCGCTTGTTGTTGAGGATGTAGAGCGCGACGGAGGACGTGGTCGTCGCCACCAGCGACGTACGTGCCCCCGCCATGAGCGCATCCTCGAGCGCCCGCAGCACGGCAAGCGCCACGCTCTCGGTCGAACGGATGATGCCCGTGCCCTGGCAATGCGGGCACTGCGAGGTCGAGCCCTCGAGCACGCCCGAGCGCAACCGCTGCCGGCTCATTTCCATGAGGCCGAAGTGACTGATGCGGCCAAGCTGAATCCGGGCC
>JBFWWQ010000381.1:0-2824 GCA_050246095.1 Pseudorhodoplanes sp.
TGGGCGCGCTCGAGAATTCCGCGCCCGCCTGCTTCCTCGCGCGCGCGAGCGCCTCGCCGTAGCGCGCCGGCACGCCGCTCTCGTAGGCGAGCTCGCCCGAATAGGAGAGCCGGTAGAGCCGCGCCGGCACGCCGCCGCAGATGGCGAGTTCGCCGACCGCCATGTAGGGAAAGGCAGCGTTTGAAATGTCGAAGGGCGGATCGACGATTTTCGCGAGCATGGCGCGTGCGCGCGGACCCGCGACCGAGAACTGCGCCCATTGATCGGTCGCGGAGACGAACTGCACGTCGAGGTCCGGCCACAGCACCTGGTGGCAGAACTGCATGTGCAGGAACACGCGCACGGCATTGGCGGTGGTCGTGGTCACGAAGAAGCGATCCGGCGCAAGCCTTGCCGCGGTGCCGTCGTCGAGCGCGAAGCCGTCCTCGCGCAGCATCAGGCCGTAGCGCGCGCGCCCGACCGGCAGCGTGGAGAAGGTGTTGACATAGAGTTTGTCGAGAAAGGCGCCGACATCGGGGCCCTGCAGGTCGATCTTGCCGAGCGTGGAGACATCGCAGAAGCCGACGCCGCCGCGCACATTCGTCACCTCGCGGTTGACGGTCGCGAGCCAGTCCTTCTCGCCGGCGCGGGGAAAATATTGCGCGCGCAGCCAGGGTCCGGTCTCCACAAACACCGCGCCCTGCTCCTGCGCCCAGCTATGCGAGGGCGTCAGCCGCGCGGGGCGGAAATCGCGGCCGCGATGCGGCCCGGCAAAGGCGCCGATCGCGACCGGCACATGCGGCGGGCGGAAACCGGTCGTGCCGGTCTGCGGGATGCTGCGCGCGGTCAGCGCGGCCATGATCGCAAGCCCGGGCAGGTTCGACAGCTTGCCCTGGTCGGTGGCCATGCCGAGCGTGGTGTAGCGCTTCAGATGCTCGATCGCACGATAGCCTTCGCGTTCGGCGAGAGCGACATCGGAATAAGTCACGTCGTTCTGGAAATCGACAAACGCCTTCCTGGTCGAGCCCGCGACATGCCAGAGCGGCGCGACGGCAAAGCGCTCGTCTTCGGTGCGCGGGACATCGACCTTCGCGCCTTTGAATCCTGTGTCCTCGGCCGCGATGCGGCCGGCCTGCGCGCCTTCCGCGAGACAGCGCGCCAGCGTCATGGTGCCGTTGGCGGAGCCGGCCACGGCAAGGCCTTCCGGCAGCGCGCCCGGGACGAAAGCCGCGAGCGTTTCGTTCCAGACCGGCTTTCCGCCGCGATGACAGGTCAGCCCGAGATCGGGATTCCAGCCGCCCGAGACGCCAAGCGTGTCGCAGGCGATGCGCTCCTGCTTTCCGTCGGCACCGCGCACGGCAATCGCCCGCAGGGTGGGATTGCCCTGCGTCGCGACCACGGCGGCGCCGAGCAGGACGCGCTCGGCCTGCACCGCGCCCCGCACGCCCGCGGCGACTTCGGAACGCGCATCGATCACGGCCGCAAGCGCCACACCGGCCGCGGCGAGATCGCGCGCGACGTCCCAACCGCTGTCGTTGCCGGTGAAGATCGCGACGCGCCGGCCCGGCGTCACGCCGAAGCGGTTGACATAGGCGCGGACCGCCGATGCGAGCATGATTCCCGGTCGGTCGTTGCCCGAGAACACGATGGGCCGCTCGATCGCCCCGCCCGCAAGCACCGTGCGCTTCGCAACGATCCGCCACAGCCGCTGGCGCACCCGGTGCGGGGGCGGCACCGGCAGATGATCGGACACGCGCTGCAGCGCGCCGAACGTGTCGCCGTCGTAGATGCCGAACACCGTACTGCGCGGCATCAGCGTCACATGGTCGAGCGAAGTCAGTTCCGCCACCGCCTGCTGCGCCCAGGCATGCCCCGCCATGCCGTCGACCGCGTGCCGCTCGGCCAGGAGCCGGCCGCCGAATGCGAAATCCTGCTCGCACAGGATGACGCGCGCGCCGACACGCCCCGCCGCCAGAGCCGCCGCAAGGCCCGCCGGCCCGCCGCCGATCACCAGCAGATCGCAGAAGGCATTGGCGTGTTCGTAACGGTCGGGATCGGGCGAGGCAGCGGCGCGGCCGAGCCCCGCCGCGCGGCGGATCAGCGGCTCGTACACCTTCTCCCAGAAGGAGGAAGGCCACATGAAGGTCTTGTAGTAGAAGCCGGCGCCGAAGACCGGAGCGAACAGCCCGTTCAGCGCCATTACGTCGAAACGCAGCGAGGGCCAGCGGTTCTGGCTCGCGGCATCGAGCCCGTCGAAAAACTCCGTCGTGGTCGCGCGCGTGTTCGGCTCGCGGCGCGCGCCGTCGCGCAATTCGACCAGCGCATTCGGCTCCTCGGGGCCTGCCGTCACGATGCCGCGCGGGCGGTGATACTTGAACGATCGCCCGACCAGCCGGATTCCGTTCGCGAGCAAGGCGGAGGCGAGCGTATCGCCGGCAAAGCCGGAAATCGCCGCGCCGTCGAAACGGCCGCGCAACGGCCGCGAACGGTCGATCAGTCCGCCGCCCGCCAGACGGTTCGGCTGCGACGACAGCGCCGCCGCGCCGTCGAGACGCGCGGGCGCGTTCATGCCGCGCCCACCCCGGCGCGCTCGCCGGTCCGGCGCGACACCACCGCGAATATCTCGTGCGTACGGGTGTCGCGCGTCACTTCCAGCCAGGCCTGGCAACCGGCGCCGTGATACCAGAGCTCGCGATGCGGTCCGGCCGGATTGTCGCGCAGATAGACGTATTCGACGAAGCGCGCGAGCGCATCCGGCGCCGAAGCGTCGGGCCGCGACAGCGTCGCGTCGCCGAGATAGGAGAATTCGCGAACGTCGCGGGCGCCGCAATGCGGGCAGGGAATG
>JBFWWQ010000382.1:0-2800 GCA_050246095.1 Pseudorhodoplanes sp.
CACCCCTGTGGGGAGTGGGATTGGGTGAGGGGGTCTAAATGCGAACTGTTTGCACCGTAATCCCTCACCCGACTTACTCGCTTCGCTCGCAAGTCGACCTCTCCCAAAGGGAGAGGTGAACCGAGATCGCCTCCTATCCGGTTCAATGCATATCAATCACGCTGTAACCCCCGCCCCATGATCGCGCTACGGCCCTATTGTGCATCCGACGAGGACGCCGCCATCGCGCTCTGGCAGCGCACCTGGCAAGAGGCCTATCCGCAGATCGCCTTTGCCAAGCGCGTGGAATGGTGGCGCGGACGCTGGCGCAACGATCTCGTCCCGGTCGCCGACATCGTGCTCGCGCAGGAGGGCACGGCGCTCGTCGGCTTCGTCACCATCGAGCGCCGGCGCGGCTATCTCGACCAGCTCGCGGTGGCGCCGGAAGCCTGGGGCACGGGCGTGGGCCGTCTGCTGCTCGATGAAGCCAAGCGCCGGTCGCCCGCCGGCATCGTGCTGCACGTCAACAAGGACAATGCGCGCGCGATCCGGCTCTACGACAAGGCCGGCTTCGGCATCGCCGGCGAGGATATCAACCCGCATTCCGGCGCGCCGGTCTATCGGATGGCGTGGAGGCCGTAAGTTGCCGTCATTGCCGGGCCGGCGCACAGCGCCGTGACCCGGCAATCCAGCTTTGCAAAAACGATGGACGCGCGGGTCAAGCCCGCGCGTGACGGTCACGTCAGGTCGAATTGCAGCTTCGCGAGCCGCGCATACAGGCCGCCGCGGGCGACCAGGCTGTCATGCGTGCCCTCTTCCACGATGCGGCCGTGCTCCATGACCAGAATGCGGTCGCAGGACAGGATGGTCGCCAGCCGGTGCGCGATCACCAGCGTGGTGCGACCCTGCATCAGCCGTTCCAGCGCCGCCTGCACCAGCGTCTCGCTTTCGGCGTCGAGCGAGGAGGTCGCCTCGTCGAGCAGCAGCAGCGGCGCGTCGCGCAGGATCGCACGCGCGATCGCGATACGCTGGCGCTGGCCGCCGGACAGCGTCACCCCGCGCTCCCCGATCAAAGTCCGGTAGCCCTGCGGCAGCCGGCGGATGAAGTCGTTCGCCGCCGCCATCTCCGCCGCACGCTCGATTTCGGCATCGTCCGCCTCCGGCCGTCCGAAACGGATGTTGTCGAAGATGGATTCGGCGAAGATCGCGGTTTCCTGCGGCACCAGCGCGATGCGGCGGCGCAGGGCCTGCGGGTCGGCCTGCGCCACCGGCACCCCGTCGAAGCGCACGGTGCCGGAATTCGGATCGTAGAAGCGCAGGATCAGGTGGAAGATCGTGCTCTTGCCGGCGCCGGACGGCCCGACGATCGCGACCTTCTCGCCCTGCCCGACCCGGAAGCTGACGCCGTCGAGCGCGTTCAGCGCGGGGTTGGCGGCATAGGCGAACCGCACCTCCTCGAACGCGACCTCGCCGCGCGCGGGCTGCGGCAGCGGGGTCGGCCGCGCCGGCGCCACCACCTGCGGCCTCGTCGCCAGCACCTCGAACAGGCGCTCGGCCGCGCCGGCCGCCTGCGAGACCTCGCCCCAGACCTGCGAAAGCTCGCCCAGCGCGCCGGCCGCGAACACCGCATAGAGCACGAACTGGCTGAGGCGTCCGGGCGTCATGCGCTCCGACAGCACGTCCTGCGCGCCGATCCACAGCACCAGGATCACGCTGGCGAAGACCAGGAAAATCGCGATCGCCGTCAGCACCGCGCGCGACAAGGTCGACTGCCGCGCCGCCTCATAGGCGCCGTCGACCGCAGACGCATAATGCGCGATGGCCGCGCGCTCGCTGGTGAAGGCCTGCAGCGTGCGCACGGCGCCGATCTGCTCGGCGGCATAGGCGGAGGCGTCGGCCAGTTTGTCCTGCGCCAGCCGCGAGCGCTGGCGCACCGCGCGCCCGAACGCCACCAGCGGCAGCACGATCACCGGGATCACCGCCAGCACGAAGCCGGACAGTTTCGGGCTGGTCACGACCATCATCGCCCCCGCGCCCGTAAACAGCACGAGGTTGCGCAATGCGACCGAGATCGAGGAGCCGACGGCGGCCTTGATCTGCGTCGTGTCGGCGGTGAGCCGCGAAATCAGCTCGCCGGATCTGGCGCGGTCGAAGAAGGCAATGGACAAAGCGGTGATATGCGCGAAGGTCTCCGAACGCAGATCGGCGACGATGCGCTCGCCGAGCGTGGTCACGAGATAGAAGCGCATGGCGCTGGCCAGCGCGAGCACCGCCACCACCCCCGCCATGACCGCGAAATAGCTGTCGATCAGCGCGCGTTCGTCGCCGAAGCCGAAATCGATCATCCGCCGTACCGCCAGCGGCACGGCGAGCGTGGCGAGCGCCGCCATCAGGAGCGCGACCAGCGCACAGGCGGCGCGCCAGCGGTAGCGCGCGATATAGGGCAGGAGCCGCGACAGCGGGCGCAGGCGGCGGCCGCGCCCGGCGGGGTCCGAATCGGCGGCAAGGAGGCTGTCGCCGGAGCCGGTGGTGCGCGCCATGTCCCTGTTTTGCCTCGTACTTTCGGCGGATTGCCGAAAAACGAGCGGGACAATGGCGCGCCCGCCGCGGGGAGGCAAATGGTTTTGCCCGCCTTGCCGATCCCGCCCCCCTGCGATATAGAGCGGCCCGCATTCACCCCCCACAAACCGGGCGGCAAGGCGCGACCGCGCGCAGGACAAGGTCATGAAAAGCGAAATTCATCCGAAATATCACCCCATCAAGGTCGTCATGACCGACGGCAGCGAATTCACAACGCGCTCGACCTGGGGCAAGGAAGGCG
>JBFWWQ010000383.1:0-2790 GCA_050246095.1 Pseudorhodoplanes sp.
TATCCCCAATCGCAAGCACCTCATCGCCGCCGTCCTCGGCCTCGGCGCCGTCGGATCGCCCGGTATCGGCCTAAGCCTGACAAGCACGCCGGCCCACGCCCAGTTCGGCGGCGTGGTGTTCGATCCAAGCAACTATGCCCAGAACATCCTGACCGCAGCGCGCACGCTCCAGAGCGTCAACCAGCAGATCCAGCAGCTCCAGAACGAAGCGCAGATGCTGGTCAACATGGGCAAGAACCTGACGAAGATCGATTTCCCGCAGCTCGATGCGCTCAAGCAGAAGCTCGCCGAGATCGACCGTCTCATGGGCCGCGCGCAGGCGATCGACTTCCGGGTCGACCAGCTCGACGACAAGTTCACGTCGCTGTTCCCGAAGGACTTCACCTCGGCGCTGCGAACCGATACCCGTGTGCGCGATGCCAGGGCGCGGCTCGACGCCAGCATGGGCGCGTTCCGCCATACGATGACCGTGCAGGCGCAGGTGGTCGAGAACATCCAGTCCGACACCCAGGCGCTCGCCGACATCGTCGCGCGCAGCCAGGGCGCGGAAGGTTCGCTCCAGGCACAGCAGGCGACCAACCAGCTCCTTGCGCTGACCGCCAAGCAGCAGTTCCAGCTCCAGCACATGATGGCGGCGCAGTTCCGGAGCGAAGCGGTCGAGCAGGCACGGCGCGCCACGCAGGCCGCCGAAGCACGGGCAGCGACCAAGAAGTTCCTCGGTTCCGGATCGGCCTACACGCCCCGATAGCCCCCACAGGGCAAGCAGGCCCGATCCGGCCAGCAGCCGGTGGTGCCCCTCTCATCATCGGTTGCCGTCGCGGGGCGCAGTTCCGCTCCCCCCACTGCGCCCCGCGACACCCTCGCAACGCCGACAGGAAGGCAGTCACTTGAACGACCTCAATGTCATCGACCGCTTCCTGCAGGCGTTCATCACATACATCGACAGCGGGTTCGGACTGCTCGGACCCGACGTCGGCTTCCTGACCGCGACGCTGATCGGCATCGACATCACGCTGGCCGGTCTGTTCTGGGCGCTCGGCGGCGAGGACAATGTAATCGGCCGGTTCCTGCGGAAGATCCTCTACGTCGGCGCGTTTGCTTTCATCCTGAACAGCTTCTCGACGCTTGCCGACATCATCTTCCGCTCGTTCGCGCAGGCCGGCCTGACGGCCGGTGGCGGCACGCTGTCCGCCGATGACCTGCTCAAGCCCGGACGGCTTGCCGGCACCGGCTTCTCGGCCGCATGGCCGCTGCTCGAACAGGCGAGCGAAATGGTCGGGTTCACGACGTTCTTCGACAATTTCCTGACGATCATGATCCTGCTGTTCGCGTGGGCGATGGTGATCGTCGCCTTCTTCATCCTCGCGGTGCAGATGTTCGTCTGCATTCTCGAGTTCAAGCTGACGACTCTCGCCGGGTTCATCCTCGTGCCGTTTGCACTGTGGAACCGGACCAGCTTCCTCGCCGAGCGTGTGCTCGGCAACGTCGTAAGCTCGGGCATCAAGGTCATGGTGCTGGCGGTGATCGTCGGCATAGGCTCCAACTTCTTCACCGAATTCACCGACGCCCTGGACGGCCAGGAGCCAGATATCGGGCAGGCGATGAGCCTCGTGCTCGCCAGCCTGTCGCTGTTCGGCCTCGGCATTTTCGGACCGGCGATCGCTTCCGGTCTCGTGTCCGGTGCGCCCCAGCTCGGTGCCGGTGCGGCCCTCGGAACGGCCGTCGGCGCGGCTGGCGTCACCATGCTTGCCGGTGGTGCCGCAGTCGGCGGCGCGCGAGCGCTCGGCGGCGCGGCGCTCGGCGCGGTCCGCTCGGGCACGGCGATGGGATCGGCGGCATCGACAGCCTATTCGCTCGGGAAGGAGACCGCCGCCAAGCCAACAGTCGGTGCCGGCATGGCGGGCGTGGCCCGGGCCGCCGGAAATGCCGCGCGGTCGCGCGCAAGCGGTGCGCTCGGCCTTGGCGAGGCATCGTCGAGCGGACGCCAGGCGGCCTGGAACGCGCTCAACCAGAACTCTCCGTCGCCGGCACCGACTGGACCGGGCGGCGGCGGGGAGACCGGCACGCCGGCCTGGGCACGCGCGATGCGCGACCAGCAGACCAGCCGTCATCGCCGGCAGCTTGCGATCCATACGCTGCAACAGGGCGACCGCGGCGGCGCCTCCGCCACTCCCGACATCAAGGAAAGGAACGACTGAGCCATGTTCTTCAAGCGCAGCGTGCAGCGATACGGACGCACGCCACCTCCCGAAACGCCGTACCAGCGCGCCGGACAGCTGTGGGATGACCGGATCGGTTCGGCCCGCGTGCAGGCTCGCAACTGGCGGCTGATAGCGTTCGGTTGCCTCACGCTGACCGCTGGGACGTCCGCCGGGCTCGCTTGGCAGTCGCTGCAAAGCCGGGTCACCCCCTATGTCGTCGAGGTCGACCGCCTGGGTGAGGCGCGTGCCGTCGAGCCCGCCGATGTGACCTATCGGCCGACCGATCCGCAGGTCGCGTGGCATCTTTCGCGTTTCATCACCAATGTGCGCTCGGTGTCGCTCGACCCGGTGCTGATGCGGCGCGACTGGCTCGGCGCCTATGATTTCGCGACGAAGCGCGGGGCGCAGTTCCTCGGCGAGTATGCCCGCTCGGCCGCGCCGTTCGCCAATGTCGGCGAGCGCACGGTGTCGGTGCAGGTGACGAGCGTCGTTCGCGCGTCTGACAAGTCGTTCCAGGTCAAATGGACCGAAACCGCGTTCGAGCGCGGCAGCCAGGCCGGCGTCCAGCGTTGGACAGCGATCCTGACCA
>JBFWWQ010000384.1:0-2779 GCA_050246095.1 Pseudorhodoplanes sp.
GCCGCACCAATTTCGGTCGCACGCGCGAGACCCTGCCGCTGATCGAACGCCTGCAGGCCGGCCAGCCGCTTGGCCTCGACGTCTATCCCTACACCGCCTCCTCCACGGTGCTGCTGCCCGACTACGTGGAAAGCGCCGACAGGGTCACCATCACCTGGTGCCGCGGCCGTCCCGAATTCTCCGGCCGCGACATCGACGAGGTCGGCCGCGAGCTCGGCCTGAAGACGCGCAAGGAAGTCGTCGCCGCCGTCTCGCCGGCCGGCGCCATCTATTTCCAGATGGACGAGGCCGACGTGCAACGCGTGCTCGCCTTCCCGCGCGCCATGGTCGGCTCCGACGGCCTGCCCTGGGACAGCGTGCCCCATCCGCGCCTGTGGGGCACCTTCCCACGCGTGCTGGGCCACTACGCGCGCGACATCAAACTGCTGACGATGCAGGACGCGATACATCGCATGACGGGCCTGCCGGCCGCGGAGTTCGGCTTCAAGGAGCGCGGCCTGATCCGCGACGGCTATGCCGCCGATCTGGTGCTGTTCGATCCCGCCACCATCATCGACACCGCCACCTTCGAGAAGCCCGAACGGGCGGCGGCGGGGATCGAGATCGTCGTCAACAACGGCGTGCCAATCTGGGACGGCGGCAAGCCGACGGGTGCGCGGCCGGGCATCCCGCTCCAACCCTGAGATACCGTACGGAACCGCGCGACCGACCGTCCGTTTCCCTCCATCGAATGCTCCGAAGGAGGGTCGAGATGAAAACGAAGCTGATTGTTGCGGCTCTGGCCATTGGAATGGCAGCACCGGTTCTGGGGGCAGGCACCGCCTACGCCGGCTGCACCCATGGCGAGCGCATCGACGGTTCGACGGCGGCGGACGCGCAGCGCAAGATTCAAGCCGCCGGCTACACCAATGTCACCGGCCTGACCAAAGGCTGCGACAATTTCTGGCATGGTACGGCGACCCGGAACGGCCAGCGGCTCGGCGTAGTGCTGTCGCCATCGGGCCAGGTGATGGTCGAGTCCGGCAACGAGGGCGCAGCGCCCTCGCGCAGCATCGCCGCCGAGCCGGAGTATCCGGTTCGCCAGCGCGTCTATCCGCAGCAGTAAAAGCAGACGTCAAACAGTAAAGAGCCGGGATGGCGAGGTCGTCCCGGCTCTTTTGCGTTGGAAGCGAACTTTAACCCTCCACCCCGAACGCCTGCCGCATGCCCTTGAGCGCCTCCTGGTGCGGGCCCCAGAGTCGGCCGCCGATCACGCCGCCATCGACCACCAGATCGTGGCCGTTGACGAAGGTCGATTCGTCGGAGGCGAGGAAGACTGCGGCGTTGGCGATGTCGTCGGTCAGGCCGGCGCGCGGGATCGGCTGCATCTTCGCCAGCCCGGCCTTGACCGCTTCCGCCGTCTGCTCGGCCTTGGCCGTGTCGAGCCCCAGCGCCTTGCCGAAGATCCCGGTGGCGATGCCGCCCGGCGAGATCGAATTGACACGCACGTTCTGCTCGCCGAGCTGCATGGCGACGCAGACCGTCAGGTGGACAACCGCCGCCTTCGCCGCGGAATAGATCATCGACGAGGACAGGCCGGCGCGGCTCGCCGCCACCGACCCGTTGTTGATGATGCTGCCGGCCTGCTGCTTCACCATGATCGGCGCCACGTGCTTCATGCCCAGCATCACCGAGCGCACGTTGACGGCGATGGCCTTGTCGAAACCATCGACCGGAATGGTCTCGATGCCGCCCACCGGCGCCGGACCGCCGGCATTGTTGAACAGGCAGTCGATGCGCCCGTGCTTTTTCACGGTGAAGTCGATCAGCGCCTGCATCTGCGCCTCGTCCGTCACGTCGGTCTTCAAGAAGCTGCAGTGCGGACCGATCGCCTTGGCCACCGCCTCGCCCAGATCGGCGCGGCGGCCGGCGATCACCAGCTTCGCGCCCTGCGCGGCGAACATTTCCGCCGTGCGCTTGCCGATGCCCGACGTCGCGCCGGTGACGATGCAGACTTTGTCTTTCAGACGCATGCTTGCCTCCCCTGATTTCCGGGAGGCCAAGCATACCGCAGCTCAGTCGACGCCCAAGCGCTGTTTCAGGCCGCTGTAGGAATCGCGCGTCACGCTCCAGAAATTGCCGCCGACCACGCCGCCATCGACGATCAGGTCGTGGCCGTTGATGAAGGCCGAGTCGTCGGAGGCCAGGAACACCGCCGCCTGCGCCACGTCGTCCGGCGTGCCGGCGCGGGGGATCGACTGGCGCTTCGCCAGCCCCTCCTTCATCTTCTCCGCCGTGCCGTCGGCCCGGTCCGAATCGACGCCGACCGATTTCGCCGCGAACCCGGTGGCGATGCCGCCGGGCGAGATCGTGTTCACCCGCACGAAATGCTCGCCGAGCTGGATGGCGGTGACGGCCGATAGCTGCACCACGGCGGCCTTGGCGGCGGCGTAGATCAGCGACGGCGAGCGGCCGACCCGGCTGGCGGCGCGCGAGCCGTTGTTGATGATGCTGCCGCTCTGCTGCGCCATCATCGTCGGCGCCACATGCTTCATGCCCAGCATCACCGAGCGCACGTTAAGCGCGAAGGCCGCTTCGTAGGCCGCCAGGTCGATGGTTTCGATGCCGCCATTGGGCGCCGGCCCGCCGGCATTGTTGAACAGGCAGTCGATCCGGCCGTGCTTCTTCAGCGTGAAGTCGACCAGCGCCCTGACCTGGTTCTCGTCGGTAGCGTCGGCCTGAAAAAAATCGCAGCGCGGCCCGATCGCAGCGGCGACCGCCTCGCCCAGCTCCCGCCGTC
>JBFWWQ010000385.1:0-2762 GCA_050246095.1 Pseudorhodoplanes sp.
CCCACCCCGACCGGCTTCGCTGCGCTTGCCGGTCGACCCTCCCCACAAGGGGGAGGGTGAACAGGGCGTGCGTGGCGCGCCAACAACGGGAGCGGTGATGCTCGGCTGTTTGACCCTGCAAACGCCTCCCGTGTCCCGGACGCGGCGCAGCGTGAAGCGCAGCGAAACGGTGCGCCGCCGATCCGGGACCGTTCCAAGGTCCGTGCTTGCAGCGGTCCCGGTTCTGCAGCGCGTCACTTCGCTGCGCTTCGTGCCGCGCTGCGCCCGGGACACGTCGTCCGCGGACGCGAAAAACAGGCCCGGCGATGACGATGCGTTCAGAAACTGCAAGAAAACGAAAGACGAAAGAGCTACGCCCGCACCGCGTCGCGGATGCGCATGATGCCGATGGAATCGAGCTCCATCTGCTCCTTGGCATTGATCTCCGCGCGCTCGCGCGCCTGGTCGCGCTCGTCGAGCAGCTCGACCTTCTTCAGCTCCTCGAAGGCTTCCGCGAGCTGCGCGCGCGCCTCTTCCAGCTGGCCCTTCAGTTCGTCGGCCGAACGCTTGAGATTGTCGCGCCGCTGCATCGCCGCCTTGGCATAGGTCGGATAGGCGAAATGCGCGGGATCGTGGATGCCGGCGCGGTCCTGCTCGGTCTTGATCTCGCGCTCGAGGTCCGTGCACATGCGGTCGAACTCGGCGATCATCGCCTCGATCTGCGCCGTGCGCCGGCGCTTCTCGTCGACCTGGAATTTCCGCAAGCGGATCAGCGTATCTCGTGACTTCATCGACTCATACTCCCCCGAAGCCAGCCGCGCCCGCCGCCGCAACCCCGACGGGGTGCCGAACGGCAGAATACCGGACGCGGCATCGCGGCCGTCCAATACAATCCGGCGGAGTGTGGGGCGATAACGTTATTTTTCTGTTTCCAGGACCGGGAGAATTGCCGCAAGCCGCTGATATCCTTCGCGCAAAGTGGAGGCCTCGTCCTTGCCCTGGCGCAGGAAGTCCTCCAGCGGCCCGTGCAGGCGGATGGCCTCGTCGACCTCCGCGCTGGAGCCCTGGCGGTAGGCGCCGAGCCGGATCAGTTCCTCCATGTCGGCATAGGTGGCCATGATCTGCCGCGCCCGGTTCAGGTCCGGCAGGAAATCGGGATCGGCCGCGCGCGGCATGGTGCGGGAGACGGATTTCAGCACGTTGATGGCGGGGTAGCGGCCGCGCTCGGCGATGGCGCGCTCCATGACGATATGCCCGTCGAGAATGCCGCGCACCGCGTCGGCGATCGGCTCGTTGTGGTCGTCGGCATCGACCAGCACGGTGAAAATGCCGGTGATGGTGCCCTGCTCGGTCCCGGGCCCCGCCCGTTCCAGCAGCTTGGGGAGCTCGGTGAACACGGTCGGCGTATAGCCCTTGGCGGTGGGCGGTTCACCGGCCGACAGGCCGATCTCGCGCTGCGCCATGGCAAAGCGGGTGACCGAATCCATCAACACCAGCACGTCCTGGCCGCCGTCGCGGAAGCATTCGGCGATGGCGAGCGTCAGGTAGGCGGCCTGCCGGCGCATCAGCGCCGGCTCGTCGGAGGTGGAGACCACGACCACCGAGCGCGCGAGGCCGGCTTCCCCGAGATCGTCCTGCAGGAATTCCTGCACTTCGCGGCCGCGTTCCCCGACCAGGCCAATGACCGACACGTCGGCCTGCACGTTGCGGGCCAGCATCGACAGCAGCACCGACTTGCCGACACCCGAGCCGGAGAAGATGCCCATGCGCTGGCCGCGGCAGCAGGTGATGAAGGTGTTGAGCGCGCGCACGCCGAGATCGAGCGGGGCGCCGACGCGCTGGCGCGCATGCGCCGGCGGCGGGGTGTTGCGGAAGGGATAGGGCGCGGCGCCGGCCGGCAGCGGGCCGCGGCCGTCGATCGGCTCGCCCATGGCGTTGACCACCCGTCCGAGCCAGCCCGGCGAGGGGCGCGTGGCGCTGGCCGAAGCCTGCACGATCGCCCGGCAGCCGCGGCGCACGCCCTCCAGCGCTCCGAACGGCATCAGCAAAGCGCGCTCCCCGGCAAACCCGACCACCTCGCAGGGGATCGGCCGCGCGCCGGTCTCGATGGCGACGCGGGCCCCCACCGACATGGCATGCAGGGGTCCCGCCACCTCCACCATCAGGCCGCGCACGCCCACCACCCGGCCGTAAATCTCGACCGCGTCGAGTTCCCCGATCTGCTCGGCAAGCGCCTTCACGGCAAGCGGGCCTTCATAATCGTTTCCAGAGCGTTGCCCTTAACCTGATGTTTACCCGGGTCATTAATGATTTACGTCGCGTTCTTGTGGACGTGCGAATGCCTCGGACGCCGATCACCCGGCGGGCCGGCTTCGGGAGTCGGTTAGGCCTGACTCTTGAAGTGGAACATGAACCGCCGCATGGGTAGAAAACCTCTGTGTAGCAACATTTTAGGCCGATTCGACATGATTTGGCCATCAAGTGCTTGCGCGGCAGAATCAGGTTTTGTTAACCATGCATGGTTAATGTCCCGATTCGTATGGTTGCAAGGCGTTTCGAGGGCCGCCGCTTAAGGCGCCCAACCTTAAGGCCCCGCAGCGGCGAAAAAGGGGACTGGCATGCGCGTTCTGCTGATTGAGGATGACAGCGCCACAGCGCAGTCGATCGAATTGATGCTCAAGTCCGAGAGCTTCAACGTCTACACCACCGATCTCGGGGAGGAAGGCGTCGATCTCGGCAAGCTGTACGACTACGACATCATCCTCCTGGATCTGTAGCTGCCG
>JBFWWQ010000386.1:0-2732 GCA_050246095.1 Pseudorhodoplanes sp.
GATCGCTTCGGAGAAATCTTCGATGGCGTGCGCGGGATCGCCCGCCTGCAAGTAAGAATGGCCGCGCAAGGTATAAGCGGCATCGTATTTCGGCGAGAGCACGATGGCTTCCGTCAGATACTGGATGGAAGCCGTGGGGTTGCCGCCCTCCAACGCCTTGGAAGCGCTGTCCAGCAGGTTGCGGATTTTCTCGGTGTTGTCGTCCTTTGCCGGTAGCGGCGTCTCCTGTTTTTGCTGCGGCTGCACCTGTTTGGGCTGCTGTGCCGCGCGGAAACTGGGCAAGCCGAAAAACGTCACATAGGCCGCCCCCGCGCCTGCGATGAACAGCGCCAGCAGAGCCGCAATCAGAATCACGATGTGGGTCGAGGTTTTGCGCGAAGCGGCCCGGCGCGGCGGCGCGCGGCGCGCGCCACGCGGTTTCCTGCGCTCGTCGACTTGCTCGGCAGACGGCTGCGGCGGACGCTGCCGTGCCAGCCGTTCGGCACGCGCCTGCGTACGAGGATCGGGTTGCGGCGCGGGCTCGGGATCGTAGTGCTCCTCCGGCACATATTCCGGCTCCGGCAACTCCTCCCGCTCGAGCAAATCGTCCTGCTCAGGGCCATAGCCGGGTTCGGGAACAAAAACCGGTTCCTCCGCCGCGCGCGGATGGAAGGCTTCTTCGTCCGGATATTCGGCTTCCGTCTGTACCTGTCGCTGCAGGGGGTGCACGCGGCGCTGCGGGCGCTCTTCAGCCGCGAACTCGCCCTCGACACGCTCGATCGCATCTTCGAGCGCGCGTTGTTCGGCGAAAAGTTCGCTGACCGCCATCGGCGGGCGCGCATGCTGCGCTTCCTCGAACAGCAATTGCCGCGCCTGATCGTAGATCGAGCGACGTGCAGCGACGGTGTTAGGCGCAAGACGCCCCACCGCATTCGCGATCGGCCTGTAATAGTCGGTGGGCACCCGCTCGACTCGTCCCCGTTCCCTCGCCGCCGGTATATAGCGCGGGGAGCCCTATCGGCCTACGACGGTGGAAGTACGGCTGGCAAAGAACTTGTCGATGGCCTCGACCACCGAGCGCGAAACCTTCTCGCGCCAGGCATCGGAAGTCATCTGCTTGAGGTCGGCCGGACTCGAGAGATAGCCGAGTTCGAGCAAGACCGAGGGAACCTCCGGCGACCGCAACACGACGAAGCCCGCCGACTTGAGCGGAGACTTGTGCAGCCGCGCGGATTTCTTGAGCGTGCCGACCAGGGTGCGCGCGAACATCGCCGAGGCATTCATGGTGTCGCGCTGCGCGAGATTGAAGAGAATGTTGGCAACGTCGTCCGGCTGCGTTGCGAGATTGTAGCCGGCCAGAATGTCGGCGCGGTTCTCCTTATCGGCGAGGCTCTGCGCTTCCTTGTCGGAGGCGCGTTCGGAAACCGTATAGACGGTGGCGCCCGAGGCCTCGCCCGTTCCCTTGGAGAGCGAGTCCGCATGCACCGATATAAAGAGTGAAGCCCCGTTGGTGCGGGCGATCGAGACGCGCTCTTCGAGCGGCACGAAGGTGTCGTCGTCACGCGTCATGAGCACGCGATAGCGGCTGGTTCTCAAAAGCTCGGCGCGCAACTGCTTCGCGACCTGGAGCACGACTTCCTTTTCCTCGTCGCCGGTTTTGGCGATGGCGCCGGTATCGGGGCCGCCGTGGCCCGGATCAATCACGATCAGCGGCCGCGTATCGGTGGTCTGCTGCTGGACCTGCGCCTTGGGCTGAGGTTTTTCGGGAATGATGGCTTGTTTCAGGAAGGTGGCGGCGTCGGTCCGCACCAGATCGATCACGAGCCGCGCCGGCTGGTCCTCGACGGCGGGGATCACGAAGGTCTTGTCGATGTTCGCGGGCTCGCGCAGGTCGATCACGATCCGCGCCTTGCCGGGGGCGAAATTGCCGTAGCGATAGGCCGCGATCAGGCCGCGGGATTGCTTCCCCGCCCCTACCGGCAGGTCGAAGGTCACCTCCGGCAGGTCCACGACGATCCGGTTGGGATTGGCGATCTGATAGGCCCGGACCTCGACCTTGCGGTTGAGGTCGATCACGAGCCGGGTCCGGCTCGCGTCGCCGGCGAGCCGCGCGTCGAGGGCGAGCGTCCGCTGCCCGGCCGTTCCCTGGGCCTGGGCAGACCCCGAAAATCCCGCCGCCAGCGCCAAACCCAATAAAATCCAGGCAATCCGCATTCCGGCCCCATCGGTCAAATCGGGGCCTTTCTAGCCGGGTTTAAGTTAAACCGGCGTTTACCGTGGAAATTTCCAGCAAATAAATCAACAAATCGAGAGAGTTAGCCTATCTGCTTGCCAAGCGGGCGCAGAGCGCCCTACATAAAACCATCACGGTTCGCGAGCGGGATTCGTCCGGGCGAACGGAAGGCGCGGGTCCGCGACCGGCAGATGAGACTGCCGCGACGCGTAGCGCGCCCAGAGCCGCCCGATACTTCGCCGCCAATGACCGTGATGGCGACAAGGCCTCGCGCATTTCGTTCGCGACGCTGCCCGCCAAGTTAGGAAGCGACGCCGATGGCAGCTACGCAAATCTCACGGGATCGAAAGATGACCCCGCGCAGCCGCGTATCCGCGTCATGTGATCCAAAGTTTGTCAGTAACCAGATTGTGACGCGCGCAGCGCATGCGCGCGCAATGGGAATCTCATGGCCAATAAGCTGCTTATTGATGCCACCCACCCGGAGGAAACCCGGGTTGTGGTGGTCCGCGGCAACCGG
>JBFWWQ010000387.1:0-2732 GCA_050246095.1 Pseudorhodoplanes sp.
GATCTCGATGGACGCCAGCTCTCGCTGACGCGGTATGTCGAGAACCGTCGCCGCTGGGCGCGGGCAATGCGCGTGCCGCTCCCGGTGCCGCGCCATTTCCACGTGCCTCCGGCAAAACGCGATGTCGTCGCCGATGCCGAGAGCGACGAATTCCGTCAGCTGACCGACGGCCTGAGCGAGATCGAGGACGCGCACGATTTCGTCGTTATCGACACGCCCGGCTCCGACACGTTCCTGAACCGTTTGGCGCACCGCATTGCCGACACGCTCATCACGCCGATGAACGACAGCTTCATCGACTTCGACGTCTTCGCCCGTATCGACCCTATCAGCTACGAAATCCTCGAACACTCCCAGTATGCGCTGTCCGTTCGCAACGCGCGCCGCGAACGGCGCCAGACCGACAACCAGATCATGGACTGGGTCGTCGTGCGCAACCGCATGGCGTCTATCGGTTCGCGCAACGAGCAGCGGGTTGACGCGTGCCTGCGGAACCTCTCGATGCAACTCGGCTTCCGGATAGCGGACGGCATCGCCGAACGGGTCGTCTTCCGCGAGTTCTTTCCGATAGGGCTGACGGCGCTGGACGAATTCGAGGAACACCTGCTCACCCACAAGCCCACGCTGTCGCACCTTGCCGCGCGGCAGGAGATCAGGCACCTCATCTCCGCGCTGCGGCTGCCGCTGGACGAATATGGACGGCGCCGCGCGGATGCGCGCCGGCGCTATGCGGAGATGATGAGCAAGCCGCTGGCGCTCCCCGATATTTTCGCGAATTGACCTTCGCGCCGCCCCGGTATGGTCGCACATTCGGGCGACGGCCTTGCAAGGCTGCTGCATTGGCCACATCTTGATGTCATGACCGACGAAAAGGCGCTCAGACCCCGCAATAGCGACGCCGTCCCATCGCAGCGCTCGAGCGCGGGCGAGATCGACGCGTTTCTGAAGCAGGCGCGGGAGGCGATCGCGTCATCCCGCGGCGGCAGGCTGATCCTGGCGCTCGACGCGACGATGAGCCGCCAGCCCACCTGGGACCTCGCCTGCGAACTGCAGGGGCAGATGTTCGATGCAGCCGGCAACGCCGACGCGCTCAATGTCCAGCTTGTCTATTTTCGCGGCTTCGGCGAATGCCGCGCCTCGCGCTTCGTCAACGATACGACCTCCTTGAAGCAATTGATGACCCGCATCGATTGCCGCGCCGGCCATACGCAGATCGGCAAGGTTCTCGCCCATGCGCTGAAGGAAGCGGGCAACGCGCCGGTCGCCGCCGTCGTCTATATCGGCGATGCGATGGAAGAACATATAGACCAGCTCGCCGAAAAGGCCGGCAGGCTGGGTCTGCTCGGCGTGCCGGTCTTCGTCTTCCAGGAAGGGCGTGACCGTGATGCCGAGACCGCCTTCAAGGAGATAGCGCGACTGACGCGCGGCGCGTGGTTCCGCTTCGACCGGAGCGCCGCTGCGACTCTGGCCAAGCTGCTAAGCTCGGTGGCGGTTTTCGCGACAGGAGGACTGAAAGCGCTGGAGGCGCGAAACAGGCCCGAGGATCGCTTGATGATCGAACATCTGAGCGGCCATCGATGAGCGTTCTGATCGGCCTCGTCGGCGCTGTGATCGGATTTGCCGCGCTGGCGACGCTCTTTGTCCGCATGGATGCGCAGCGGCTGGCGAACGGTTTGCGGCTCGCGGGTCCGGTCGTTCTGGCGATAATCGGCGTGGCGCTTCTGCTGCTCGGCCGCGCCGGCATCGGCGGCATGCTGCTGTCGGGGGCGCTGGCGTGGTTCGGCGCCACGCAAAGGCGCAGGCGGGTCATCGCGGCGCCGGGACGGCGGTCGACGGTTCGCACCGCCGCGCTCGAAATGGAACTCGATCACGAGACGGGCGCGCTGGAAGGGCTGGTGCTGGCCGGGCGGCAGGAAGGCAGGACGCTCGGTACGCTCGTGCAGGCCGAGCTTGTCGAGCTCTATGCCGAACTCTATTCGGACAGCGAAAGCCGCCAGCTACTTGAGACGTATCTTGACGGCCGCTTTCCCGGATGGCGTGAGGACCTGAAGGCGGATGCTGGCGGCGGGCAGGGAGTTGCGCCAGGCGCGGGCGCCATGACTAAGGAGGAGGCTTACAAGGTCCTTGGTCTTGAATTTGGGGCTACCGCGGCGGATGTCCGCAAGGCGCACCGCCGCCTGATGCAGCGCCTGCACCCCGACATCGGCGGTTCGTCTTTCCTCGCGGCGCGCATCAACGAAGCCAAGGACGTCCTTCTCTCCGATCACGGCTGAATTCCCCTTCGACAAAATACATTCCGGGAGACATGCTTGGGCGGCATCAACCGCCCTCGCGGTCATTGCGTGGCGTAACAGGCGATCTTCTGCTTCTTCAACTGACGGCAGGCATTGCTGGCGTCTTTCTGAGAATCGAAGCCGCCGAAGCGTGCGCGGTAGTAGATGGTGCCGCCCTTGTCGAACGTGACGGTATAGGCCGAAGCCGAAGCGACCACCTGTCCGGCGCGGCTCGCGACCGCCTGCAACGCGCTCTTTGCCTCGCTTTCACTCGGTGAGGAAGCCACCTGGATCGACCAGCCCGACGCGGGGGCGCCGGTGGACGCGGTGCGCATGGGGTCGACGGCCGCCTTCGGACGCCTGGCCGGTTCCGTTTCGGCTACGGCGCGCTCAGCCCGCTTCTTTGGCGCGGCTTTTGGCGTCGGCACCTTGCCGCCGAAACGTTCTGTCGTCGGCGCG
>JBFWWQ010000388.1:0-2732 GCA_050246095.1 Pseudorhodoplanes sp.
ATGAAGCCGCCGCCCTCGCCTGTCGCATGGAGTTCGATGGCGAAAGGCTGATAGTCGTCAGGGCCGACAGTCTCGGCGCTTCGCGGCACCCGCAGCCGGATTGCGGCCGCCGCCTTGCGCCGGCCATCGCGCACTTCGCTCATCGCGCACATATAGCCGACACGATCGGCGACGTGGATGCGCTCGAACAGCCCGGCGCCGCGCACCAGATCGGCGGTCAGGCCGGATACGGTCTCTTCGCCCCCGCGCACGCCGACCACATCGCCGCCGCGCGCCAGTTCCAGCACCATACCCCCGCAGATCGCCGCGGCGCGGTCGACTGTAAGGAACTCATCCGGCTCGATGGTCAGGGCGGCCGGCCTGAAGACGCGCGGCAGAACCGTCGCCGCATAGGCCAGCGGCAGCAGCCAGTGCCACGGGGCCGCTGTACCAGCGATCGCCGGCCACATGAGACCGGCCATCACGCCGAGACCGCCGGCGAGCGCCACCGCAACCCCGCCCGCTATCGCGGCGACACGGCTGCGCGCCACCCAGCACGCCTCGATCGGAAGGGCGAGGAGCAGCAGTGCGGCCGGCGATGCCAATCCTCCCGCCGCGAACAGGATCGAGGCCGCGATCGCCGTGCCGCAAGCCAGCGCTACAGGCCCCAGCCAGCGGCCGGCTCCCATGCTTGCGGCGGCCAGCACGCCGAGCCAGCTCGCCGCAAAGATGAAAAGCACCGTCGCGAGGGTCGCCGAAGCGCCCAGATGGTTGCTGAAAAGCGTCACCGCAGAAGCGGCGATCAGTATGGGGGCGAAAAGCATCACGCCGACGAGGCGTCTGGTCCGGAGCCGGGCCTCTTCGCCCTCCACCTGCGGAGGCACGAAACGATCGCAGGCCGAGGCAATCGCGCTCGACAGATCGTCGTATCTGGTCGGGACAGGATTCAACTCAACGCACTCGCGACACGCCCGCTCGCCGGGTCCTCTTGGTTAATTCCGAACCTCGCATCCAGCTTTTAAAGAATGGATAAGGCCCGACGATTTGACGCCTGCGCTGCGGCGAATATTGGGGATCGGGCCTCGCCCGGCGCGGCCTTTTCCGCGCATGGTAAACGCCGGGTTAGGCGCGCACGTCCGGCATTTTTGCGCCGCATCCGCCCACAGTCGCCTAGGTGCAACAATTTCGCGAACAATTACAATGAGTTGGATGGTTTCGGAAACGTCAATTCCGACGCCGGCATTCGCGGCGAATTTTCGCGCAATCCGAATCGGTAAAATTCGAATCAAATTCCCGAAAAATTTGCCTCAAGCCCGCAACACTTGCTTTGCGCGTTCGTGCGAAGGTGATGCAGGGACAAGACGTATGCCGCCGGGGACGCGGCATGAGGAAACGGGCATGGGTTTTCTGATCCGGACCACCTTCTGGTTCTCTCTGGTGCTGCTGGCACTGCCGCTGGACAGCGCCGGGCAGAATGAAGGACAGCGGCAGGTGAACGCCATCGAGGCGATCATCGCCGCTGGCGAGGCCGTGACGGACATCGCCGGCATGTGCGAGCGCAAGCCGGCCGTATGCGAGACGGGCCGCTCGGCCATCTCCACCATCGGCGTCCGCGCCCGCGAGGTGTCGCGCATCGCCTATGAGACGCTCGACGAGGGCAAGGCGGACGCGCAGCAGACAGCCGGAAAGCCGGTCGAGACGGATGACATCCCGACCGGCAGCGTGCTGCCTGCCGAGGAAATGGTTCTGCCGACGGCACGCCCGACCGAATAGGCCTGCACTCTCCCCGAATCGCATTTTTGGTGACGCTGACGCGTCTCAGGCCTATATGCGCATCATAATGACGGCCATCGACACCATTCGCGACGATTTCACCCTCCTCGAAGACTGGGAGGACCGCTATCGCTACGTGATCGAGCTCGGCCAGGAGCTGCCGCCCTTTCCCGAGGCGGCGCGCGACGACGCGCACAAGGTCCCGGGCTGCGTCAGTCAGGTCTGGCTCAATACGAGACGCGGCGAGGGCGACGACCCGGTCCTCGATTTCGACGGCGATTCCGATGCGCATATCGTTCGCGGCCTTGTGGCGATCCTGCTGGCGCTTTATTCCGGCCGGCGCGCCAGCGAGATCCTCGCGACGGATGCCGAGGCCACGCTGCGCGAACTCGGCCTCGACGCGCATCTCACGCCGCAGCGCTCCAACGGCCTGCGGTCGATGGTCAGGCGCATCCAGCGCGACGCGCAGGTCGCGCTGGGCGTCGCGGCCTGACGCTCAGCCGTTCATGCTCGGGCGGTAATCCTCCGTTCCCCAGTGAAGCGCGCGCGGTCGCATGGAGCGGCCCGCGCGGGGATCGTAGTGGCGGTTCAACGCTCCGAGAGCGGACTTGAGCACGATTTTCGCCGACCGCACCGGCCAGCCGCGTTCGGCTTCCACCCGCTCCAGACCCTTGAGATAGCAGCAGACGTCGATCAGCACGCCGGAAAGCTCCGGTCCCACGGCGGCGATCGCCCTTTCAACGCGCATGCGCGCAGCGAGCGCTGCTTCGGTCAGTTCCACCGAGCCGCCGGCGCCGGCGCGACGGCCCGATGCCACGGACGCAATCCAGTTGGCCCCGAGGCGCGGCATGATCTGTCCGCGCGTATAGTCCGAACGCAGTCGCTCGCCTGCATTGACCTCGCCGACGTCCAGAAACGGCCTGCCGTCGCGCGTCCGGTGACGCGAGATCTGCGCGAGCGGCGATTCCGAAAGGTCGACC
>JBFWWQ010000389.1:0-2700 GCA_050246095.1 Pseudorhodoplanes sp.
CCAGCGCCTTCTGCCAGGAGAAGGTCACGGCATCGAGATTCCTGAAATCCAGCGGCTGCGCGAAGGCGGCGGAAGTCGCGTCGCAGATCGTCAGGCCCTTGCGGTCCGCCGCGATCCAGTTCGCATGCGGCACGCGCACGCCCGAGGTGGTGCCGTTCCAGGTGAACACGACATCGTGCGCGGGATCGACCCTGGAGAGATCGGGGATCGCGCCATAGGGCGCCCTCAGAACCGTGACGTCCTTCAGCTTGAGCTGCTTCTCGACATCGGTGACCCAGGCCTCGCCGAAGGATTCCCAGGCCAGCATGGTGACCGGGCGCGCGCCCAGCAGCGACCAGATCGCCATTTCGACCGCGCCGGTGTCGGACGCCGGCACGATAGCGATCCGGTAATCGGCGGGGACTTCCAGCACCTCGCGCGTCAGGTCGATCGCGCGCTTGAGCTTCTGCTTGCCGACTTTGGCGCGATGCGAACGGCCGAGGACGGCGTCTTTGAGGATTTGCAGGGACCAGCCGGGGCGCTTGGCGCAGGGGCCGGACGAAAAGTGCGGATTCGCCGGCCGCACGCCGGGAGCGGTGTTCGCCATGATCTACCCTTCCAGATAGGCGCCCCTCGGTGGGGAGGGGTTTCCCGCCGCCGGGGATATGGAAGGGCAGGTTCGGCGTCAAGACGGAAAAATGCGTAGCGCCCCCGATCCCGGGGCGCGTGCGGTTTCCCGCCGGCCCGCGCTCAGAACTTGAAGCCGGCCGCGATGCGCGCGCTGTTGAAGTGCACGCTCAGGTCGTCGACGTTGGAAAAATTGACCCATTCCCATTCCGCCCGCAGGAAGAAATTCGGGGTGATGGCCCAGTCCATGCCGAGGCCCGCGGTCCAGCCGTAGACGAACATGCCGTTGCGAATTTCCGACTGCGCGGGGAGCGTGATGTTGCTGACCCCCACCAGCGCGCCGCCGCCGTCGGTCTCGGTCACGGTGCCCGAAACGGTCGCCGTGGTAGCGACGTTGGCGCGGCCGACGGCAAGTCCGGCAAAGCCGTAAGGCAGGAAGTTGCCGTTCACCCAGCCGCCGCGCACGCGGAAGGTCGCGAGATCGGTGAACTGGACGGACGCATTCGCTGCGACCGTCATCCGGTATTCCAGATTATGATTCGGCAAGGCGCCGGCGTTGTCGACGAACGTGCGGGTGAGCGAATCGGTGGCCGTGAGCGTGTTGAAGTTCATGCGGTTGTAGTTCGCTTCCACGCCGACGATGACATCGTCCCACTGGTAATTGTAGCCGATGAAGCCGCCGAAGCTCGATCCGTTGGTGTCCTTGTCAGGCAGCGTCGTCCATCCGGTGAGGTTGTCCTGGATCGTGCTGTTGCGCAGGACGTAGTTCACCAGCGACTGCCCGGCATCGCCGAAATTCGCGCCCTGGAACGAATAGCCGATCTGGCCGCCGCCATAGACGCCGGACCATTGGAAATAGTTCGGCGTTCCGACCTCGTAGCCGAACGAGCCGCGCAGATAGTCCGCCGCGCGCGCGCCGGGCGCGGCGAGCATGGATGCGAAAGCCGCCACGATCGCGAACGATGCGCGCGAAACCTTGGCCGAGAGCGAAACCTTGAGCATGATCGACACCTCACCGAGCACCGTGCGGCGACGCGCGTGTGCTTCGGGTCAGACCATGCCGCAGAGAAGTAAAAGTGCGATTAACCCTAACGCGCCGTAAATGCTAATGCCGGGTTAACGCCGCGCACCGGCGAGCTGCAGCGGCGCCGGCAGCCGCGCCCAGGCCGGACGCTCGAACAGGAAGCCGAGCCGCGTGCCGCGCACGAGAAATGCCAGCACCAGCGGCACGGCCAGCGCCACCGCCGTCACCAGCAGCGAAACCGAGCCGACATCCGGGATCGCCCCGGTTTTCAGCAGCACGGTGCGCGTGACCGCCATCGGGATGGTGAAGGCGACATAGATGGGCAGCGTGTTGCGCCCGATGGCGCGGATCGCCGGCAGCAGCGTCCGCTCGGCGAGGCAGGCCGCCACCGCAACCACGGCGGCGGCGCCGAGAAAGCCGAGCGCGAGCGAGAGGCCCGGCCATTCCGACCAGCCGGCCCGCACCGCCGCCGCATTGACCAGCACCCAGAGCGCCAGCGCGGCAGGCACCCGCCAGCCATAGGCCGGAAGCATCGCCGCGCGGTCGAAGACGAATCGCGCGAACAGGACTCCCGAATAGAAATAGACGAAACGCGCGCAGAACTCGTCGATCAGCGTCCAGGTCGTCTGCACATGCGCGGCCTCCAGGAGCGCCGCCGCGATCCAGATGGCCGGGGCGGGAATCGGGCGCGTCAGCCGCGTCACGACATAGAAGACCGGCAGCATGTAGATGAACCAGAGCGGCCCGAACGGATCGACGAACGCCAGCAGATACTCGCGCAAGGGCGCGCCGACGCCGCCCGCCGCAACGGCCGCCGGTGCGCGGAAGGCGAACTGGATCGTCAGCCACAGCACATAGAAATAGACGAAATGCAGGATCTTGCTGTCGATGAACGCGCGGCGGTCGCGGTCCGCGACATGGGCGAACAGCAATCCCGAAATCAGGAAGAAAGCGGGGATGCGGAACGGCTTGGCGAAGGCCACGGCATGGTGCAGCCAGCCCTCCTGGCCGGCGGCGGCCTCGACGCCGAGCGTCGAATGCATCATCACGACCAGAACGATGCAGAGGCC
>JBFWWQ010000390.1:0-2683 GCA_050246095.1 Pseudorhodoplanes sp.
AGGACCGCGGCCGGGCGGATCGGCCGCACCTCGGCGATCTTCTGCATCACCGGATCGGCATCGTGATCGCCGCGGCGCGGCGTGATCGTCGGATCGGTCAGGCCCTGCGGCACGTCGAGCGTCAGCCGCTCGTGCGCGCGCGCGAAGAAGTCGCCGGCCGTGACGATGTGTCGGGCTGTCGCGGGCTGCATCAGACGAAACCCCGCACGGCACTCGCCTCCGCCATCGGGAAGAATTCCTCCGCCGACACCACACCGAACATGTCCTTGCCCTGCACCGTCCGCTCCTCGCCAAGCTCCGCCAGATCGTAAAACAGGGCCCGCGTCACCCGCGCCCACAGATCCCGGCGCACATGAAGGTACGGCTTGAGCCCGCCGGTGTCGGCATCCAGTTCGAAGCGCAGTGCATGACCGGGTCCGGCAACGACCCAGTCGTCGACATTGGTGCGGAACGCCAGCACCTGCCCGCCCGCCTGACGCTCGACCTTCAATTCGACGGCGAGAAAAGGCACGTCGTCGACGACGATGCCGACTTTCTCCACAGGCGTGACGAGGAGGTATCGGTCCCGCTCGCGCTTGAGCACGGACGCAAACAGCTTGACCAGCGCCGGGCGGCCGATCGGCGTCTTCTGGTAGAACCACGTACCGTCGGCGGCAATCCGCATGTCGATATCGCCGCAAAATGGCGGATTCCATCGCTCCACCGGCGGCGGGGCCCTGCCGGTTTCGCGGGGCAGCGATGTCATAATCGCCTCCAACCCGCCCTGCCCTGTCTTCGCCATGGTTTGCTTCCGTAATTCCGGAACTTGTGGCCTGTTCGCAACTTTGTGACTCATCCGGCCCGACGATGGAAGATAGCGTAGGCTGAGCCGCCAAATGAGGCAGATTCGCAGCCCTTGCGACGTGTCAAAAGCGGCGTGGTGCGTTTGTTGCATAGGGACTCATAGGCTCTGCATAGGCCTTGGGCAGGAGTCTCGACAGGGCTGACCGCCGGGTCGCGGGCGGATCGATCGCTGCGACGAAAGGGATATGAAACATGGCGTCGGCAAGCGGCGAAAGCCTCGAAAAGCTGGAAGACATGATCGTGCGCGCCGCGGAATCGACCGCAGCGAACGTGCGGGCCGCGAAGGCTGCCATCGGCGCGGTCATCTTCGGTCAGGAAATTGTGGTCGAGCGCGCGCTGGTGACGGTGCTGTCGGGCGGCCACGCGCTGCTGGTCGGCGTGCCCGGCCTCGCCAAGACCAAGCTGGTGGAGACCATGGGCATCGCGCTCGGCCTTGATGCGCGGCGCGTCCAGTTCACGCCTGACCTGATGCCGTCCGACATTCTCGGCAGCGAAGTGCTGGAGGAGAGCGCGGGCGGCAAGCGCAGCTTTCGCTTCATTCCCGGCCCGGTGTTCGCCCAGCTCCTGATGGCCGACGAGATCAACCGCGCCTCGCCGCGCACACAGTCGGCGCTGCTGCAGGCAATGCAGGAGCAGCACGTCACCGTCGCCGGCGTGCGTCACGACCTGCCGAAGCCGTTCCACGTGCTGGCGACACAGAACCCGCTGGAGCAGGAAGGCACCTATCCGCTGCCGGAAGCCCAGCTCGACCGCTTCCTGATGGAAATCGACGTCGACTATCCCGATCTCGCCTCCGAACGGAAAATCCTGTTCGACACCACCGGCGCCGAAGAGACGCGCGCCAAGGCGGCGATGACCACCGAAGACCTGCTGTCGGCGCAGCGCCTGGTGCGGCGCCTGCCGGTTGGCGAGTCGGTGGTGGAATCGATCCTGACGCTGGTGCGCTCGGCGCGTCCGGGTCCCGAAGCGGGCGACCTGGGCAAGCTGATCGCCTGGGGCCCCGGCCCGCGCGCCTCCCAGGCCTTGATGCTGGCGGTGCGCGCCCGTGCGCTGCTCGAAGGCCGCTATGCGCCATCGGTCGACGACGTGCTCGATCTCGCCGAGCCGGTGCTCAAGCACCGCATGGCGCTGACCTTCGCGGCCCGCGCCGAAGGCGAGACCATCGGCAACGTCATCTCGCGTCTCAAGGCGCGCATCGGGTAGCAATGGCCGAGCCCCCACGCAGCGAGACGGAAGACGGCGCGGTCCGCGCTGCCGTCGGCAAAAGCCGCAAGCTCGCCGCACGCGTGCCGCGGCTCATTCTCGAGGCGCGGCGGGTGGCGTCGACCGTCATCCACGGCCTGCACGGCCGCCGCCGCGCCGGGCCGGGCGAGAATTTCTGGCAGTACCGGCGTTTCGCCAACGGCGAGCCGGCGCAGAACATCGACTGGCGCCGCTCGGCGCGCGACGATCATCTCTACGTGCGCGAGCGCGAGTGGGAAGCCTCGCATACGATCTGGCTGTGGGCCGACCGCTCGCCGTCGATGGAGTTCTCCTCCGGCATCTCGGAATGGAGCAAACTCGATCGCGCGCTGGTCGTCGCCTTCGCGCTGGCCGAAGTGCTGGTGCAGGGTGGCGAACGCGTCGGCATTCCCGAACTGATGCGGCCGACCGCCAACCGCAACATCATCGAGAAGATGGCGCAGGTGATCGTGCACGACACCGGCGGACGGCCGAGCCTGCCGCCCGACTTCGCGCCTGCGCCGTTCTCGGAAGTCCTGCTGCTGTCCGACTTCTGGAGCCCGATCGCCGACTTCCGCCGCATCATCGGCCAGCTCGCCGCCAACGGCGCGCGCGGCCA
>JBFWWQ010000391.1:0-2657 GCA_050246095.1 Pseudorhodoplanes sp.
GGCGGGTCGAGGCTCTCGGCGGTCGCAACATGCAGCATGCCTTCGATGCTGAAATACGGCATGCGCGAGCCGGCCCGCAGGCCGACCAGCGCGGCGCCGAGCGGCGACAGCACCGAGAGCTGGGCCTCGGCATTGCGGTATTCTTCGGGATAGACGAGCATCCGGCTTTCCGACGGGAAGCCCCAGTCGACGCGAAACGTCACCCAGTTGTTCACCCGCACAACGTTCGGCGGCAGATCGTTTTCGCCGCATATCGTTGCGCGCTGCACCTCGGCGAGCAGGAATCCGCCGACCGGATGCCCTTCATTCATCGCGTGCCGGGCCAGGGTTTCGAGCCGGTGACGGTCGGGACCGGCAAGGCTGATCGGGGGAAGCTCTTCACGGATCATGGCTGCGCTCGCGGTTTGATGCGCCCGCGCACATGGCGGTGCCGGGAATCGGATTCAGCGATGTTTGGGAAAGGAACCGGTCAGCCCGACCAGCGGGCATGCGCCGCCGGCCGGGTCAGTTGCCTGAATGCAGGCGACCCGCGCGCAGAAACCGTCGAGTGAAGACCGAAGCGACCATGATCCGAAAGGTAGGCGAGGGGCCGCGGAAGTCAACCGCGGCATCGGCGCGCGCCTGCGGAACCAGGCGCCCGCCATGCGGCCTTGCGGCGGTGCCGGCGCTTCGCCATGCTTTGACATGGCCGCGATCCGCACGCTGGCGTGCTCCCTGTTCGCCGCGCTGGTCCTGTCCGCGGGTGCCGCGCGGGCCGGCGAGCTGCGTGAAATTTCTTCGTTCGGCTCCAATCCCGGCAACCTGAAAATGTTCGGCTACGTTCCGGACGGCCTGGCAGCGAACGCGCCGCTCGTCGTCGCGCTGCATGGCTGCAAGCAGGAGGCGGCCTCGTTCGCGCGCGATTCGGGCTTCGTCGCGCGCGCGGACAGGGACAAGTTCGCATTGCTGCTGCCGCAGCAGCGCGGACTGCCGCCGGCCTATTACGACATTTTCGTCCTGCCCTGGGTCTATCTCTGGTACGGCGCCAACAACCAGAATGCCTGCTTCAACTGGTTCGAGCGCCGCGACGTGCGGCGCGAAGGCGGCGAGGCGCAGTCGATCGCGCAGATGATCGATACGATGATCGCGCGCCACAATCTCGACCGTTCGCGCGTGTTCGTCGTCGGGCTGTCGGCCGGCGGCGCGATGAGTGCCGCCATGCTCGCGGCCTATCCGGAGAAGTTTTACGGCGGCGCCATCGTCGCCGGCATCCCGGTCGGCTGCGCCGACACGATCAGCGACGCGCTGCATTGCATGAATCCGGGCGTCGACCGCCCGCCTGCGGAATGGGGCAAAGCGGTGCTGTCCGCGCCGGCGCGGCCTGCGCGCATCGCGATCTGGCACGGCGACCGCGACGAGCGCGTGACGCCGCTCAATGCGCGCGAACTGGTCGAGCAATGGGGCGCCGTGCTCGGCGTGCAGCCGCCGCCCGCGCGCACGCAGACGGACAGCCTGGTGCGCGAACGCTACGCGAATGCGGACGGCAGCCGGATGCTCGAAAGCGTCACGGTGAAGGGCCTCGCACACGCTTTTCCCATCGCGACCGACGCCGGCGCGCCTTGCGGCCGGCCGGGCGACTTCGTCGCCGCCGTCGGCGTCTGCGCGGCGGGTGAAATCGTGAAGTTCTGGGGGATCGGAGGCGCCGACTGAGATTTTCGATCCGTCATCCTCAGGCGCGCGAGGCGCGCTGTGAGTGCGGCGGTGCTGGCGGCGGGGAGGTCGTTCTACGCCATTCCGCCGACGAAAGCTTCGTTCTTGTCGTCGTGAATGAGCGCAATGCGGACGCGGTCTCCGCACGCCCGCGCTGCGCATCGCAATGTCCTTTCGACCTCATCGAGGTAGAAGTTGCGAAATGCCCGTCGATTCATCAGCTGTGCCGAGGCTTCGTATCGCGCCAGCCCGCACCGCGTGCAGGTGACCTCAATGGCGGTTGCCGGATCGAGGTCCGCGAGCTTCAAATCGGTTTTCCAGTTCATCACCAAAAATCCTCCACGCGCGGAATTCGGGTGTAATTTATTTTTCCGCCCGCATAGCCGCCGGGCGGCGGCGACCACTCGCCCACGCTGACAAGCGTCTTTCCATATTTCCGGTTCAGGCGATCCACCGATTCGGTGAGGTTTTCCCATTTCCGGCGCTCGTCGTCGTCGTTCAGGAGCACGTCCAGCTGCCGTTGGCCGGCAAGGGTCAGATCGAGCAAGGCGACACCGAGGCGGTGAATCCTTACGTCGCGCGACGCCGTATTCCGCACTTCGCGCCACAAGCCCTCCAATGCGGACAGCACCGCCTGGTCGTCGCGAACGGCAGGCAGCCACACGCTGCGATTCAGGGTGTCGTTACGACAGTCGAGCCAGAGCCAGAGACGTCCTGCATTCCAGCCGTCGCGCCGGACACGGCGCGCGGCCTTCACAAGCAGAAGACGCGATGCAGACCTTGCGTGTTCCAGGGTCCGATGGCCGGGCGGGAGAACGCGCCCATGCCCGCACATCCCGCGCTGCGAAGGCGGCGTTTGAATGTCGTAGCCGTGCAAGGCGTACCAGAGCCGTTCGCCCGTCACATTGCCCCACAATTTGCGGGCATGCTTCGCCTGCAAGGCGAGGAATCCGGCAATGGTCACGATG
>JBFWWQ010000392.1:0-2626 GCA_050246095.1 Pseudorhodoplanes sp.
CGAAGAACTGCTCACCGATCCGCAGCAGCTCAAGAAGATGTATGTGCTCCGCCGCATCCTCATTCCGATGGGGACGATGGACGCCATCGACTTCCTGCTCGACAAGCTCCGCAACACCAAGAACAACGCGGAATTCTTCGAATCGATGAACACCTGACGGGCCTGCGATGCCGGATGGTGCATCGCAGCTCCGCATCCTGGAAGCGCGCTGGCCGCAAGACCGCGAACGCGCCGAGACACTGTTTCGCGAGTATGTGGAATCGCTCGGCGTCGATATCGGGTTCCAGAATATCGAGGCGGAACTGGCCTCCCTGCCCGGCCGCTATGCGCGGCCGGGCGGTGCGGTCCTGATCGCGCAGGACGGCGCGGACGCTGCCGGCATCGTCGCCTATCGTTCTTTCGAGCCGGGCATTGCGGAAATGAAGCGGCTGTATGTGCGGCCGCGCTGGCGCGGGCTCAGGCTCGGGCTCGGGCGCGCGCTCGCCGAGGAAGCGATCGAGGACGCACGCGGGCACGGCTATCGCACGATGCTGCTCGACACGCTGGAATCGATGGAGACCGCCAAGCGGCTCTATCTCGCGCTCGGCTTCCGCCCGGTCGCGCCCTATTACGACAATCCGCTGCCGAACGTGACCTATATGGCGCTGGAATTGTGAGCGCCGTTCTCCGGGCCGCCGCATGGCGCACCGGCGAGCCGTCTCAGTTTATCACCCGCTTCACCAGCTCGGCCTTCTTGATCTTGCGCGTCGGCGTCAGCGGCATTTCCGCGACGATCTCCAGCCGTTCCGGCCATTTGGTCTTGGAGATTTCATGCTGCGTCAGCCAGGCGCGGATGTCGTCGAGCGTCAGCGCCGCGCCGGGCTTCAGCACCGCGAAGCAGCAGGCGCGCTCGCCCATGACCGGATCGGGCAGCGGCGCGATCGCGCATTGCACCACCGCCGCGTGGCGGTCGATCAGCGCCTCGATGTCGGCCGGATTGAACTTCACGCCGCCGCGGTTGATCACTTCCTTCAGGCGTCCGGTGATGCGGATATTGCCGCCTGTATCCATGCGCGCGAGATCGCCGGTGCGGAACCAGCCGTCGGCGGTGAACGAGGCCGCCGTCGCCTCGGCATTGCCGAGATAGCCGTCGAACACCGAGCAGCCGCGCACCTGCAATTCGCCTTCCTCGCCCGCGGGCATCGCCGCGCCGTCGAGCTCGATGCGCAACTCGGTGCCGGGGCTCGCGCGCCCGGCCGTCGAAAGCCGCGCGTCGAGCGAATCGCCCGGGCGGTTGAACGCGCCGGCCTGCATCTCGCTCATGCCCCAGAGCTGCACCACCTTGCCGTCCGGCATCATGTCCTGGATCGTGCGCGCCAGTTCCGGCGGGCAGGCGCTGCCGGAAATCTGCAGGAAGCGCAGCGAGGCCAGCCGCCGCGGATTGAGCAATCCCGCCTGCAGGCATGCGGTCATGTGTGCGGGCGCAGTGAAGAGCTGCGTCGGCCGGTGCGCGTCGATCGCTTCCGCGAGCGCGGGCGGTGAAAAGGCCGGCAGCAGCGCGACGGTTGCGCCCGCGGCGAGCGCGAGATTGACCGTGAACAGGCCGTAGAGATGCGTGAACGGCGCGGCGGAGAGCAGGATCGAGGATTCGCCGATCCCGAGTTCGGGCGCGCTCAGGCGCGCATTGGCGAGGAATTTCCTGTACGGCATCGGCACGCCTTTTGGGGCCGCGACGGTGCCAGAGGTGTAAAGCAGCACGAAGGTATCGGAAGCGTCCGGCCGGATGCCGATATCGTCGCCGGAAGGCTCGGCCTTGAACGGCAGCGCGTCCAGAGGCGCATGGGCGCCGGCCGCGATCACGACCTTGAGCGCGGGCAGGCGCGGCTGCATCGCAAGGATCGATTCCGTCGGGTTGAAGTCCTTGCCCTGCGCCAGGCAAACCACGGCTTGCGCGTTACCGTGCAGGAGCAGCGGCTCGATCTCGGCCGCGCGGTAAGGCATGTGCAGGGTCTGCAGCGCGGCGCCGGCATAACCCGTCGCAAGATAGGTGACGACGAACTCGACCGTGTTCGGAAGCTGCACCGCGACCGTGTCGCCGCGTCCGATGCCGAGCTTGCGCAAGGTCGCGGCGAGCCCGAGCGCGCGCGCATGCAACTGCGCGTAGCTGATTGGGCCGTCGGGACCGACGAGCGCGGGCTTGTCAACGCGGTGCGCAGCATGCGCATCCATCCAGTCGCGCAAGGTTTCCTTGCGCCAGAAACGCGCGAACGTCTCGGCGCTCACGGCGTCGCCTCCGCGAAAGCGCGCTCGGCCCGCGCGAGACCGCCGAACAGGTCGAGCATGCGCTCGCGCCAGGCGGCGACGGCGTCGCCCGCCTCCAGCGGGTCGAAGGCGCTCACGATGCGTGCCCACTGGAACGGACTGAACAGGATGTAGTCGGCATAGGCCGGCGCGTCGCCGCACAGAAACGGCTGCGCCCGCAGCGTCGCCCGCACCGGATCGAGCGCGCGGCGCATGTCGGCGATCGCGGTATCGCGCGTCGCCGCCAGCTCTTCGAGGCTCTTCTTGAAGATTTTCTCCATGCCGGCCCGCAGATGCGCGGCATCGCCGTCGTCGACGATTTCCAGCACGTCGCGCATCATCGGCG
>JBFWWQ010000393.1:0-2625 GCA_050246095.1 Pseudorhodoplanes sp.
CACGCGCCATGCTCGCGAAAATCGTCGATCCGCCCTTCGACATTTCAAACGCTGCCTTTCCCTACATGGCGGTCGGCGAACTCGCCATCTGCGGCGGCGTGCCGGCGCGGCTCTACCGGCTCTCCTTTTCGGGCGAGCTCGCCTACGAGATCGGCGTGCCGGCGCGCTACGGCGAGGCGCTCGCGCGCGCGTTGATGCAGGCGGGCGCGGAATTCTCGATCGCGCCCTACGGCACCGAGGCGCTCGGCGTCATGCGCATCGAGAAAGGGCATGTCGCCGGCAACGAGCTCGATGGGCGCACCACCGCGCGCGATCTCGGCCTCGGGCGCATGGTCTCGGCGAAGAAGGACTGCATCGGCAAGGTGCTTTCGCTGCGCGCGGCGCTGGCCGATCCGGCGCGTCCCGCTTTGGTCGGCCTGAAGCCGCTCGAGCGCGGCCAGCGCCTGCGCGCCGGCGCGCATCTTCTGCCCGTGCAGGCGCCGCTCTGCGCCGAGCATGACCAGGGCCATGTCACCTCGGTCGCCTTCTCGCCGACGCTCGGGCACTGGATCGGCCTCGGCTTTCTCGCGCGCGGGCCGCAGCGTCTGGGCGAGACGGTGGTCGCCGCCGATCCGGTGCGCGGGATGAATATCGCGGTCGAAATCTGCGCGCCGCATTTCGTCGATCCCGCGGGAGAGCGACTGCATGCCTGACCTCGCGCCGCGCTCCGGTCTCGAAACCGTCTTCGCCGCACCGGCGACACCGCCGGCCGGCGCGCCGGGCGTGACTCTCTCCCTGTGGCCAGACCTCGCACTCGCCAGCGTCATCGCCCGCAAAGGGCAGGATGCGGCGCTGGCCGCGCGCTTCCGCGCGCATTTCAGCTGCGACCTGCCGCGCAAGCCGCAGCGCGTCGAAGGGGAGGGCATCGCTTTCGTCTGCACCGGCCCCGGCCAATGGCTTGCGATGGCGGAAGTGCGCGACGGGCATGCCTTGGAAAAGGATCTGCGCGCAAAGCTCGGACCCTCAGCCTCGGTCAGCGACCAGTCCGACGGCCGCCTGGTCATCCGCGTCGCCGGCCCGCAGGCGCGCGCGGCGATGCAGAAAATCGTGCCGGTCGATTTGCATCCGCGGGTATTCGGTCCGGGCGATGCGGCGGTGACGCTCGCCGCGCATATCGGCGTCACGCTCTGGCAGACCGACGAGACGCCGGCTTATGCGTTCGCGGTGCCGCGCTCCTATGCGCAGGCCTTCTGGCGCGGGCTGCAGGAAGCCGGCGCCGAATACGGGGTCGCCCGCGTGGATTAATCCTGCCGCCCGCCGCATTGACGGGTCGGGGGGGATTGTTAGCATGCAAGCAATCTCCCCGAGGGGCCCGGCAACGCGGCCCGGACGCGCCAGCCGATGAAGCCAGCCGCCTTCCGCTACCACGCGCCGAAAACGCTCGACGAGACGGTGCGGCTGCTGGCCGAGGTGGCGCCGCAGGACGGCCGCATCCTCGCCGGCGGCCAGAGCCTGGTCCCGACCATGGCCTTCCGCATGGCGCGGCCCGGCCATCTCGTCGACATCAACAACGTGGCCGGCCTGGACCGGCTCGTGACGGAGAACGGGCATCTCGTCATCGGCGCGCGCGTGCGCCACGCCGCCTTCCATCGGCCCGTAATCGAGGGGCCGCTGGGCAAGCTCCTCAGCTTCGTCGTGCATCACATCGCGCATTATCCGATCCGCATGCGCGGCACCTTCTGCGGCTCGCTCGCGCATGCCGACCCGTCGTCGGAATGGTGCCTGACGGCGGCGACGCTCGGCGCCGGCATGACCGCAAGGAGCGCGCGCGGCACGCGCACGCTCGCCGCCGACGATTTCTTCGACTGGGCGATGACCACGCATCTCGCCGAGGACGAGTTGCTGGCCGAAGCGAGGCTGCCGCTGCTGCCCCCCGACACCCGCTTCGGCTTCTACGAGTTCAGCCGCCGCGCCGGCGATTATGCCATCGCCGCGTCGCTCGTCACCTTCCGGCTGCAGGACGGCGCCGTCGCCGATCCGCATGTCGGGGTGGGCGGCGCGGAGGGGCGCCCGCGCCGCATCGCCGAGGCCGAAGCCGCGCTCGCCGGCCAGGCGCCCGGAGCGGAAGCGTTCCGGCGCGCGGCCGCTATCGCAGCCGATGCGATCGATCCGATGGAAGACATCCAGGCCTCGGCCGATTACCGGCGCGAACTGGTGCGCACGGTGGTGCGGCGCGCGCTGGAGCGCGCGTCGGCATGAGCGCGCATACCAAGGGCTCGGGCTCGACCTGGGTCGGCCGCTCGATCCGCCGCCTGGAGGACCCGGCGCTGCTGGTCGGGCAGGGACGCTTCACCGGCGATCTGGCGGCGGCGAAATGGGTGCGCTTCGTGCGCAGCCCGGTCGCCGCCGGAAAAATCCTGCGCATCGGCAAGCCGGAGGGCGCGACGGTCGTCACCGCCGCCGATCTCGGCGCCGTGAAGCCGATCCGGCCGATGCTGCACAAGTTCAACTACATTCCGGTCGGGCAGCCGGTCCTCGCCGCCGAGGTCGTGCGTTTCGTCGGCGAGCCGGTGGCGGCGGTAATCGCCGCGAGCGAGGAGGAGGCGGAAGATCTCGTCGATCTGGTCGAGCTGGAAATCGCCGACA
>JBFWWQ010000394.1:0-2586 GCA_050246095.1 Pseudorhodoplanes sp.
CCCGGGTCTGCGGCGCACCGTTCCACGCTGCGCCGCGCCCGGGACACGCTCACAGCATCAGCTACATGCCCTCGTGCGAGGCGGTGAAGCCGAGGCGCTCGTAGAAACGGTGCGCGTCCTTGCGGCGCTTGTCGGTCGCGAGCTGAACCATCCCGCAGCCCTCCGCGCGGGCGAGATCGATCGCCGCGCGCACGATGCGCGCGCCGATGCCGGCGCCGCGCCTGTCCGAGGCGACGCGCACCGCCTCGATCAGCGCGCGCCGCATGCCCCGCCGGCTCAGGCCGCGGATGAAGGTCACCTGCAGCGTGCCGACGACGGCGCCGTCCATCTCCGCGACCAGCAGGCGGTTGTTGGGATCGCGCGCCATCTCCGCGAAGGCGTCGGAATAGGCCCGCGGCAGCGGTTCGCCCGCATCCTCGCGGGTGCCGCCGAGCGCGTCGTCGGCGAGCATCTCGACGATGGCGCGCAGGTCCTCGCGCTGCGCCGGGCGCAAGGTCAGCGCGTTCATCGCCGGAAGAAATCGAGCATGGCGGCGGCGGTCGCCTCGGGATTCTCCTCGGGCAGGAAATGCCCGGAATCGATCGGCGCGCCGCTGACATCGCCCGCCCAGTCGCGCCAGATCGCCAGCGGGCCGCTGCCGCTCGGAATGCCCGCGGCGCCCCAGAACACCGCAAGCGGCACGGCAATCTTGCGGCCGGCGGCGCGGTCGGCCCGGTCGTTGGCGAGATCGGCGGTGCGGCCGGCGCGATAATCCTCGCAGGTGGCATGAATGCGCAGCGGGTCGGCGAAGAAGGCGCGGTAATGCGCGAGCGCCCGCGCATCGAAGGCGGAGAGATCCCTGGTCCGCGTCAGGCTCGCGGTCCAATAGTCGAAATAGCCGACCGGATCCTTTTCCAGCAGCATTTCCGGCATCGGAAATTTCTGCGCCAGCATTGGCCAGTGCCAGACCTTGACCGCCATCGTGTCGTCCATGCGCTGCCACATCTCCGCGGTCGGGATGATGTCGAGCACGGCGAGCCGCGCGAGCCGGCCGGGATGGTCGAGCGCCAGCCGGTAGGCGACGCGCCCGCCACGGTCGTGGCCGGCGAGTCGAAAGCGCACATGGCCGAGCTTCTCCATGATCTCGACCATGACCTTGGCCATCGAGCGCTTGTCGTAGGGCGCATGGCCCGCGCCGGATTTCGGCGCCGCCGACCAGCCGTAGCCGGGCAGGTCGGGCAGGATCAGCGTGAAGTGCTTGCCCAGCGCGGGGGCCACCTTGTGCCACATCACGTTGGTCTGGATGTAGCCGTGCAGCAGCAGCAGCGGCGGGCCTTCGCCGCCGGTGCGCGCGAACAGGCGCCCGGCGGAGGTGTCGATCCAGTGCGACTCGAAGCCGGGGTAGAGATCGGCGAGGTCGGGCATGCTATGAACCTTGTGAGGGGAAGCGCGGATTCTACAGAGCGGGGCATTCAATGCAATTCGATCTCGAGGCGATGGCGGCGCCGGAGCGCTACGAGCTTCTTCTGGGAACCGTCGTGCCGCGGCCGGTGGCGATCGTGGTCTCGCTGTCGCGCGAGGGTGCGGTAAACGCCGCGCCCTACAGCCTGTTCAACGTCATAAGTCACGATCCGCCGATCCTCGCCTTCTCTGTCCTGCCGCATGCCGAGCGGCGGCTGAAGGATACGGCGACGAACATCCTCGCGACGCGCGACTTCACAGTCAATCTCGTGCCGGAGGCGATGGCCGAGGCGATGAACCTCACCTGCATCGACGCACCGCCCGGCACGGACGAACTGAAGCTTGCGGCGCTCAAGACCGCGCCCTCGGTTGCGATTGCCGTGCCGCGCATCGCCTCGAGCCCAGTCGCCTTCGAGTGCCGGCTGGAGACCACGCTGTCGTTCGGGCCGGACCAGTCGATTGTTTTCGGGCGCATCCTGCAATGCCATGTCGACGACGGCCTCGTGCTCGATGCCGCGCGCGGCCTCGTCGACACGCCGCAACTCAAACTGATCGGCGCGATGCACGGCGCGCGTTGGTACGCGCGACTGTCCGATCGTTTCGCGATGGACCGGCCGGCCTGGGCGGACTGGGTGAAGCAGGGGAAGGTGCCGTGAGCCGGCGCCCGCGGGCGCGTCAGGCGTCCGCCTTTTCGCGCGCGATGGCGCGGAAGCCGATATCCCGCCGGCAGAAGCCGTCCGGCCAGTCGATCCGGTCCACGGCCTCGTAGGCGCGCTTCCGGGCTTCGGCGACGCTCCTGCCGCGCGCGCAGACGTTGAGCACGCGGCCTCCGATGGCGAGGATTTTGCCGCCTTCCGCCCGCGTGCCGGCATGGAAGATTTCCACGCCCTCGACTTGCGCGGCCGCATCGAGGCCGGCAATGACCGAGCCCCTCTCGTAGGCGCCGGGATAGCCCTTCGCCGCCATCACCACGGTCAGCGCCGCGTCCGCATACCAGCGCAGGTCGAAATTCTTCAGCACGCCGTCGCGCGCGGCGAGCAAGGCCGGCACGAGGTCGGACATCAGCCGCAGCACCAGCACCTGCGTCTCCGGATCGCCGAAGCGCGTGTTGTATTCGATCAGTTTCGGGCCGTCCTTGCCGATCAT
>JBFWWQ010000395.1:0-2576 GCA_050246095.1 Pseudorhodoplanes sp.
CGCGGTGAAGACCGCCAAGGGCGCGGCAAAGGACGCCGTCAAGTCCGCCAAAAGCGCGGTGAGGACCGCCGAAGACGCGGCGATGGATGCCGTAAAGGCGGCGAAGGGTGCTGCCAAGGGCGCTGCTGCCAAGGCGGCTTCCGTCGTGCAGTCCGAAAAGAAGACAACCCGGAAGAAAACGGCGAAGGCGTAAGCCTTCGCCTCATTTCAACTGCGCACCGGCGTTTCCAGCCCCTTGACGGAGGCTGGTCGTGTGGCGGCGCGATCGACCCATTCATATGTCTTCGGGAAATTCTCGAGACCGAGCAGTTCGCCTGCATCGTAGAAGCCGCGCATGTTGCGGACCCACGGGAAGGTCTGGATGTCGGCGATCGAATATTCGTCGCCCATCAGCCACTGCCGGATGCCCAGGCGCTTCTCGAGGACGCCCAGCAAACGGATGGATTCATCGCGATAGCGGTTGAGCGGACGCTTGTCCTCGTATTCGCGGCCGGCGAATTTATGGAAGAAGCCGACCTGCCCGAATATCGGCCCGATATGGCCGACCTGGAAGAACATCCATTGCAGCGTCTCGTAGCGTCTGGCCGGGTCCTCGGGCAGCAGCCTGCCGCTCTTTTCCGCCAGATAGACGAGGATCGCGCCAGACTCGAACAGCGCGAGCGGCTCTCCATCCGGGCCGTCGGGATCGATGATCGCCGGAATCTTGCCGTTCGGATTGAGCGCGAGGAAGTCATCGTTCCACGTCTCGTTCTTCATGATATCGACGTAGTGCGGCTCGTAGGGGAGCCCCATCTCCTCCAGCGCGATCGACACCTTGACGCCGTTCGGCGTCGGCGCGGAATAGAGCTGGATGCGGTCGGGGAACTGCGCCGGCCAGCGCCTTGCGACGGCGAAGTCGGAGAGCTTTGTCATCGGTCTTCCTTCATCGAAAACTGCTGCATTCCGAAAGCGAAGTAGGCATGCCGCCGCAAGGTTCAATGCGCCAGCGCGCCGGAAAGCGGTGGTCGGAAACCCGCGACTGTCCAGTCAGAGGGTGATATCGGCAGGACGGCGCCTGCCGAGGACACGGTCGACATTCGGAAGATCGTTGCTGTCGATCCAGGCGCGCCCCGCCTCGACGCCGCGGCCGTAATCGATCCAGCGCTGCACGAGCCGGCGGTCCACTTCCTCGCGCGGTACATCGAGAAAGACGGTGATGTCGAACAGCGGCGCCAGCCTGCGCCAGGGTTCCTCGTCGAGCAGCAGATAGTTGCCTTCCGTGACGATGAACTTGACCGTCTTCGGCACGATGGCGGCGGCCGCGCGCGAAAGCTCCATCGAACGATCGAAGAGCGGCACCGCGACGTCGGCGTCTGCGTCGCGCAGGCGCCTCAGGAGGACCTCATAACCATCGAAATCGAACGTTTCCGGGGCACCCTTGCGCTGACGCCAGCCGATCTGATCCAGAACCCGATCATCGTAGTGGAAGCCGTCCATCGGCACGATGGCGGCCGATCCTGCTGGCAGAAGCGAGACGATCTCCTCGGCAATGGTCGACTTGCCTGCCGCCGGCGGACCGGCGACAGCGACGACGATGCGGTTCGCGCCGGCGCCGCGCCGGAAGATCGTGGCGGCAAGATGGGAGATTTGAGACATGATCCGACCATTCCTTTCAACTGCGCAGACTAGCAAACACCACAGCCGAGGAAAATTGCAGACTGCCGCCGGAGCCTGCTTCAGACGCTCAGGAACGCGGTATCGAAAGGCGCGGAAACGGTGCGGCCGTCGGCAAAGGCGGCGTGGAGATGGCCGTCACGCGGCTCCACAGTCACCGGCGCGTCGCTGCCGGCGGCGAGCGGCAGCGCGCCCATCACATGGCGGAACCGCACCGCGCCCTCCGGGTCCAGCGTGAAACTCGTGGATATGCCGAGCCGCTTCAGCGCATTGTCGCCAAGCGACGCCTTGTGTCCGAGCGCCGTGCGGCCATCCTCTATGCCGAGCACGCCGCAATGGCGGCCGTTCCATGGCGCATAATCGCGCCCGCCGTTGCTGAGCCACAACATGGTCACCGGCAGTTCCGCCGGATTTTTCAGCACCAGGAACAGATCTGCTTCCGCCTGGCGGGCGACCGCCGTCCAGCCCGGGCCTTCATGCGCGTCCTCGACGAGGACCACGAAATCCTCCTCGCGGCCACCGGTCGGATAGAGGGTGAGATCGTAGCTGCCGCCATCGGCGCGCGGAAACGCGGTGAGATCGGTGGCATGCGCCGGATAGGCAAGCGCGTAGCGTCCGCGCGACGGATCGGGCTCCAGCGGCGTGTCCGGCGTCAGGGCAAGCCGCTTTGGGGAGAAGGCGATGCGGCTTCCGGCTTGCATGATCGTCATCGGATGATGCGCCGCCGGCAACTCGCCCGCGCCACCGATAAAGGCATGCTCCTGATAGAGGAACGGATGCCCGTCGCGCAGCGTCAGCGTCTTCTCCACTGTCGCGCCGAGCACCGGCCGCAGCAGCCTGAGCCGCACGCTGGCGCCGTACGCCAAGGGGCTCCTGTCGACCACTTCCCACGGCGTATTGGCAGGCCATCCATGTATGGGCGC
>JBFWWQ010000396.1:0-2519 GCA_050246095.1 Pseudorhodoplanes sp.
AGCTCGGGGATAAGCTCCCAGCCTTCATGGGCCTGGCTCATCACATAAGCCGCACAAGCTTCGCGCTGAGCGTCGAGGCTGTTGAAGCTCTGCTCCAGCCCTTCCTCGGTCGATTTGCGCGTGTAGATCGCGCAGCGCTTTCGATCAGCCATGGCGTGAGCCCGTCTTGCGCTTGCGCAGACCGAAGAATCGCGGTCCCGACCAGCTGGTGCCGGTGATCGCACGAACGATCTGCGTCAGACTGGAATAACGCCGGCCCTGGTGTTCGAACCCGTCGTCCAGCACGAGCACATGATGGGTGGCCCCGCGCCACTCGCGGACGAGTCTCGTTCCCGGCTTCAGCGCGATGCACCTCGCATTGCCCACCTCTCCGCTACGCTCCAGTTCGGCGAGGGCCCGGTCGATCGCCTTGCCGGCCGCAGCAGGAAGGGAGCCATGGACCCGGACCTGCATGCGCCAGGCAATGCCACGCCGTAGCAGATCAGGGCCAATCGATGGCGCCGGCTTGCGCCATTCGTCGCGCCATGCCGCCCGCAGCTGGGCGGGCGACATGGTCTCGAGACGGGCCAGCTTGTCGGCCAGCTGCATCAGGCGCCCGCCGCCGAATGCTCGTCGGCGACGGCCGGCGCGGGCGCTGCGGTCATGCAGTAAGCTGTCACGCCGTCGCCGCGGTCTTCACGCGTGATCGCATGACCCTTCTTCCTCAGGCCGGTGAGGAAGGCACGGCAACTGTGCGGCTGCCAGCCGGTCGCGTTGGTCAGCTCGACGATCGTGACGCCCTTGTCGCGGCTTAGCAGGCGCGTGACGATGGAAGCCTTGGTCTTGCCACCGGTTTTGGTCCTTGAGGGCTTCGGCTTGCTGGTCATGTCGGGTCTCCTGCGCGCTGGCCGGACAGTTCCGGCCACTGCACTGACCCGGGCCGCGGATCCCGAGGATCGAGCGGCTTCATGCGGCAAATTGCCGTTGCCGACAGCAATGCTCCGAACCAATCGGAAGTCGAATGGAATATGAGGCTAGTGTCGGTTTCTGGCCGATAGCGAAACGGCCGCTTTTTGGTTGCATTCGACCAGTTGCGGACCTCGCCAGCGAGGCACCGGCCGACAAAGGCGAATGTAAGCTAACCTAAGCGTCATTGCCTAGCTCAGTCTGGAGCCGATCGTAGCCAGCGATCTCCGCGACGAGCCGGCGATCGCGCCAATGCTGCCACAGCCAACTCAGCAAGGCCGTCGCAGCCCAGATCAAGGTGATGATGAGAACGGTGTCGCGGCGGGCGAGGCCGGCCGGAACGAGCGCCCAGGCCGCGAGACCCGCGCCGATCAGGAGCAGCGCTGCGACCCGGCAGCTCCTGAGCTGCCGCCGCGCGAACGTCGCCTGATCACGCGCCTGCCGGAGTACGCCGGCAGGGCTGGCGTCATAGCGCAACCGGCTTTGGCGGCGAAAATCGAGCAACTCGAACAGCGCCGCCGGCGTGGCGAGCATGAAAGCGAACGCGGCCACGCCGGACAGCGCATCCTCACGTCGGATCGCCTCGAAAGCGAAGACCGTCATGAGCCCGATCAGCGCGGCAACACCGAGCATGTTGAACGCCATGACGAAGCCGCCGCGCCGCTGTCGCGCCTCGACGCTTGCCGCGAGGCCCCTGACGTCGATTGTCTGGCGCCGCCAGTCGGCGCGCAGCCCCCTGAGGAAATCGTCATTCGTCATCGAGCATCGCCTTCAGTTGCGCCTTGGCGCGGTTCACGCGGACGCCGACATTGGAGAGGCTGATGTCCAGCGCCTCCGCGATCTCGGCATAGGAAAGTTCCTCCAGCAGCAGGGTCATCACCTGGCGGTAGGGGAGGGGAAGGCGGCGCACCGCCACGGTCACGCGGCTCACCCGCTCGTCGTTGAGCAACAGTTGTTCGGGCGTTGCCGGGGGCGCGTCGTCGAGTTCGGCCTGCTCGGCGATCCGGCGCGCGCCGACCTGACGCGCGACATGGGTGACGCCGCGATTGTGGGCGATGCGAAAGACGAACGGAGCGAGGCTGTCCGGATTGGCGAGGCTGGGCAGGGCGCGGTGGATGGCCAGGAAGATTTCCTGCGTCAAATCCTCGCGAAGCATCGGGTCCGCTTCATAGGATGCGGCGACGCGGCCGAGCGCGGGGCCGTAATCGGCGATGATCTGCTCCAGCGCGCGCACGGCGAATAGTCTTGGCGCTGGCGGCGGCTCTTACAAAATCTTTTTCCGCGCCGGTCTGTAAGTCCGCCGCGCTCCGATCCGACTGAAGCGCATCACGCCACGAGGTCGGAGACCAACCATGCGCCGCCTGACCATTGCCACTTCCCTGATCGCCCTCGCCTTCGCCGGCGCGGCCGCCGCGCAGGCGCCGCGCCGCGATCTCTATGTCGGCGTCAACCTGGTCGATCCGCAGCGGGAGACGATCACGCCCGACAGCTACATCCTGGTTGAGAATGGCCGCATCGCCGCCACCGGCCGGGGCCGTCCGGCGGCGGCGCGCGGCGCGACTTTGCACGATTTC
>JBFWWQ010000397.1:0-2505 GCA_050246095.1 Pseudorhodoplanes sp.
ATGGCGTGCTCAAAGGCGCGCCGTTCGAGAAGCGGCTTGTCAGCCGGACCTACGATGGCCTGACCATCGACCCGCTCTACCGCCGCGCCGCCGGCGCGCTGCCCGTCCCCGGCCGCGCCCTGGGGCAGCCCTGGGCGATCATGCAGCGCGTCGATCATCCCGACCCGGCCGCCGCCAATGCGCTGGCGCTGCACGATCTGGAGAACGGCGCGACCGGACTCGCACTGGTATTCGCCGGGTCTGTCGGCGCCTACGGCTACGGCCTCGATGCTTCCGAAGCGACGATCGGGCGCGTGCTAGCGGACGTTTACCTCGACGCCGGCATCGCGCTCGACCTCGATCTGTCGCCTCAGAGCAAAGATGCCGGTATGCACATCGCCGCGCTGGTGAAGCGGCGCGGCGTCGATCCGGCCGGGACCCGGATTCGTTTCGGCTTTGATCCGATCGGCGCCGCCGCAATGGCAGGTGGCAGCCCTTTGTCGTGGGATGCCCTGACGCCGATCTTCAACGCCGCAATTTCGGGCCTCGCCGCGCAAGGCTTCGGCGGACCGTTCGCACCCGCGGACGGACGGGTGATTCATAATGCGGGCGGCTCGGAAGCGCAGGAGCTTGCCTATGCGCTGGCCGTTGCGGTGACCTATCTGCGGACGCTGGACGCAGGCGGCATCGCGCTCGATGAAGCACGGCGGATGATCTATTTCCGGCTCGCCGCCGATGCCGACGAATTTCTCACCATCGCGAAATTTCGCGCATTGCGAAAGTTGTGGGCGCGGGTCGAACAGGCCTGCGGACTTGAGCCGAAGCCCACCCTCGTCGTCGCTGAAACGGCGTGGCGAATGATGACGCAGCGCGACCCTTACGTGAACATGCTGCGCGAAACCATCGCGGCGGTCGCGGCCGGGCTCGGCGGCGCGGATGCGGTCACGGTGCTGCCGTTCACCCAAGCGATCGGACTCCCGGACAGGTTCGCGCGCCGGGTCGGGCGCAACACGCAACTCCTCCTGATCGAAGAATCGAACCTCGCCAAGGTCGCCGACCCGGCGGCAGGCTCGGGCGCCATCGAAGCCATGACGTCCGACCTGTGCCACAAGGCGTGGTCGCTGTTTCAGGAGATCGAGCAGGCCGGCGGCGTCTGGGCTGCGCTGGAAACCGGCCTGATCCAGAAGCAGGTGGCCGCGGTGCGCGCCGAACGCGAAGCCGCGGTGGCGCGGCGCAAGGATGCAATCACCGGCACGAGCGATTATCCCGATCTGGCGGAGGCGCGCGTCGACGTCCTCGACGTAACGCCAGTCACCGTCCCCGCCTATCCGGTGCTCATCCAATTCCTGGCGCTTCCCGCGCTGCGCCTCGCCCAGCCATTTGAGGCGTTGCGCGACGTTTCTGACCGCGTGCTGGCGCAGACCGGCTCGCGGCCGAAGGTGTTTCTTGCCAATCTCGGACGCATTGCCGATTTCACCGCCCGCGCCACCTTCGCCAAGAATTTCTTCGAGGCCGGCGGCATCGAGGCCGTCACCAACGACGGGTTTGCCGGCTGCGACGAGATGATCGCGGCCTTCAAGGCATCCGGCGCTGCGCTGGCCTGCCTGTGCTCGTCGGACGAAGTCTACGCTCAGGAGGCGGCCGCTGCGGCCCAGGTCATCAAGGCCGCTGGCGCTCGCCATGTCTACCTGGCGGGCCGGCCGGGCGAGTGGAAGGCCGAGCTGGAAGCCGCAGGGGTGTCGTCCGTTGTTTACGCCGGAAGCGATGTGCTGGCGACGCTCAAGGCCGCATATGATATTCTGGCTATCAGAACCAGCGCCGAAGACCGCCGATGAGCCGCGTCCCGAACTTCTCGACGATCGCCTTTGACGACGCCGTGCAGCCCACGGCGGCCACCAGCGCCGCTGCGCCCTGGCTCACGCCGGAAGGTATCCCGGTCAAGCCGGTCTATGGCGCGGCCGACGTCGCCGGACTCGATTTCCTCGACACCTATCCGGGGATCACGCCCTATCTGCGCGGCCCCTACCCCACGATGTACGTCAACCAGCCGTGGACCATCCGGCAATATGCCGGGTTCTCGACCGCGGAAGATTCCAACGCCTTCTACCGCCGCAACCTCGCGGCGGGGCAGAAGGGCCTCTCGGTGGCGTTCGATCTTCCGACCCACCGCGGCTACGACTCCGACCACCCGCGCGTATCGGGCGACGTCGGCATGGCGGGCGTCGCGATCGATTCGATCTATGACATGCGCACGCTGTTTTCCGGCATCCCGCTCGACCAGATGTCGGTGTCGATGACGATGAACGGCGCGGTGCTGCCGGTGCTCGCACTCTACATCGTCGCCGCAGAGGAACAGGGCGTGCCGCCCGAGAAGCTCTCGGGCACGATCCAGAACGACATCCTCAAAGAATTCATGGTGCGCAACACCTACATCTATCCGCCGGGCCCGTCGCTGCGCATCATCTCCGACATTTTCGCGTTCACCTCGGCGCACATGCCGAAGTTCAACTCGATCTCGATCTCCGG